>NZ_JANLCM010000002.1:329168-658336 GCF_024979235.1 Herbiconiux aconitum
AACTCCGTGACCTGGTCGCCGGAGTTCGTGACCGAGAAGGTGAGCGTGCCGCTCGTGGCCGTGGTGGCGCTGACCGCGCAGTCGTCGGCCGAGCTGTCGACGGTGATCGCGCCGGCGCCGTCGGCCGCCGACGTGTTGTTCGGCACGCATCCGGCGAGGGCGAGCAGGGTGATCGCGGCGCCGGCCGCGGCGAGCACCGGTCGGGTCTTCGGGAACTTCTGGTTCGTCACGCGAACTCCTAGCTGTGGGTGTGAACGACGGCGGGCGCGGGTGCCGGCGCTGTCGTCGTGGGCTTCTTGCCCCGCATCACCGCGCGGATGAACAGGGTCATGGTGGGAACGAAGTAGAGCAGCCAGACCGTGAGCTCGAGCCAGGTCGTGGCGGGGGAGAAGTTGACGGTGCCCTTCAGCAGGGTGCCGTACCAGCTGTCGGGCTGGATGACGGCGCTCACGTCGAAGGCGAGGTTGTTCAAGCCGGGCAGGATGCCGGCCTCCTGCAGGTCGTGCACGCCGTAGGAGAGCACGCCGGCGGCCACCAGGATGAGGAATCCGCCCGACCAGGCGAAGAAGCGTGCCAGGTTGATGCGCACGAGCCCCCGGTAGATGAGGTAGCCGAGCACGACGGCGGTGAGGATGCCGAGGGCCGCCCCGAGGAGAGGCAGGGTGGTCTCGCCGGTGGCCTGCACCGCTGCCCAGATGAACAGGGCGGTCTCGACCCCTTCTCGGCCGACCGCGAGGAAGGCGACGAGCACCAGCCCCCAGCCGGCGCCGATCAGCGCCTTGTCGATGTCGCTCTGCAGTGTTCCTTTGAGGTTCTGGGAGGTGCGGAGCATCCAGAACACCATCCAGGTGACGAAGCCGGTGGCGATGATCGAGAGCGAGCCGCCGAGCGCTTCCTGCGCCTCGAAGCTCAACCCGTAGGCCCCGAAGGTGAGCACGGCACCGACGCCGAGGGCCACCAGCACGGCGAGGCCCACTCCGATCCAGAGCCGGAACAGCACGTCTCGGCGGCCGAGCTTCTGCACATAGGCCACGAGGATGCCCACGACGAGCGCGGCCTCGAGGCCCTCACGCAGGCCGATCAGGTAGTTGGCGAGCACGAGCACCATTTCCGGGAAGGGGAGACTTACATCGGTAAGCCTAGCCTTACCAAAGTCCGAGCGTAATGACCCGGCCGATGATTGTCCAACCGGAACCATCGCGCCGGTGCCGGGTTCTCCTAGGCTGTGGTCATGACGGATGACGAGGTTCGTAAGGCCCAAGCCGACGCCGCGGCAGCGGTGGAGGCGGCCCGGCAGGCGCAGGCCCTGGCGGAGGCCGCGGTGAAGCGGGCCGAGGAGGCTGCCGCCGCATCCGCCGCATCCGTCGCATCCCGTCCGGCCCCGTCGGTATTGCCTCAACCTGCCCCCGACGGGCCCCTCGACGAGGCCTCGGTGGAGGTCATCCGCGCCGGCTACGCCTTCGACGGGCCGGCGCTCGAGATCGGCGCCCTCGTCAACGGCGAGGCGCTTCCGGGGGTGCAGGTGCGCATCCCGCTCGCCATGACCAACCGGCACGGCTTGGTGGCCGGAGCCACCGGCACCGGCAAGACGCGCACCCTGCAGACCCTGGCCGAACAGCTCGCGGCCGCCGGCGTGCCGGTGTTCGCGGCCGACATGAAGGGCGACCTCTCGGGCGTCGCCACGCCGGGCGACGGCACCGAGAAACTGCTGGCGCGCACCGCCGCGATCGGGCAGGACTGGAGCCCGAAAGCCAGCCGAACCGAATACTTCAGTCTCGGTGGCATCGGCAAGGGGGTGCCGATCCGTGCCACGCTGTCGGGCTTCGGCCCGCTGCTGCTCAGCAAGGTGCTCGGCCTCAACGACACCCAGGAGTCGAGCCTCGGGCTGGTGTTCCACTACGCCGAGCAGGCTGGGCTGCCGCTCCTCGACCTCAGCGACCTGCGTGCCGTGCTCACCTACCTCACGCGAGACGAGGGCAAGGAGGAGCTGAAGACGATGGGCGGGCTCTCGAACGCCACCGTCGGCGTCATCCTGCGTGAGCTCATCGCCTTCGCCGCCCAGGGAGCCGAGGCGTTCTTCGGCGAGCCCGAGATCGACACCTCGGTGTTCCTGCGCACCGCCGACGACGGCACCGGCATCATCAGCCTGCTGGAGCTGCCGCGGGTCGCCGACCGGCCGGCGCTGTTCTCGACCTTCCTGATGTGGCTGCTCGCCGACCTCTACAACGACCTGCCCGAGGTCGGCGACCTCGACAAGCCGAAGCTCGTGTTCTTCTTCGACGAGGCCCACCTGCTCTTCCGCGACGCCTCCAAGGACTTCGAGCAGTCGATCGTGCAGACCGTGCGCCTCATCCGGTCGAAGGGCGTGGGCATCTTCTTCGTCACCCAGACGCCGAAGGACGTGCCGGGCGACGTGCTCGCCCAACTCGGCTCGCGCGTGCAGCACGCGTTGCGCGCCTTCACGCCCGATGATGCGAAGGCGCTGCGGGCGACGGTGTCGACCTACCCGACCTCGGCCTACGACCTCGACCAGGTGCTGCAGAACCTCGGCACCGGCGAAGCCGTGGTGACCGTGATGAACGAGAAGGGGGCGCCGAGCCCGGTGGCGTGGACCCGGGTGCGGGCACCGCAGGGATCGATGGCGCCGACCCCGGATGCGCAGATCGACGCGGCCGTCGCCGCCTCGCCCCTGCTGCCGCTGTACGGAACCCCGATCGACCGCGAGTCGGCGCGCGAACTCCTCACGGAGAAGATGAACGCCGCCGCGGCGGCCGCTGCCGCCGGTGAAGCCGCGGAGGAGTACGCCAGGCAGCAGGCCGAGTTCGAGGCCCAGGTCGCCCGCGAGGCGAAGGCGCAGGCCGCGAAGGAAAGGCGCAGCGCACCCGCACCTCGCTCGGTCCCGCGCAGCCGCACCACCAAGCCGCAGCCGGACATCCTCACCGACGTGCTCGGCTCCAAGACCACCCAGACGATCCTGAGAGGTGTCATCGAAGGCGTCTTCGGAACCCGCGCCGACGGTAGCTGTCAGCCGCACGTCGTAGGCTGGATCGGTGGACAACGAGCCGCGCCGCTACGGCGCCGATCAGAGCGAACCGGCCTACGGCATCCGCACGACGGGCGCCGAGGGGCCGGCGGTGTCGTGGTCGTCCGTGCCCGCCGCCGACACGCCCGCCACAGCCGAGACGCCGGTCGGCACGTCGATGCTCACCCGGGTGCTCGGTTACCTGGTCGCGCTGGTGCTCGGCGCGCTGTTCGGGGTGCTCGGCACGATCGTGCACCAGATCAGTGTCAGCGTCTTCGGGCTGTTCGACCTGCCGATCGGTCTCATCATCGCCCTGCCCGCTGAGACGCTCCTGCTGGTGGGATTGCGGATGAGCTTCGCCTCGCGGCTCGCCTCGATCCTCGCCGGTATCGGCCTGGTGGGCATGGTGGCCCTGCTGGCACTCCCGAGCCCCGGTGGCTCCATCCTCATTCCCGGAAGCGTGGCCGGTGCGGAGAACGTGCTCGGCACCGTCTGGCTCATCGGATCGACGCTGGTCGCCGTGGTGGTGCTCGCCTGGCCTCGGCTGGGCGGAGCGCGCCCGGCGACGAAGTAGACTCGAATTCCGGTCATCGAAGGGATCTGAAGCACTGTGACCTATGTCATCGCCCTCCCGTGCGTGGACGTCAAAGACCGCGCGTGTATCGACGAATGCCCTGTCGACTGCATCTACGAAGGCGAACGCTCCCTCTACATCCATCCCGACGAGTGCGTCGACTGCGGTGCCTGCGAACCGGTGTGCCCGGTCGAGGCCATCTACTACGAAGACGACCTTCCCGAGGAATGGGCCGACTACTACAAGGCCAACGTCGAGTTCTTCGACGAGATCGGTTCGCCCGGCGGAGCAGCCAAGATCGGCGTGATCAAGCACGATCACCCGGTCATCGCCGTGCTCCCGCCCCAGGGCGAGCACTGAGCGTCGGGGCCTGAGCGGTGGCCCTCGGCGAACTGCCCGACTACCCGTGGGATCAGATGGCGCCCTACGCCGCTACGGCGAAGGCGCATCCGGGCGGCATCGTCGACCTCTCGATCGGCTCACCGGTCGACCCGACGCCGCCCGTGGTGCGCGACGCGCTGGCCGCGGCGACGGATGCGCACGCCTACCCGCAGACCGCCGGCACCCCGCGGCTGCGCGAGGCCGTCGTGGAGTGGTATGCCCGGCGGCGGGGTGTCACCGGGCTGACCGAGGCGAACGTTCTGCCCACCATCGGCTCCAAGGAGTTCGTGGCCTGGCTGCCGTTCATGCTCGGGCTCGGCGAGGGCGACGTGGTCGTGCATCCGCGGGCCGCCTACCCGACCTACGCAATGGGCGCGCAGATCGCCGGCGCCTCGTCGTTCGCGTCTGACGACCCGGCCGAATGGCCGTCGAACACCCGACTGGTCTGGACGAACAGCCCCGGCAACCCCGACGGATCGGTGCTCGACGTCTCGGCCTTGACCGCCGCCGTCGCGCGAGCTCGTTCGCTCGGAGCCGTGATCGCCGGCGACGAGTGCTACGCCGAGCTCGGCTGGGACGGGCGCTGGGCCTCCGAACCCGTGCCGAGCATCCTCGATCCTCGTGTGACCGGGGGCGACCTCACCGGCGTCATCGGCGCCTATTCGCTCAGCAAGCAGTCGAACCTGGCCGGCTATCGAGCAGCGTTCGCCGCGGGCGACGCCGCGCTCATCGCACGGCTCGTGACGGTGCGGAAGCACGCCGGCATGATTCCGCCGGCGCCCGTGCAGGCGGCGATGATCGCCGCGCTGGGCGACGACGCCCACGTGGCCGAACAGAAGTCGTTGTATCGAGCACGGCGCGCAGTACTGCGGCCGGCGCTCGAACGGGCGGGGCTGCGCATCGACGCGAGCGAGGCCGGTCTCTACCTGTGGGCCACCGAGGGGCGCGACGGCTGGGAGACCATTTCTGCCCTCGCAGCGCGGGGGATACTCGCGGGCCCTGGGCACTTCTACGGCGATCACTACCCGCTGCACGTGCGATTCTCGCTCACCGCCACGGATGAGCGGATCGCCGCCGCAGCCGCCCGTCTGGACGCTGCTGGGCTGCGTTAGGAGCATTCCTCCAACAACCCGGTGCGAGCGTGGTCGGATGCAACAGTTGGGTTCGGGTCACATTAGGCTGTATGCGGGTCAACGCGGTCCAGGTTCACAAAAGCCTCGCTGCGTCCCGCCACTGACACGCAGGCAGGATCACTCAGGGAGGCGCCGTGACGGACGTCGGTCAGAAATCAGACAGCACGATCGCCGGTACGGGTGACGCTGCCGAAACCCCGGTGGTCGAGGCTGCTCCGAGCGTCGAAGGGCAGACGGCTACGCTGACCTTCCCCGGCGGCTCTGCCGAGTTCCCGCTGCTGCAGAGCGTCGACGGAGCGTCGTCGATCGATCTGTCGACGCTCACCAAGAAGACCGGGCTCACCACCCTCGACTACGGCTTCGTGAACACCGCGGCCACGCGGTCGGAGATCACCTACATCGACGGTGATGCCGGCATCCTTCGGTACCGCGGCTATCCGATCGAGCAGGTCGCGCAGAACCTCACCTACCTCGAGGTCGCCTGGCTGCTCATCTACGGCGAGCTGCCGACGCCGTCGGAGTTGGCCGAGTTCGACGACAAGATCCGGCACCACACGCTGCTGCACGAAGATCTCAAGCGCTTCTTCGACGCGCTGCCGCACAACGCGCATCCGATGTCGGTGCTGTCGTCGGGTGTCTCGGCGCTGTCGACCTATTACCAGGATTCGCTGAACCCGCGCAATCCCGAAGACGTCGAGATCTCCACCATCCGTCTGCTCGCGAAACTGCCCGTCATGGCGGCCTACGCGCACAAGAAGAGCCTCGGGCAGGCGTTCCTCTACCCCGACAACTCGCTCTCTTTCGTCGACAACTTCTTGCGGCTGAACTTCGGCACGATGGCCGAGCCCTACGAGATCAACCCGGTGCTGTCCAAGGCGCTGGAGCGCCTGCTCATCCTGCACGAAGACCACGAGCAGAACGCGTCGACGTCGACCGTGCGGCTCGTCGGATCGACCGAGGCCAACATGTTCGCCTCCATCTCGGCGGGCATCAACGCGCTGTTCGGTCCGCTGCACGGTGGAGCGAACGAGGCGGTGCTCACGATGCTCGCGCAGATCCGCGATTCGGGCGAAGGCGTGGCGAAGTTCGTGGAGCGCGTGAAGAACAAGGAGGCGGGCATCCGTCTCATGGGCTTCGGCCACCGCGTCTACAAGAACTACGACCCGCGCGCGAAGCTCGTGAAGGAGAGCGCCGACGAGGTGCTGCTGGCTCTCGGGGTGCAAGATCCGCTGCTCGACATCGCGAAGGAGCTCGAGCAGGTCGCCCTGTCGGACGAGTACTTCATCTCCCGACGGCTCTACCCGAACGTCGACTTCTACACCGGTGTCATCTACAAGGCGATGGGCTTCCCGACGCGGATGTTCACGGTGCTGTTCGCGATCGGGCGCCTGCCCGGCTGGATCGCCCACTGGCGCGAGATGGCCATCGACCCGCAGACGAAGATCGGGCGCCCGCAGCAGCTCTACATGGGTGCCCCCGCGCGCGACCTCCCGCAGGCCTTCCAGGCCCCTCGCCCCTAGGGCATCAGCGCCAGGTCGCGTCGAGCGCCAGCGTCCGGTTGCGGCCGAAAGCGGGCGGCATCGCGATCGTCGAGCGGTTGCCTCCTGTCTCCCAGCGTGCGGGTGGGGCACTGCCCGCGGTGACTGCCAGCTTCCATTCGAACCACGTTCCGAGCGGCACGGCGACCGATGCGGAAGATCTCCACGTCGGATAGCTCGCGGTGTCGGTGAGCAGGACGGGCCCTCCCGCGGCACGGCCCCAGTCTCCGAGTTGAGGGAGGCTACCGAGCACGCGGGCGTCTTCGCCGAAGCTGGTGTAGGTCGCGTGCGCCGTGAAGGTCACTTCTTGACTCGGCCAGCCGGGAAGCGAGGTGAGACGGCCGACGACTGTGGGGTAGTCGGACTCACCGTCGTCTCGAACGCTTTGGTCGGCGTACTGCGAGAGGAGCTCCATCCATCGTGCGAGGAATCGATCACCAGTGGCGCAGGAGTCTGCTCGTTCCGAGTCGATGAACAGCACGCTCTCGACGTTCTTCGATGTCGCCGTGGCCGTGCCGAGTGCGGATGTCGACCAGTTGGCGGAGTCGGCGATGACGCGCGGACAGCTCGCCCCCAGCACGGCGGCTTTCGTGTGCATCGACGCGTAGGTACCCCGTGCGTTGCGGGCCTCGTAGACGTGCACTCCGGCTGTGCGCAGGCGGTCTTCGGTCGAGTCGTTCGTCTCTCCTGCCTCGCCATCGGACTGGTTCTTGTCGGTGATGACGTAGACGGGTACTCCGGCGGAGGCCTTGGCGGTGAGCGTCGCGAGCAAGGTGTCACCGCCCGGCGCGGTGAAATCGCGAAGAGAGAAGACCATGAGGAGGATGAGATTCGACTCGCTCCTCAACCATTCGAGCATCTTGGCGCTCGTTCGTTGACCGGACGCCTCCGGTGTGAAGAGCACATTGACCGGAGCCGCAGCGTCCCACGTGTTGGCGATCTTCCTGCTCTCGAGCACGGCGGAGTAGGCCGACGAGTATTTCGAGTAAAGCGCAGCGTCGCGGATTACCTGCAGGCCGTCGTCATTGAGTTGCCAACCCTCGGTGCTCGCGTTCTGCCCGCCGGTCAGGACGATCTTCGAGGCTGGGGTTTCGAAGAGCCGGGCTTTGAGGTGCATGAAACCGGAAGTCCGAATGCCCACGAGATTCGTGCTCACCTTGGTCGTCGAAGTCAGTTTTGCTTGATCGTCGACGACGGTGAACCCCCGTCCGGCGAGGTACTCATCCGTGTCGAGCCAGGGGTAGGCCGGGTCGAGCTGTCGATAATCGACCAGAAGCTGGACGTAGACGCCGGCGTCGCGAGCGTCGGCCAATCGTGCCGCGATCTGCCGATCCGTGACGCTCATCACCTCGTAGCGGATGCGGAAGGGATTAGCGGCGTCAGTGTAGCTGTGCGCATCTCGTCGACGTTCAGCGATGACCTCGTCGATCAACTGGAGTTCTACGTCGAGTGTGGGGTCGTCGTGGGTGAAGAGTGTCGTCAGCGGGGCATCGAGGTCGAATGCGCGCGGAGCGGTGGCACCTGCCTGGGTCACACCGGCGCCGCATAGGACCCCCACCAGGCCCACCACGGCGGAGGCCGATAGTGCAAGTCGACGTAGACGCATCACAATTCTCCCGATTCATATGAATATTACTCATATTAGTCGAAAGGAGGGATCTCACAAGGTCAGGCGTGGAGGGTGGGGTTGAGTGTGACACCGGCGCCCGAGCGGGAGACCGCCTCGACCGCACCCGAGAGGGAATTGCGGCGGAACAGCAGGTTGGGCACCCCGGAGAGAGCGACCGCCTTCACGATGCGGTTCTCCTCGTCGGCACCCGATCCGTCGATCAGCACCACCTTGGTGCCGGCCGTCACGTAGAGTCCGGCTTCCACCACCGAGTCGTCGCCGATCGAGATGCCGATGCCCGCGTTCGCGCCGAGCAGCGCCCGCCGCCCGATCGAGACGCGCTGCGTGCCGCCGCCGGAGAGGGTGCCCATGATCGAGGCGCCGCCGCCGATGTCGGAGCCGTCGCCCACCACGACGCCCTGCGAGATGCGCCCCTCCACCATCGAGGCGCCGAGCGTTCCGGCATTGAAGTTCACGAACCCCTCGTGCATCACGGTCGTTCCCGGAGCGAGGTGGGCGCCGAGGCGCACCCGCGAGGCATCCGCGATGCGCACCTTCGGCGGGGTGACGTAGTCGAGCATGCGCGGGAACTTGTCGACGCCGTAGGCCTGGATGCCTTCCCGCTGCAGCAGGGGGCGCAGGCGGTCGAAGTCGTCCGGATGCACGGGGCCGGCGTTGGTCCACACCACGATCGGCAGGTGGCCGAAGAGGCCGTCGAGGTTCACGGAGTTGGGGGCGACGAGCAGGTGAGAGAGGAGATGGAGCCGCAAGTAAGCATCCGGGGTCGACTGCGGAGCGGCCGCCAGCTCGATCTCGACGGTCGCGATGTCGAAGGTCACGTTGCGCCGCGCATCCGGGTTGGCGAAGGCGACGAGCTCCTCGGGGCGGCGCCGGTCGTCCGGCGCGTGGCCGAGGGCCGGGGCCGGGTACCACGTGTCGAGCGCCGTGCCGTCGCCGGCGATCGTGGTGAGGCCGTTGCCCCAAGCGTGCGTGGGCGCGGTCAGTACTTCATCAGGCATGTCTCAAGCGTATTGGGCGGTGAACCCTAAACTTGTGGAATGTCTGCTTTCGACCCCGCGCATCCGGTTCTCGATCTCACCGCGTCGTCGGTGGTGCTGACGCAGCAGATCTGCGACGTCGAGTCGGTGTCGGGCAACGAGGGGCTGCTGGCCGATGCCATCGTGGCCGCGCTGGCGGATGCCGCCCACCTCGAGATCTTCCGCGACGGCGACACCATCGTGGCGCGCACGAACCTCGGTCGCTCCCAGCGCGTGGCGATCGCCGGGCACATCGACACCGTGCCGTTGAACGCGAACCTTCCCACCCGCTACGAGACGATCGACGGCGTCGACTACCTCTGGGGGCGCGGCACGGCCGACATGAAGGCGGGCACGGCGGTGCAGTTGAAGCTCGCCGCCGAGCTCGTCGCGCCCACGGTCGACATCACGTGGATGTGGTACGACCACGAGGAGGTCTCGAACGAGCTGAACGGCCTGACGCGGCTCGCCGCCAACCGGCCCGACCTCTTCGCCGCCGACTTCGCCATCCTCGGTGAACCGAGCAACAGCCAGGTCGAAGGCGGCTGCAACGGCAACCTGCGCGCCGAGATCCGCGCTTACGGGCTGCGGGCGCACTCGGCCCGCAGCTGGGTGGGCGACAACGCCATCCACAAGGCCGCCAGCATTCTCGACACCCTCGCGAACTACCAGGCGCGCGAGGTGGAGGTCGACGGCCTGGTCTACCGCGAGGGCTTGAACGCGGTCGGCATCAGTGGAGGTGTGGCAGGGAACGTCATCCCCGACGAGGTGATGGTGCACGTGAACTACCGCTTCGGCCCCAGCCGCTCGGGCGAGGAGGCGATCGCGCACATCCACGAACTCTTCGCGGGCTTCGACATCCGGATCGTCGACCTCGCCGAAGGCGCCCGCCCGGGGCTCGACGCGCCGCTCGCGCAACGCTTCCTGGCTGCAGTGGGGGGCGTGGCCAAACCGAAGTACGGCTGGACCGACGTCGCCCGCTTCTCGGCCATGGGAGTCCCGGCCGTGAATTACGGCCCCGGTGACCCGCTGAAGGCGCACGCCGACGACGAGCGGGTGAGCATCCAGCAGATCATCGACTGCGAAGCGGGCCTGCGTGCCTGGCTGAGCGACGGCGTCGACTCCAGCGTCGACGCCGACCACCGCACCGACGCCGACACCCACTGAGTCCGGCCGTGTCGCAGCAGCTCGCCCGCGCATCCGATGCGCAGCCGTCGCGCCCGGTGCGTTCGCGCCCGTCGCGTCTGCTGCTGCGCTACCGGATGACGCCGTGGTGGTTGCGGGTGATCGTCGTGTTCGCGCTCTCCCGACTGGTGACCACGATCATCGTGCTGCTGTTCGCGCGGGCCCAGGGCGCGAATCCGTGGACCGGACCGAACCCGCCCTACCTCAGCTACGCGGCGATCTGGGACGGCAACTGGTACAAGATCATCTCCTTCTACGGCTACCCCGCGCAGCTCCCGATCACGGCCGACGGGCACGTGGGCGAGAGCGCGTGGGCGTTCATGCCGGTCTACCCCTTCCTCGTCGGCGGCCTGCGTTTCGTCACCGGTGCTCGGTGGGAACTGATCGCCGTCATCGTCGCCGTGGCCTGCGCCCTGGGCGCAGCACTGGTCTTCTACCGATTGATGCGTCACGTGCTGAACGACTCGAACGCCGCGCTGTTCAGCGTGGTGTTGTTCTGCGTCGCGCCGCTTTCGCCCCTGTTCCAGTTCGCCTACGCCGAGTCGATGTCGCTTCTCCTGCTCGTCTCCGCCCTCTACCTCGTGGTGCGGCGCCGCTACGGCTGGGTATTTCCGATCGTCGCTGTGATGGCGCTCACCCGGCCGTCGGGGCTGGCGTTCGCCCTCTTCGTGGGGCTGCACCTCGTTCACCGCTTCCTGGTGCGTCGCACCGATCCCTTCCCGACGCGCGAGCGGGTGGTCACCGTGGCGCTCGCCGTCTTCAGCGGAGTCATGGGGCTGGTCTGGCCGCTGGTCGCCTGGATCGGCACCGGCTCGATGAGCGCCTACACCGACACCGAGCTCGCCTGGCGCTCCTCGTACATCGGCTACGGCGAGCTCGTGCCGTTCACGGCCTGGTTCCAGGGCGGGAACTGGTGGCTGGGGGAGCCGTGGGGCATCCTCGTGGTCGCGCTGCTGATCGTCGCCTTCGGAGTCTTCTTGTTCCTCGGCCCCGTGAAGCGGCTCGGAGTCGACCTGCGGCTCTGGCTCGCGAGCTACGCGCTCTACCTCCTGGCCGTGTTCTTTCCGCAGTCGAGCACCTTCCGCCTGCTCATGCCGTTGTTCCCGGCGCTCGGCGCGCTCGCCCTGCCACGCTCGAAGATCTACCGCATCGGGCTCGTGCTGGTGTGCATCGCCGGTCAAGTGGGGTGGATGGCCATCGCCTGGGGGGTCGACGGTCGCGACTGGACACCACCGTGAACAGGGGCCGAACGTGCGGTTAAAGTGATATTCGACACCCGATGAGTTTCTTCACCCCTGGCGCATCGACGATAATGGACGTGGACACCACGAAAGGGGAGTTGAATGGCCGCCATGAAACCCAGGACCGGAGACGGACCGATGGAGGCAGTGAAAGAAGGACGCCTCATCATCGTGCGAGTGCCGCTGGAGGGCGGGGGGCGCCTCGTCGTCTCCGTCAACGACGCGGAGGCGAAAGAGCTTCACGACGCACTCGCAGGGGTGGTCAACCCCGCTTAGGCGAGTTTGCTCACGACGACCTCGGTGCCTGGCACCGGGGTCGTCGGCTTTAACGCGCGTTCATCGCGCCGGGCGCACGGCGTGTCTGGCCTGTGCCGCCGCTCAGGTGACGATCTTGGTGACCTGCAGCAGCCCGTCGCCGGCGGGGGAGAGCGCCACCAGCACGGCCTCGGATGCCGAGAGCTCGGTCACGAGAGTGCGGAAATCACCCACGGTGTCGCCGCGTTGCACCGGGTCGGCAACCTTGTCTTTCCAGAGCGCGTGCGGCACCAGCACGGTTCCGCCGCGGCGGACGAGCCGCAGAGCGTGCTCGACGTATTCGATGACGGAGGCGGCGTCAGCGTCGACCAGCACCAAGTCGTAGGAGTTCTCGTTCAGACGGGGGAGCACATCGCCGGCGCGACCGGTGATGAGACGGATGCGGTTCGCCGGCACTTTCGCTTCGAGCAGGGCCGCCCGGGCGACCTGCTGGTGTTCGAGCTCGATGTCGATGGAGGTGATGGTCGCATCCGGAGCACCTTTGAGCATCCAGAGCGCGGAGACGCCGAGCCCGGTACCGACCTCGACGATGGACTTCGCTGCCGTCGCCGCAGCGATCACGGCGAGCTGGCTCCCGATGGCGGGCGACACCGATTCGACCCCGACCTCGGACGCGTGCGAGCGCGCCGCGATGATCTGCGGGCTCTCGACGACGATGTCGTCGGCGTACTTCCAACTGGATTCTTTGCTTGACACGGTGGGCCTCCGTTGCCAGCTTAGGCAACCGCTCGCCCCGAGACGGGGAGCCACGCCCCACAGCCGGCTCACGGCGACAGCTGTATGATTTCAGAGTGTTCGGGTTGACCTTTGAGAAGCTGCTGCTGATCGGTGTGATCGCGGTCTTTTTGCTGGGCCCGGAACGTCTGCCGGGGTATGCGGCCAAGCTCGCGCAGCTGGTGCGCACCGTTCGCGACATGGCGAACGGCGCGAAAGACCGGATGCGCGACGAGATGGGCCCCGATTTCGACGACGTCGACTGGAAGAAGCTCGATCCGCGTCAATACGACCCGCGACGCATCATCCGTGAGGCGCTGCTCGACGAGGAGCCGACGACGCCGACCGTTCGTCCGGTGCCGCGTGAGCCGGGAACCGGGCGTCCGGAACCGGCGTATCTGCAGCACAAGGCGAAATCGGCCGGAGGGCCGGTGCCGGTCGTCGGTGCGGGGGCCGCAGGCACTGCGGCTGGTGCCGGCGCTGCGGCTGCGGCTACGGCCGGATCGGCGGCTGCGGCCACTGCCGAGGGAGCCGAGACCCCGGTGCAGGTTGAAGCCGCGGGTGGGCCCACCGATGCCGCCACGGTCTACGATTCCGAAGCCACCTGAGTCGTTCGGCGCGGAGTTCTCCACGTGTGGGCGCAACCGACGCCGCAGAGGGTCACGGTGGCGGCGACGTTTGGAGAAGTCCGGGCGATCAGCCTGCGGGAGCAGGGGCGAACCCGCAGTGCGCCGCGATGAAGTCGTAGAGGGCGAGCCTCAGGGCGTCACTCGAGGGCACGGACACCGTGCCCGAGGGGCCGCCTGCCACGTCGAGCACCACCGGCAGGAAGGTTCCGCGCTTGTCTTCGGCGATCGCGTGCGGGTCGCAGCGGGCCGGCACCGCGTCGAGCGTGAACTCGCGCGGCGCATCACCGCCCGTCACGGTGGCGTCGAGCGGCCAGGTGGTGCCCTCGGCGGGCGCGAGCAGGATCGTGAATCGGGCCTCGTCGAGGTGGAGCTCGCCCTTTCCGTCGGCCGGATCGACCTGCAGCCTCAGGTGCGCGACCGAGGCATCGCCCGCTCCGGTCACCTCGAGAGTGTCGTCCAAGGTCAGCGCGGCCACGCCAGCCACGGCCTCGTCGAGGCAGTCCTCCCCGGCGATCCGCGGGAGCACGCCGAACGGATCGGAGGGCTGCCCGGTCACCACGCGGGTGGTACCGGATGCGTCGGCGATCGTGAGCGTGAGGGTCGGCTCCGTCGCATCCGGAGTCGGGCACACCGCTGCCGGGAGTTGCACGGGCAGATAGCGCGTCAGCCCGGCCGGCACCTCTGTCGATGCCGCCTTCGACCACGCCACCGGCTCGGCGAATTGCGGGGACTCGAACCGGGCGCCCAGAACCGCCAGCGGCCCTGCACCCTCGTTCGTGACTGAGAGCTGCATCACCCGCTTGGCGTAGTCGGGCCGATTCTGCAGGATGGCCAGCCCGACCCCGTCGACGACGGTCGGAGGCGCCGGTGTCGACGCCCCGGTCGACGCGCTCGTGGTGCGGGTCGGTTGTGGCGAGGCGGTGGGACCGCCCGACCCGGCGCATCCGGAGACCGCCGACGACGCGGCGAGCAGGATGCCGGCGAGCACGCCCGACCCCGCCCGCCGAGTGCGGGTGAACGGCCGGGCGGCGCGCGGCGCGGTCATACCGGTGAGAGCCCCAGCTTGCGGCCGGACAGGTCGCGCCCGCGGCGAGCCATCCGGTCGGCGACCGCACGGATGGCGACGCTCGCCGGATCGGCCGGATCGGCGAGCACCACCGGTGTTCCGGCGTCGCCGCCCGTGCGCAGTCCGATGCTGATCGGCACCGAGGCCAGCAAAGGAACCTCGGAGCCCTGCCGCGCGGTCAGACGGGTGGCGACATCCGCTCCGCCGCCCGCGCCGAAGAGGTCGACGACGCTGCCGTCGGGCGTGGCGAATCCGGCCATGTTTTCGATGACACCGTAGACGTGCTGCCCGGTCTGCATGGCGACGAGACCGGAGCGCTCCGCGACGTCGGCCGCCGCTGCCTGCGGAGTGGTGAGCACGATCACCTCGGCGTTCGGGAGGAGCTGGCCGATCGAGATCGCGATGTCTCCGGTGCCGGGCGGGAGATCGAGCAGCAGCACGTCGAGGTCGCCGAAGTAGACGTCGGTGAGGAACTGGTTGATGGTGCGGTGGAGCATGGGTCCGCGCCAGGCGACCGCGCCGCCGGTGGAGGAGGCCTGATCGGGATCGATGAACATGCCGATCGAGATCACCTTCACCCCGTAGGCGACGGGCGGGAGGATCATGTCGTCGACCCGGGTGGGTCGCGCGGCCACGCCCGCATCGTCGACGAGGCCCAGGATGCCCGGGATCGAGAATCCGTAGACGTCCGCGTCGATGAGCCCCACCGAGAGACCGCGCTCAGCTAGGGCGACCGCCAGGTTCGCCGTGAGCGTGGACTTGCCGACACCGCCTTTGCCGCTCGTCACCGCGTAGACGCGGGTGAGTGAGCCGGGGCCGAAGGGCATGGCGCGCTGGCCGGGCCCGCGGAGTTTGAGGGTGAGCGCCGCCCGCTCGGCCTTCGACATGATCGAGACGTCGACCTGCACGGCTTCGACGCCGGGCACCGAGCCGGCGGCCTCTCGAACGTCGCGTTCGATCGTGTCGGCCGCCGGGCATCCGACGATCGTCAGTTTCAACTGGACGGTCGCGTGACCGGTCTCGCCGACCTCGACGGCACCGACCATGTCGAGCTCCGTGATGGGTTTGCGGATCTCCGGATCGATCACCCGGCCGAGAGCGCCACGCACGGCCTGCTCGAGAGCGCCGGCGCCTGCGGCCACGGTCACTCGCCCGTCTTGCCGGAGGCACCCGTGGCCGGCCGGTCGCGGTCGAGCTCTTCGAGCAGCGAGCGCAGTTCGGCCCGGATGAACTCCTTGCTCGCCATGTCTTGCAGTGCGAGGCGCAGCGCCACGACCTCGCGAGCAAGGTATTCGGTGTCGGCCAGGTTGCGCTCTGAACGCTGCCGGTCCTGCTCGAATTGCACGCGATCGCGGTCGTCCTGCCGGTTCTGGGCGAGCAGGATGAGCGGGGCGGCGTACGACGCCTGGAGCGAAAGGATGAGGGTCAGTGCCGTGAATCCGATAGCTGCCGAGTCGAAACGCAGGTTCTCGGGCCCGAGGGTGTTGAACAGCATCCAGAGGATGACGAACAGGCTGAGGCCGAAGAGGAACCAGGGTGTGCCCATTGCGCGGGCGATGGCCTCGGTGAGGCGGCCGAAGCGGTCGCGATTGGGAGCAGCGACCGGACGACGGCGGGGGAGCACGCCGCTACGCCGCCCTTTCGGGGCATCGAGGGTGTTGTCCTGCTTGGTGCTACGACGTGCCATTGCTGGTCCTCCTTCCGCGGTTCACTAGTCGCGGCGCTCCGGGCTGCGCTCGCGTCGGCGTGCGATTCGGCACCCGTTCGGGGGCGTCGTCATCGCTGTCGTTACTTCGCCAGTCGTCAGGCAAGAGGTAGTCGAGGACATCGTCAATGGTCACCACCCCGACCAGTCGGTGGTTGTCATCGACAACCGGCACGGACACCAGGTTGTAGCTGGCGAGGATGCGGGACACGACGGCCGCGCTGGTGTCGGCGGTCACCGGCTCGAGACCCTGATCGAGGATCGTGCCGAGGCGCTCGTGCGGCGGGTAACGCAGCATCCGCTGGAAGTGGACCATGCCGAGGAATCGCCCGGTCGGCGGCTCGTACGGGGGAAGGGTGACGCAGATGGCGGCACCCAGGGCCGGGGCGAGCTCGTGCCGACGGATCAGGGCCAGACCCTCGGCGACCGTGGCATCGGCGCTGACGATGATGGGCTCGGTGGTCATCAGACCGCCCGCGGTGTCGGGGGCGTAGGCGAGGAGCATGCGCACGTCGTCGGCCTCTTCGGGCTGCATGAGCTCGAGGAGATGCTCGCCGCGCTCTTCGGAGAGCTGGGCGATGAGGTCGGCCGCGTCATCCGGCTGCATCTGGTCGAGCACGTCGGCGGCACGGTCGTCGTCGAGCTGGGAGAGGATCTCGACCTGCTCGCTCTCCGGCATCTCTTCGAGCACGTCGGCGAGCCGGTCGTCGGGCAGCTCTTCGGCCACTTCGAGCATGCGCGCCTGCGGAAGGTCGAGGAGGGTGTTCGCGAGGTCGGCCGGCTTCAGGTCGCTGTAGGTCGCGATCAGCTGCTCGGCCGATTGGGCCTGCCCGACCGCGGTCTTCTCGCGCACGTCGTTCCAGTGCGCGAACACCGTCGCACCCTTGGCGAAGGGGGAGGAGCTCGTCTTGGGCCGGCGCACGAAGAGCTGGGCGACCGCCCACTCGCCAGGACCGAACTCCTCGATCGCCACGTCTTCGATGGTCGCCTGCCCGGTGCCGTCGGAGAACACCACGGTGCGACCGAGCAGTTCGGCGATGACACGTACCTCGCCGCCGCGCTGCTCGAAGCGGCGCACGTTGATGAGGCCCGTCGTGATGATCTGGCCGCTCGAGATGCTCGTGACGCGCCCGATCGACACGAACACGCGACGGCGGCCCGGAATCTCGACGATCAAGCCGACCACGCGGGGCGGGTCGCTCTTACGGTAGACCACGAGCACGTCGCGCACCTTGCCGAGTCGGTCGCCCGCGGGGTCGAAAACGGTGCACCCCGCCAATCGGGCGACAAAGACTCTGGTGGCACTCACATGACTAACTTAGACCTTCGAACCGTGTGCTTCCGGGGCGGGCGGGGCGCGTCGGGCGGTATGCCCCGCATCCGCAGCTCACCCTCATTCGCACCCGGCATGGATATGCCCGTGGAAGAATGAGCCGGTGACCGATCGACCGCCCTTCGCCCGCCGCGGGATGCCGCGTGAGCCCGTGATGCCGCGCGGAGACGCGGTGGCGACCTTCGAGAGCTACCAGGAGGCCCAGGCTGCGGTCGACCGGCTCGTGCACGCCGAGTTCCCGCTCAAGGAGGTCTCGATCGTCGGCAGTGACCTGAAGAGCGTGGAGCGGGTGACCGGCAAGCTGAGCTACGGGCGGGCAGCCCTTGCCGGCGCGCTGTCGGGTCTGTGGGTCGGGTTGTTCTTCGGGCTTCTGCTCGTGCTGCTCTCGCCGACCGGATCGCCCTTGTTCATCGGCGCCGCGGCCCTCATCGGTGCGGGCTTCGGTCTGTTCTTCAACATCGCCGTGTACAGCATCGGGCGGCGTCGCCGGGACTTCACCTCGGTGATGCAGGTGATGGCCAGCTCGTATTCGGTGATCGTCTCGCCCGAGTTCGCGAACCGCGCCCGCAACGTGCTCGAGGGCCCGCGCGCCCCGTAGCACCGTAGCCCAGTAGTACCGTAGAGGCCGCGAGCCCCGGCCTCAGTCTCCGGGATTCAGCCGCGCGAACCACGCCTCGACGTCGTCGGCGCTGCGCGGGATCGCGATCGACAGGTTCTCGGCACCGTCGGCCGTCACCAGGATGTCGTCTTCGATGCGCACGCCGATGCCGCGCATCTCTTCGGGCACCGTCAGGTCATCGGGCTGGAAGTAGAGGCCTGGCTCGATCGTGAACACCATGCCCGGCTCGAGAATGCCGTCGAGGTACATCTCGCGCCGTGCTTTCGCGCAGTCGTGCACGTCGATGCCGAGGTGGTGGCTCGTGCCGTGCACCATGTAGCGGCGGTGCTGCTGGTTGTCGGCCTCGAGCGCCTCTTCGGCGGTGACGGGCAACAGCCCCCACTCGGCGGTGCGCTCTGCGATCACGGCCATCGCCGTCTGGTGGATCTCGCGGAACCGGATGCCCGGCCGCACGATCGCGAACGCCGCGTCGGCTGCCTCGCGCACTGCCTCGTAGATCTTCCGCTGCACCTCGGTGTAACGACCGGTGACCGGGATCGTGCGGGTGATGTCGGCCGTGTAATAGCTGTCCAGCTCGATACCGGCATCCATCAGGATCAGGTCGCCGGGCACCACCGGGCCGTCATTGCGCGTCCAGTGCAGGATGCACGCGTGCGGACCGGAGGCAGCGATGGTGTCGTAACCGACCGTGTTGCCATCGAGTCGCGCGCGGGTGTTGAACACGCCCTCGACGAGGCGCTCGCCGCGCTCGTGCTGCGAACTACGCCGGAAATCGGCGATCACATCGTCGAAGCCCCGAGCGGTCGCGTCGACGGCGAGCCGCATCTGCTCGATCTCGTAAGCGTCTTTCACCAGTCGCATCTCGGAGAGGAACTGATGGAACTCCCCGTCGCCCTCCTCGCCTGCACCCACGGGCAGGTCGCCGGCCGCCTCGCGCACCACCACGGTGGACTCGTCGAAGTCGATCGTGCCGAACTCGGCGATACCCCGCGTGGCCAGCGCCAGGTCGCTCGCCACCTGGGCGAGCGACGGTCGAGGACCGATCCAGAATTCGCCGATCTCCGGGTTCGCGTAGAACTCGTCGGAGTCGCGCCCGGCGCGCTCGCGGAAGTAGAGCGTGAACTCGTGCCCCGCATCCGTCGGCTCGCCGACGAGGAAGGAGCCGGGCTCGGAATCGGAACCCCAGCCGGTGAGATAGGAGAAGGTCGAGTGCGCCCGGTAGGGGTAGTCGGTGTCGTTCGACCGCTGCTTCGCTGCGCCGGCGGGAACGATGAGCCGCTTGCCGGGGAACGCCTCGGAGACTCGGCGCCGGCGATCGGCCGCGAACGGAGCCTGGGCGCGGGCGGGCGGAAGCACATCGGCACGCTCGGCCCAGTTGCTGCCGATGTAGTCACGGAACGCCTCGGATGCCGGGGTGGTCGACCGGTTGCTCGTGGCACGCGGCGTCGGAGCCTCGGTCGCCTGGTGCGCCGCAGGGGTGTGCCCGGGGGCCTGCTCGGGCGTGGTCTGCTCGGGCGTTGTCTGCGCGGCTGTGCTTGATTCGGTCGTCTCTGCCATGCATCCATTGTTCCACTCGATTCGGGGAGCATCACGGGAAGGCGCGTGTCTGTGGAGAACTCGACGACTGGCTACGATTGTGGAATGTCTGCTGATCGGCTGTTCCGGGGCCCGATCGATCTGCACACCCACAGCCGAGTCTCCGACGGCACCGAATCGCCCGCACAACTCATTCGTGCGGCCTCCGCAGCCGGGCTCGGAACCGTCGCCCTGACCGACCACGACTCCACCGCCGGCTGGGCCGAGGCATCCACCGCCGCCGTCGGAAACGGCATCACGCTCATCCCCGGCATGGAACTGAGCACGCGGGTGGAGTGGTCGAGCGTGCACATGCTCGCCTATCTCTTCGACCCGAACAACGCGAAGTTGGTGGCCGAGACCGCACGCATCCGTGAGGCCCGCCTGCATCGAGCCGAGGAGATGGTGGCGCGGATCGGTCGCGACTACGACCTCGACTGGGACGACGTGGTCGCCCAGACCGATCCGGGCTCCACCGTCGGCCGCCCGCACATCGCCGACGCCCTCGTCGCGCGCGGACTGGTCGCCACTCGCAGCGAAGCGTTCGAAGGCATCCTGCATTGGCGCGCCGGGTACTACCAGCCGCACTACGCGCCCGATCCGCTTGCCGCGATCGAACTGGTCGTGGCGGCGGGCGGGGTGCCCGTGATGGCGCATCCGGCGACCCGCAGTCGAACCGACGTGGCGTTGGAGAATCGGATGCGCAGCTACGCCGACGCGGGCCTGTTCGGCCTCGAGATCGACCACCGCGAGAACACGCCGGAGGGCAAGGTGCGACTCCGCGCGCTGGCGGCGAAGTACGGTCTCGCCCTCACCGGATCGAGCGACTACCACGGAGCGGGCAAGCCCAACCGTTTGGGTGAGAACACCACGCCGCCCGAGGTCGTCGACGCGCTGATCGCGCGCGCGACGGGCACCACGCCCGTCTACGCGTAGCCACTCGCCTGAAGCGCGCGACACGAGATCGCAGGCCGCGGGCCGCGCTCGACGACCCAGGGTGAGCGCGAGGCCGCGACAGCGACCTCACGCGAACATGTCGCCTCGCGCCGCAGCAGCGGCGGCGCGAGCAAGAAGCGACGCGCGACCGCAGGCCGCGCATCGCGGGAAAGCGGCGGGGCGGCACCCAAAGGGCGGGCTCTAGACAGGGCCGCGCATCGCGGGAAGTGGCGAAGCGGTACCCGCCCCCACTACTCCGCGCGAGGCGCGCGACGACGCGTGCGGCTGCGGCGACGGGGGGCGCTGTTGCCGTCGTGGTGCTCGGAGCCCGCGCCCGTGGAGGTCGACTCGGTTGAGGCGGCGCCACCGGTGGTGACCACGGCGGTGTCGGTGCCGGAT
The DNA here is from genome assembly GCF_024979235.1 of Herbiconiux aconitum. Lineage (NCBI taxonomy): Bacteria > Bacillati > Actinomycetota > Actinomycetes > Micrococcales > Microbacteriaceae > Herbiconiux > Herbiconiux aconitum. The sequence goes on from NZ_JANLCM010000002.1 coordinate 350,180, forward strand.
GCGTTCTCCGCGCCATCCGTCGACCCGCCGGAACGGGTGCGGCTCCGGCTGCGGCTGCGTGCGGGACGACCGTCGGCCGAACCTTCACTCGAACCCGAGCCGCCACGGGACCCGCCCTGGCTGCCGGAGCGCGAACCGCCCCGACCGCCGCGGTCGCGATCGCCCGAACCGGAGCGATCGCCCGATCCGGTGGCCGAATCCGCCGAACGCGAGGTGGGCTTGAGTCGCCCGCGGGTGCCCTCGGGGATGTCGAGGTCGGAGAAGAGGTGCGGCGACGAGGAGTACGTCTCCACCGGCTCGGGCTGCCCGAACTCGAGGGCGCGGTTGATGAGTGCCCACTTGTGCAGGTCGTCCCAGTCGACGAAGGTGACGGCGATGCCGGTCTTGCCGGCGCGGCCCGTGCGACCCGCGCGGTGCAGGTAGGTCTTGTCGTCGTCGGGGATGGTGTGGTTGATCACGTGGGTGATGTCGTCGACGTCGATGCCGCGGGCTGCGACATCCGTGGCGATCAGGATGTCTTTCTTGCCCGCCTTGAACGCGGCCATGGCGCGCTCGCGCTGCTCCTGGTTGAGGTCGCCGTGCACGGCGGCGGCGTTGAAGCCCCGGTCGTTGAGCTCTTCGACGAGCTTCGCGGCTGCCCGCTTCGTGCGGGTGAAGACCACGGTCTTGCCGCGGCCCTCGGCCTGCAGGATGCGGGCGATGACCTCGTCTTTGTCCATGTTGTGCGCACGGTAGATGAGGTGCTTGATGTTGGCCTGCGTGAGACCCTCGTCGGGGTCGGTGGCGCGGATGTGGATGGGCCGGTTCATGAAGCGGCGCGCGAGGGCCACGATCGGGCCGGGCATGGTGGCCGAGAAGAGCATGGTGTGGCGGGTGGCCGGAGTCTGGGCGAAGAGCTTCTCGATGTCGGCGAGGAAGCCGAGGTCGAGCATCTTGTCGGCCTCGTCGAGCACCATCTCGCTCACGGCGCCGAGGTTCAGCAGACGCTGGCCGGCGAGGTCGAGGAGGCGGCCCGGGGTGCCGACGACGATCTGCGCGCCGGCCTTGATCTGCTCGATCTGACCTTCGTAGGCCTTTCCGCCGTAGATCGACACGATCTTGGTCTTGCGGTTCTGGGCCGCGAAGTCGAGGTCTTCGGTGACCTGCACGCAGAGCTCGCGGGTGGGCACGACGACGAGTGCCTTGACACCCGGCGACGGGTCGAGCCCGAGCCGCTGGATCAGGGGGAGCCCGAACCCGAAGGTCTTGCCGGTGCCCGTCTTGGCCTGGCCGATGATGTCTTGCCCGTCGAGCGCGAGCGGGATGGTCTGCTCCTGAATGGGGAACGGCTCGAGGATGCCCTTGGAAGCGAGGGCGTCGACCATGTCCTGGTCGATGTTGAGATCACTGAAAGTCACTATGGATACCTGTCGTGGATGCGAGGCCGCCGGTGGTGAGAACGGTGCTGCGCGAGATGTGCGCGGCGACAACCGACGATGGCGTCGGGCGGCGGCGATTGCCCCGAGTTTCGTCAGGGCCCGGCACGAGTTTAGTCGACTGGCGGGCCGGCGCGGCGAAACGGCTCGCGGCGCGCGAAAAGCGGCCGGGTGGGCCCCGATAGGATTGGCGTCGTGTTCGGATTCCTCCGCCGCCCGAAGGTGCGCATCGACATCCCGCGGCTGAAGCCTCGGGTCGACACGTCGACCTATCCGAAGGTGAATCTGGCCGAACTGACGCCCGAGGTACTGCCCTATCTGGGCCAGGCCGCCTACGTGCAGCTCGCCGTGTTCGAGGAGGTCTCGGATGCGATCGCCGCGGCCCCCACGGTGGCGGCCAAGCAGGTGCTCTCCCCGGCCGCGAGCCAGGCGCTCGACAAGCACGAGCGGCTGGTCGCCGAGATCCGCCGACGGGTCGACACCCCGGCCGACGTGATGGCCCCGTTCACCGTGGGGATCGACCGCTACCGCGCCCTCGTGAAGGGCACCGACTGGTACGAGCAGCTCGCGAGCGTCTACTTGACGGCGGGCATCCTCGACGACTTCTTCACTCTCTTGGCGGCGGGTCTGCCGGGCGACATCGGCCCGCGATGCGTCGCGATCCTCGATGCGGAGACCGGTCGCCGGGCGATCGTCGACGTGCTGTCGGAAGCCATCACCGCCGACCCGGTGCTGGGATCACGACTCGCGATGTGGGGGCGCCGGGTGGTGGGCGACACCTTGCTCGTGGCGCGATCCGCGATTCACCTCACCGGCAACCCCGAGTCGGACGAGCAGCGCATCGAGCCCGTGTTCACGGAGATGATCGCCGCCCACACGCGCCGGATGGACAAGCTGGGCCTGACGGCCTGACGGCCTGAGCCCTGGTGCCCGACGGGTGAGCCCCTTTTGCTGGCGGTCCGGTCGCCCGGCGTTCGGTGGTCTAACCGCCGACGGGGATGTGCCGCGAGAGCAGGGCTTCGAGCCGGCGCTGGTCGTGCTGCTTGCGCCCCCGGCCGATGGCCAGATCGGCCACGACGACGACGGCGGCGGTGACGACCAGGGTGACCGCCCAGATCCACCCGCCGTCCCACGGCCAGCCGAGCCAGGTGAGTGCGACCCAGACGACCGCCGAGACGGCGGCGCCGATGGCGGGGATGAGCACGACGCCGTGACGATCGCGGTTCGGCAGCAGGTAACGGGCGCCGAGGCCGAGGATCACTCCGCCGAGGGTGATGAACAGCAGTTCCATACTGGGGACGTTAGCCGACGAAGCCGACGCGGCGCGACTCTTCGCTGCCGATCTCGACGTAGGAGAGCGAGGCGACGGGCACGAGGTAGAGCTTGCCCTTGTTGTCGGTGAGCGAGACGTGCGTTCCGCCGTCGGTCAGTGCGGCCGCGATGGCCTTCTCGATCTCAGCCGGAGTCTGGCTCGACTCGAAGTTGAGTTCACGGGGCGAGTTAGCGATACCGATTCGGATGTCCATCTGGTGTGCCTTTCACGTCACGTGATCGGATTGACGACCACCTGCCCAGATTACGGCACCGGTCCGTCGCATCCGCCCATCCGGGACGCTCGGGCAACTGCCCAGAGCGAACAGCCGTCGGGTGCGCGGCCGATGTCGGAGGGGGCGGCTAGCGTGGGGGCCGTGAAAGAAGGTGCCGTGATCGAACTCGACCCCGCACAGCGGTTGGTGCTCGAGCGGCCGGCCGACGCATCCTTCTCCGTCATCGGTGCGCCGGGCAGCGGAAAGACGCTGACCCTGCTCGAACTCGTGGCCGACCGGGTGGCGCGCGAGGGGTTCGCTCCCGAGAGCATTCTCGTGCTCGCTCCCACGAGACAGAGCGCGACACGATTGCGAGATCGGGTGGCGCTCCGGCTCGGGGTTCCGAGCAACGGACCGCTGGCGCGCACGCCGACCTCGGCGGCGTTCGAACTGGTGCGTCGGAGTGCTGCCGCATCCGGTCGTCCGGTCGCGCTGCTGACGGGTGCGGAGCAGGACCGAATCATCGCCGAGCTGCTCGAGGGGGCGCTCGACGATGCGTCGGAGGGGCGGGCAGCGGTCGTCTGGCCGGAGGAATTGCCCCCGGAGGTGCGGCGACTGCGCGCGTTCCGCACGGAGTTGCGTGAGCTGATGATGCGCGCCACCGAGAACGGACTGTCGCCGACGGCCCTGCACGAGCTGGGCGCGCGGCACGGGGTTCCGGAGTGGGTGGCGGCGGCGGCGTTCCTCCGCGACTACTACGCAACCGTCGAGGGGTTCGAGTCCGCTCGGCTCGACTCGGCTGAACTCCTGGCGGAGGGGCGGCGGATCGTACGCGACTCCGGCGCGCTCGGCGGAGTGCGGCTCGTGGTGGTCGACGATTTCCACGACCTCGCGGTGGGCGCGGTCAACCTCGTGCGCGAGCTCGCACGACAGGGTGCTGCGGTGGTGGCCTTCGGCGATCCGGATGCCGCGACGGCGGGATTCCGGGGGTCCGACGTGCGGGCGCTGGGGCAGCTGTCGCGTGCTCTCGGTGTGCCGACGGCGCCCCCCGTGGTGCTGCGCACCTCGTATCGACAGGGGGGAGCGCTGCGGGCGTTCACACGGCGGGTGACGGAACGCATCGGCACGGCCGCGGCCGGGTCGCAGCGCGACACGCGAGATGTCGGCGCGGAGGCCACGGCGCCTGGTTCGATCGGCGGACGGGTGCTCACCGTGCAGGCGGATTCGCGTGCGGCCGAGATCGCGACGATCGCACACATCCTGCGCGAACGCTTCCTCCTGCACAGCACCGACTGGTCGCGGATGGCGGTCGTCGTGCGCTCGGGGGCACTGGTGCCGGCGATCGCCCGCGGGCTGGCTCTGGCCGAAGTACCGACGCGCACCCTTTCGGCCGTGCAGGCATTGCGCGACGACTACGCGGCCCGCCACTTGGTGGAGGGCCTGGCGGTCGCTATCGGGGTGGCCGACCTCACCCCGGAGATCGTGACGTCGGTCATCCTGGGCCCGCTGTGCGGAGTGGATGCGGTCGGTCTGCGGCGCCTGCGACTGGCTCTCCGCCACGACGAACTGGCGAGCGGCGGAAGTCGACACTCCGATGAACTGCTGCGGGAGGCCGTGCTGACGCCCGGGGCGCTCGTCACGATCGACTCCGCACCGGCGCGCCGGGTGGCGGCCCTCGGGGTCACCCTCGCCAAGCTCGGCGCCAGTCACCGGCGCGGTGCGACGATCGAAGAGTTGCTCTGGGAGCTCTGGCAGCGCACCGGACTTGCCAAGCGGTGGGGCGAACTGGCGGCCGGTGCGGGCATCGTCGCCGATGAGGCGAACCGCAACCTCGACGGCGCCGTCGCCCTCTTCACGGCGGCGAAACGGTCGGTCGAACGCGAACCTGAGCGGCCGGCCGAACTCTTCATCGACGAGTTCCTCACCGCCGAAGTGCCTGAAGACACGCTGTCGCCGCGTTCCCGCACCGGGTCGGTGCTCGTCACCACGCCCACCGGCGCGGTCGGCATCGACGTCGCGGTCGTGGTGGTCGCGGGCCTGCAGGAGTCGGTCTGGCCGAACCTCCGGCAGCGTGGCTCCTTGCTGCACGCGCAGCGGCTGAGTGCCCTGGCCGAGAACGGCGCCGCAGGTGCGGCGTCGGGGGCCGACGAGGCCTTCGGCAGCCCTGACGCCTCCGACGCGGAGCGGAGCGAACCGCGCCTCCCGGTCGAAGACAGCCGGGCCGAGGTGCTTTCCGACGAGTTGCGGATGTTCGCGCTCGCGGTCTCTCGCTCGCGTGAGTTGACCGTGCTGAGCTGCGTCTCCAACGACGACGAGCAGCCTTCGCCGTTCTTCGGCCTGGCGCCCGACGCCGATCCGGTGCGCCCGGCCCGACATCCGCTCTCCCTGCGCGGACTGACCGGCCACCTGCGCCGGCGACTCGTCGAAGAGGGCGACCCGCGTGCCGCAGCGGCCCTCGCCCGGCTGGCGGCGGAACAGGTTCCGGGGGCCCATCCGGCCGACTGGTACGGGTTGCTCCCCGCGTCCACCGACGAACCGATCGTCGACCCCGACGACGAGGAAGCCGTGGTGCGGGTGTCGCCGTCGCGCATCGAGGCATTCGAAGAATCGCCGCTCGTGTGGTTCATCGACCATGTGGCGGGCGGTTCGAAGGGGCTCGCCGCGGGCATCGGCACCATCGTGCACTCCGTGATGGAGCAGGTGGCAGCCGACCCGGAGGCCGAGCTCAGCACCGAGGAGCTGTGGCGGGCCGCCGAGGAACGCTGGCGCGAGCTGCGGTTCGAGGCGCCATGGATCGAGGAGCGCGAGAAGCGGGCGCTGCACACGAAGCTCGACGGGCTGTCGGAGTATCTGCGGCACTTCGCCGCAGCCGATCATGAGCTGCTCGGCGCCGAAGCGCCCTTCGCCTTTCGCCAGGGTCGCGCCCAGGTGAACGGATCGATCGATCGCGTGGAGAGGCGCTCCGACGGCCGGGTGCTGGTGATCGATCTGAAGACCGGCAAGTATCCGGCCGCCAAGGCCGATCTCCCTCGCCACGCCCAACTCGCGAGTTACCAGCTGGCGGTGCGTTCGGGCGCGGTGGAAGGGTTCGAAGGTTCTGAAGGTTCTGAAGGCTCTGAAGGTTCCAGCGGGTCCGCCGGCCCCGGGGGAGCCGCTCTGCTCTACGTCGCCAAAGGCGAGCGTGGAGTGCGGTTCACTCTGCGGGCGCAGGAGCCGCTCGACGACGAGGCGCTCGCCGACATCGCACGGCGCATCGAAGAGGTGGCCGAAGGGATGGCCGGAGCGACGTTCCGGGGTGTCGCCGAGCCCGAGGAGCGCGACCACCAGAACTCCTACGACTACCGCATCCAGTTGATCAAGGCGGTGTCCGAGTGACCGACGCCCTCTTCGACCTGGAGGCGCTCGACGACCCGCAGGCCTTCGGGCCGCCACCGCTCCACCTCGGCGCAGTCGGCGCTGTCGGCGCGGACGACGGCCGAGGCGACGACGGCGGCGCGGGCAGCGAAGCGGATGCGACCATCGGCGCGGTCGAAGGCGCGCGGCTCTCCGCGGTCGAGATCGCCGAGCGTCTCGGTCTTCCGCGGCCCACCGAGCAGCAGCGCGCCGTGATCGAGGCGCCCCTCGATCCCCGCATCGTGGTGGCGGGCGCCGGCAGCGGCAAGACCGAGACGATGGCCAATCGGGTGGTGTGGCTGATCGCCAACGGCCTGGTCGGCGTGCCGGAGGTGCTCGGTCTCACCTTCACCCGCAAGGCCGCCGGCGAACTGGCCGAACGCATCCGGCACCGCCTGCAGCAGCTGGCCGCCGCGAAGATCACCGAGCTCGCCTTCGACCCTTTCGACGCGCCATCGATCGCCACGTACAACGCGTTCGCGAACAGCATCTTCCGGGAGAACGCGGTGGTGATCGGCCGGGAGGGCGAGGCGGCCGTGCTGAGCGAAGCCTCGGCCTGGCAGCTCGCCCGCAAAGTGGTGGTGTCCAGTGCTGACGCGCGACTGCTCCAGGTGGAGAAGTCGGTCGACGTGGTGACATCGGCCGTGCTGGCGCTCAGCCGGGCACTGGCCGAGAACGTCGTGGAGTCGACCGAGGTGAGTCGCTATGCCGAGCAGTTCACCGCGCTCACCGAGCTGCCCCTCGGGTCGGCGCGGTTGCGCGGCGTTCCGACCGAGCTCGCCAAAGCTGTCGAGAACGTGGCCACCCTGCCGCTGCTGCTCGCACTGGCGGATGCCTACGCCGCCGAGAAGGTGCGGCGCGGCTACGTGGAGTACTCCGACCAGATCGCGCTCGCCCTGGCGATCGTCGAGAGCACTCCGCGGGTGGTGGCTGATTACCGAGATCGCTATCGCGTGGTGCTGCTCGACGAGTATCAGGACACCAGTGTCGTGCAGACCCGTCTGCTCTCGGCACTGTTCCGGGCGCAGCCGGTGATGGCGGTCGGCGATCCGCACCAGTCGATCTACGGCTGGCGCGGCGCGAGTGCGGCGAACCTGGCGCGGTTCGCCGCCGATTTCGACGGGCACGCGCATCCGTTCGCCCTGTCGACCAGCTGGCGCAATCCTCGGCTCGTGCTCGACGCCGCGAACGCCCTCGTCGAGCCGCTGTCGGCGACCGCCGGTGTGCCGGTGGAGCAGCTCGGCCCGCGGCCGGGCGTGACCCGAGGCGTGCTCGACATCTCGTTCACCGAGACGGTGCGCGACGAGGCCCGCGAGGTCGCGACCTGGCTCGAGCGACAGCTGGCGGTGCGCGACCCGGAAGGCCGACGGCGATCGGCGGCCCTGCTGTGCCGATCGGTGAAGAAGGTCGAGCCCTTCACCGCGGCGCTCGACGAGCGGGGGATTCCCTATCACGTGCTCGGCATCGGCGGCCTGCTCGGCCAGCCCGCCGTCGCCGACCTGGTTTCGACGCTCCGGGTGCTCTACCACCCGACTGCGGGGCCCGACCTGGTGCGGGTGCTCGGAGGAGCGCGTTGGCGCATCGGCGCCAAAGATCTGATCGCTCTGCGCGGTCTGGCGTCGTGGATCGCCCAGCGCGACCACCGCTTCCAGAAACTCGACGCGAGCGTGGCCGGGCAGCTGCGCGGATCGGTCGTGGCCGACGAAGACCGCTCCATCATCGACGCTCTCGACTTTCTCGCCACAGCGTCACCCGAGCACGGCGCGGTGAGCGGATTCAGCGAGCCCGGTCTCGCCCGTCTGCGGCAGGCCGCCGCCCAATTCGCCTACCTGCGCACGCGCGCAGGCCTCGGCCTCGTCGACTACGTCGATCTGGTGCAGCAGGAGCTGATGCTCGACATCGAGGTGCTCGCGAGCCCGCATGCCACCGCCGGGCGCGCAAGTCTCGACGCCTTCGCCGAGCAGCTCGACTCCTTCCTGGCGCTTGACCCGGCGGCCGGGCTCGGCGAGTTCCTGGCGTGGCTCGAGGAGGCGGAGAAACGCGACCGTCTCGAACCCCGCACCGAAGAACCGGAGCCGGGCACCGTGCAGATCCTCACCATCCACGGGTCGAAGGGCCTGGAGTGGGATGTCGTCGCGATACCGCGCATGGTGGAGGCCGAGCTGCCGGGTGCTCCGCTGTCGAACCTCGGATGGTTGGGGTTCGGCGAATTGCCGTTCGATTTCCGGGGCGACTCGGCCGAACTTCCCGCCCTCGCCTGGCGCGGTCTCGCCGGCCAGAACGAGTTCAAGCCCGCTCTGGAGAACTTCAAGGCGGCGAACGCCGATCACTACGCCGCCGAGCAGCGCCGTCTGATCTACGTCGCGGTCACGCGGGCTCGATCGGATCTGCTGTTGTCGGGTTCGTTCTGGACGACCGGCGTCAAGAAGGTGCGCGGGCCAGGGCGCTACCTCCGTGAACTGGACGAGATCGGACTCGTGCCTTCTGGAGCCCTTCCGGAGACCACCGCCTTCGAGGAGAACCCCTTGGCCGAGTCGGAGAGCTGGACGACGTGGCCGCGGGATCCGCTCGGGGCTCGACGTCCGCGGGTGGCGGCCGCGGCATCCGCGGTGCTGGCCGCCGACCCGGGGTCGACGACTCCCTATGACCACGACATCGAACTGCTGCTCGCCGAGCGCGCCGCGCTGCGTGGTGAACGGAGGCTCGACGTGCCGGTGCGCATCCCGGCCTCCCGTTTCAAGGATTACGTGGCCGACCCGCAGGCCGTGGTGCGGGCCCTGCAACGACCCATGCCGGAGCGACCGTTCCGGGCGACTCGGCTGGGCACGCGTTTTCACAGCTGGGTCGAGGAGCGGTTCCGGCGGCGTGGCGGCAGTTCGTTGATCGATCTCGACCTGGTGGCGGGCGAGAACCTCGACCTCTTCGACGACGAGCTCGATGCGGCCGACGACGACGTCACAGCGGGCGCGGCCTTGGTGGGCGATCAGATCGATGCGGCTGAGGACACCGGGCGGATCGATCGGGTCGAGTTGCCCGAGCAGGCCGACGAGCGACGGTTCGCCGAGCTGGTCGCCACGTTCGAGGCATCCGAGTTCGCCGACCGGCAGCCGGAGGAGGTGGAGGTGGAGATTCATCTCGTGCTCGCCGACCGGGTGGTGGTGTGCAAGATCGACGCGATCTTCGCCGAGGGCGACACGTTCCAGGTGGTCGACTGGAAGACCGGAAAAGCGCCGGCCGACGAGGCCGACCTGGAGCTGAAGCAGTTGCAGCTCGCCCTCTACCGCCTGGCGTACGCGCGCTGGAAGGGCATCGACGTCGAGCGGGTCGACGCCGCGTTCTACTTCGTGGCCGACGACGCCGTGGTGCGCCCCGAGCGCCTCTTCAGCGAGGGCGAACTCGTGGCGCTCATCCGCGACTCGATGCTCTGACGGCGCCGATTCGCCACTCAGACTCGGACTTCGCCAAACGTCGCGACCAGCGGCACTCTCTACGGGCGTGCATCCCGGCTCGTTTGGAGAAGTCCGGGCGCGACCCGGCACTCCCGGCTCTACGGGCGCAACGGTCGCGCCGGGCGGGTGGCGCTAGTCCTCGGCGATGCGGTTCGCGTGCTCGGTGGGCGAGGAACGGCCGGGCAGGGGAGTGCGGTCGAGCATCGCCTCGACGTCTTCGACCGCCATGATCTGGCCGGTGTCGGTGGAAAGCGGGTTGAGCAGATCGCTCTGCACCGTGCTGCTCAGGCTGCCCAGCATCGACTCGGCGTCGGCCACGATCGAGGCGTCGCGGGTGTCGACACCGTGCAGCAGCCAGCGCGCGATCTCGAGCTCGGCGTACAGCCGCGCGCGCTTGCGCAGCTGCCGGTCGGCGGGCTTCGAGACGGCGTTCTCGTAGGCGCCGTAGACGCGATCGGCGCTTTCCGCGCTCGACGCGGAGTTGAGCCAGAACAGGTCGAGCGCCGGGTCGCCGACCCGCAGATTCTGCCAGCCGATGATGCCGGTGACCTGGTCGTCGGCGAGCAGGAACGACTCCGGCGCCAGAGCGCCGTTGACCACGGTGGGCTGGAACTGCCAGAGCGCGCTGTCTTCCAGCGCCAGCGACCACCGGGTGAGGAGCTCTTTCGGCACCTTGCCCGAGGCCGCGGCGCGATCGGCGAGCTTGCGCGAGGTGGCGGCGATCTGGGCGGGCGTGTTCGTGGTGAGCCCCGCATCCGACACCACCGAGGTCGGCAGCGAGTGCACGGCGGCGATGGCCCGGCCGATCGAATCGGATGCGCTGCGCTCGCCCCCGATGTCGTGGAGCGAGGCCGGCGTGCCCTGGATGAAGTCGTAGACCACCGCCCGGGTCTCGCCGATCGGCGCTTGGCCGACGAAGGCGGGGATGTGGAACGGGAGCCGGGAGCGCACCCCGGGGGTGAGGGCGTTGAGGGCGACGAGGTCGCGCGACTGCTCGGACTCGGCATCGGAATTCACCGGAACCCGCACCATATACTCCTCACCCGACCGCAGGGTGACGACCGCCGAATCGAATCGGCCGTGGGTCGCGCCAGAGAGCGCGCGGGTCGCGACGATGTCGGCTCCCGAGACGGCAGAGGTCGCGAGCGCGGCTAGAGTGAGGTGAGATCTCGCCATGCTCTCCAGCGTAGGGCGGCTCTCGCCGGTCACGGCTTTCGCCACGCACGATTGGTCAACCATGTCACGCGCTTTCCAGTCCCTGCTGCCGCTTTCTCGCAACCGGATCGATCGAGATCACCTGTCGCGCTCGAACCCCGAGTTGCTCGACGAACGCTGGCGCGGGCCGGATTCGCGCGTTCTCGTACTGCACCGGGGCCAGGCTCTGGCCACAGCCGGAGCGAACCCGGCCGACTACGACGGTTTCGGTCCGAAGCCGACCGTGGCGGTGCATCCGACGCTCGATCTCCGATCGCCGGCCGACCTGCCCGCCTCCGTGCTGCAGCACCTCGACGCGGGCGGCGTGCGCCTCTACCTCGGATTCGCGCTCGACGCCTCGGAGGGCCTCTCGATCGACGCGCCCCTGTTCGCAATCTCGGTGACGGATGCGGATGCGAGCGCCCTCGAGACCCCGGGCTCCAGCTGGCTGAACCTCCGCATGGTCGCTGCCGACCTCGACGACGTGAGCGCCGGGATGTTCACCGAAGCCCTCGCCATGTTCAACTGGCACAGCACGCACACCCACTGCCCGCGCTGCGGCGAGGTGACCGTGGTGGAGAGCGGTGGCTGGGTGCGCCGCTGCCCGCGCGAGGACATCGAGCTCTTCCCGCGCACCGATCCGGCCATCATCGTGGGCGTCGTCGACCGCGACGACCGCATCCTGCTCGGCTCGAACGCTCTCTGGGAGAACAACCGCTATTCGCTGCTGGCCGGGTTCGTGGAGCCCGGGGAGTCGCTCGAGGCGGCGGCGATCCGGGAGATCGCCGAGGAATCGGGAGTGATCATCGACGATCCGGAGTACGTGGGATCGCAGCCGTGGCCCTTCCCGGCCTCGCTCATGGTGGGCTTCATGGCCCGGGTCACCGAGGAGCACCCGGCGGCGCTCCGCCCCGACGGCGACGAGATCCTCGACCTGCGGTGGTTCACCCGCGAGCAATTGGCCGATCCGGCGAGCGGCGTGCTGCTGCCCGGGTCGTCATCCATCGCTCGTGCCATCATCGAGCGCTGGTACGGCGGACCCCTGCCGGAGCCCGAACAGCAGTGATCGAGACGTCTGCCGACGACCTGCTGGAGGCCCTCGACCCCCAGCAGCGCATCGCGGCCCGGTCGTTGCTCGGCCCGGTCTGCATCCTCGCCGGAGCGGGTACTGGCAAGACCCGGGCCATCACGCATCGCATCGCCTACGGCGTCGCCACCGGTGTCTACTCGCCGAACCGGGTGATGGCGCTGACCTTCACCTCCCGCGCCGCCGCCGAGTTGCGCACGCGTCTGCGCCCGCTCGGAGCCGGCGGGGTCGCCGCCCGCACCTTCCACTCGGCCGCCCTCTCCCAGTTGAACTACTTCTGGCCGCAGGTGATCGGAGGCGAGGCTCCGAAGATCATCGACAACAAGGCGAAGGCCATCGCCCACGCTGCCGAGTTGCTGAAGCTGCGCGTCGACACCGCCACATTGCGCGATGTCGCCGCCGAGATCGAGTGGCGCAAAGTCGCGAACCTCGGCATCGACGAATACGAACTGAAGGCCCGCACGGTGCGCACCATGCCGTCGAACATCAGCGTGGAGCAGATGCTCGCGCTGCACGAGCGCTATGAGCTGCTGAAAGACGAGCGCCGCCAACTCGATTTCGAAGACGTGCTGCTCGTGACGGCGGGCATGATCGAGCTCGAGCCCTCCGTGGCGATCCAGGTTCGGGAGCAGTACCGGTTCTTCGTGGTCGACGAATATCAAGACGTGTCTCCTCTGCAGCATCATCTCCTCCAGCAGTGGTTGGGCGATCGTCGCGACCTCTGCGTGGTCGGCGACGCGAGTCAGACCATCTACTCCTTCGCGGGCGCGAGCGCCGAGTACCTCCTCGATTTCGAGCGCCGCCACGAGAACGCGACCGTCGTGACCCTCGAGCAGAACTACCGTTCGACGCCCGCGATCGTCGCGGTGGCGAACCGTCTCATGCGCGGCCGTCCTGGGGCTCTGACGCTGCACGCGGCCACCGCAGCAGCGGAAGCCACCGCGGTGATCGAGGGCGACCACGACGACGCCACGGCCGCCGCAGCACCCGCAGGCAGCGCCGCGCCCCCATCCATGGCGCCTCCTGCCACGGAGTTCGCCCCGGAGCCCCGGGTCACCGCCTACCGCGACGATCTCGCCGAGGCCGAGGGTGTCGCCACCGCCATCGCCGAGTTGATCGCGACCGGAACGGAGCCGCACGAGATCGCCCTGCTCTACCGGGTGAACGCGCAGTCGGCCGTGCTCGAGCAGGCGCTCACCGCGGCCGGCGTCAGCTACCAATTGCGGGGAGCGACCCGCTTCTTCGACCAGCCCGACGTGAAGCGCGCGGTGATGGAACTCCGCGCCGCCTCGGTGTCGATCTCTGACGAGCCGCTCTTCAAGTCGGTGAGCGACGTGCTGCGCTCGCGCGGCTGGTCGCAGGATCCGCCCGAAGGCGTCGGAGCCCTGCGCGACCGCTGGGAGGCACTGAACGCGCTGATGGGACTGGCCGAGGGAATGCCGCCCGGCACCACCTTCCGGCAGTTCACCGACGAGCTGATGGAACGGCAGTCGTCGCAGCACGAACCGACCGTTCGCGCGGTCACGCTCGCCACCCTGCACTCGGCGAAGGGCCTCGAATGGCCGGTGGTGTTCATCGTGGGCGTCGCCGAAGGGCTCGTGCCGATCAGCTACGCCACCGGATTCCAGGGCATCGACGAGGAACGCCGACTGCTCTACGTGGGCATCACCCGCGCTCGCCGACGACTCGCGCTGTCGTGGGCGGTGGCCGGATCACGGCGGAGCGCAGACCGGCTTCCCTCCCGTTTTCTGGAAGAGAGCGGCATCCGCAGCTCGGATGCGGCCTGATCCGCTCCACCGACACGGCATGACCTGATCGCCCGGGCCGGAGGATGCGCACCGCGCGCGTTCGCCACGAGGTGTCGCCCCCGAGGAACTCGGTGAGCGCCCGGGCCACGACCGGTGCGGCGGAGGCGACGCCCAGCGCATCCGCCGAGGGGGCGATGCGGCGGAGCGCCTGCAGGGCGATGGCCGGCCACGCGTCGTCGGCGTCGCTGCGGGTGTGCTCGATGCACCAGGCGCAGGCACCCGGCTCGTCGACCCCCGACGAGACCCCGGACGAGACTCCGGGCGAGACCATCGGCCCCACGCGCACGGAGTTCTCGCCGAACTCCACGAGCAGGTGCGGCACGTCGTCGCGCAGCCAGACGGCGGCACGTCGCGGGTCGGTGACGTAGTGCGACACGACCACCGCGCATTCGGGGGCAGGAGGGGGAAAGGACGACGGCTCGACTGCCGCAACCGTTGCCGCCCCGCGTCCGGGAGCAGACTCCGATCCGGCCCCCCAGAGTCGTGCACCCATCCGCTGCAGCAACACCGCGATCTCAGCCGAAGCGGCGCCACTCCCGTCGACCGCGACCGACCGCCCCTCCAATGGTTCACCCGGCGCATCGCTCTCGAGCAGCACGCCCGAGAGTTCGCCCAGCAGCTCCTCCAGGGCCGCCGGGGGCAACCCGTTCTCGGCGGCCAGGATCGCGAGCACAGGCCGGGTGACCCCGCGCGCCAGCACGTCGAGCATCAGTTCACGAGGCGCAGCCAGGCCGCCGAAGGCTCGCGAGAACGACGAGACCGACGCCACAGGCGCCTCGATGCCGAACTGCGCGGTGGTCGGGGTGCGCCAGACCATCGGATGATCGGGGTCGAGTCGGAGAACCATGTCGGAATCCTGCCCGACGATTCAGCCCCGATCGGGGTTATCCACAGCTCACGGTGCCGGAGGCTGGTCATCCCCATCTTTTGACGTCTCTTCGCGGAGAAGATCTTCGAGGGCCTGATCCATCTCGTCGGGCTCCGGGGTCCCGGCGGTCAGCCGGGCGATCAGTGCGGCCGGATCGTCGAGATCGGAGGATGTCGGCACCAGATCGGGGTGGGACCACAGGGCGTCGCGCTGTTCCTGGCCCACGGCATCCGTCACCGCCTGCCACATGGCTGCCGCGTCGCGCAGGCGCCGGGGCCGCAGCTCGAGGCCGATCAGTGCGCCGAACGCCGACTCGGCCGGACCACCGGTCGCGCGACGGCGACGCACCGTCTCGGCGATCGCGTTCCAGCGCGGGAGCCGGCTCGATGCATTCGCCGTCACGATGTCTACCCAGCCCTCGATGAGCGCCAAGGTGGTCTCGAGTCGCGCGAGTGCATGCAGCTGCTGGTCGGTCTTCGGCGGGATGAGAGCGCCGCTCGCCATCGCGTTCCGCAATTCTTCGGGGTCGCTCGGATCGAAGCTCTCGGCGAGCTCCTCGAGCCTGCTGGTGTCGATGGTGATGCCTTTGGCGAACTCGGTGATGGAGGAGATCACGTGCAGTCGCAACCAGCGTGCGTGACGGAACAGGCGGGCGTGCGCCAGCTCGCGGATGGCGAGATAGAGCTGCACCTCTTCGATCGGGATGTCGAGACCGTCGCCGAACTCGGCCACGTTCTGCGGAACGAGTGCCGCCTGCCCTTCCTCCAGCAACGGGATGCCGACGTCGCCGCCCGACACCACCTCTTGCGAGAGCTGACCCACGATCTGGCCGAGCTGCATGGCGAACAGAGTGCCGCCCAGGTTGCGCATCAGCTGACTCGCGCCGGCGAGCATCCCGGCCATCTCTTCGGGTGCCTGGTCGCGCAGCACCTCGGTGAGCGCATCCGAGATGCTCACCGCGACCGGCTCGGCCAACTGGGTCCAGACCGGCACGGTGGCCGTTGCCCATTCGGTGCGTGTCATGAGACGGGGAGCGACCGCGGAGTCGGAGAGGGCGGTCACCTCGTCGAGCCAGAGCGACGCGACGTGCAACGCCTGGTCGAGCTGCGCGCGGGACTGATCGGTGATGCTGAGGCTCGACGTGCCGGCGATCTCCTGTGCCTGGGTGCGCGCCGCATCCCAGTTCACCCCGTCGGCACTGGACTGCATCGCATTTTGCAGCTGCGCCATCAATTGCGACACTGCGGCGGGGTCGGAGGGGAGACCGGCCGCGCTGGCCAGCTTCGACGGGTCGATGTCGGAGTTTCCGGAGAGGAACGCGCGCAGCATGTCGCGGAACTCGTCCTCGGGTTCGTCGCGGGGCTCGTCGCTCACGATGTGTCCTTCCTCGGCGGCAGGCGCTGGGCGGGCTCCGAAGAACCTCCATGCGGGCTGTCAGTTTGTGTTTCTACGCTAACTCCTGGCCCACCGCCCAGGCTGGGTTTTCCCATAAGCTTGAACGCCGAGCCGTGCGCCCGTGGCGAACACTGGCCGCAGCCGCCCGCGGAGCCATCCGCAGCGAGAGGATTCCGTGAGTCTGTTCGAAACCGAGGAGCGCCCTCGCGCCTCGCGCCGTGCCCGTCGCGGTTGGACCATCCTGGTCGTCGCCCTCGTGCTGGGGCTCGTGATGAGCTTCCTGCCGGCGCCCTACGTGATCGAGCAGCCGGGCCCTGTCTACAACACGCTCGGCTCGCAGGAGCAGGGCGGCAAGGACGTGCCCCTCATCTCCATCGACGGCGCGCAGACCTACCCCACCGCCGGCACCCTCGACTTGCTCACCGTCTCGGTGCGGGGCACGCCCGAATCCCGG
Organism: Herbiconiux aconitum; assembly: GCF_024979235.1. NCBI lineage: Bacteria > Bacillati > Actinomycetota > Actinomycetes > Micrococcales > Microbacteriaceae > Herbiconiux > Herbiconiux aconitum. The sequence goes on from NZ_JANLCM010000002.1 coordinate 366,769, forward strand.
CCGTCCTGGGCCGAGCTGCTCAGCTCCTGGTTCGATTCGAGCCGCGCCGTTGTGCCGATCGACGCCATCTACCCGCCCGACGTCACCACCGAGCAACGCGACCAGCAGAACGCCGCCCTCATGGTCGACAGCCAGCAGGAGTCGATCGCCGCCGCCCTCACCGACCTCGACATCGCCTACACGACGAACGTCGCCGTCGGAGCGGTCGATCCCAAGGGAGCCGCGGCGAACACTCTCGTCGCCGGCGACGTGATCCTCTCGGTCAACGGCGAGACGGCCACGACGGTCGACGAGTTGCGGGCGGCGCTCGCCGCCAACGGCACGGATGCGCCGGCGTCGATCGTGGTTCGGCACGAAGACGGCACCGAGGCGACGGTCTCCATCACCCCGACGGTGTCGGAACAGACGGATGCGCCGGCCCTCGGCATCAGCGCGGCCTACGACTACGACTTTCCGTTCGACGTGGAGATCCAGCTGAACGACGTGGGCGGCCCGAGTGCCGGCATGATGTTCGCGCTCGGGATCATCGACATGCTCACGCCCGGCGAGCTGAACGGCGGCCAGAACGTGGCCGGCACGGGCACGATCGACGCGGCCGGCGACGTGGGGCCGATCGGCGGCATCCGGCAGAAGATGTACGGAGCGCGCGACGCCGGCGCGACCTGGTTCCTCGCTCCGGCCACCAACTGCGACGAGGTGGTGGGCAATGTGCCCGACGGTCTGACCGTGTTCGCGGTCGCGACGCTGTCGGATTCGATGACGGCCCTGCAGACCATCGCCGACGGCGGCGACACGGCCGCTTTGCCCAGTTGCGACAGCGTGCCGGCCACCTCGCCGGGCTCGTAACGCGCGGCGACGAGGCGTCTCCCGACCTCTCCTGCACAACGGCGGCTCAGCCCAGCTTTCGCACGGAAACCCGGCAGGGTGTTCTCAGCGAGCCCCGCCTACGATTCAGTTGTCTAGGATTGATAGACACCGCACAGCGAGCACCGCAGCATTTCGAGCACCGCAGCATCGAGCACAGAGGCACACGTGACTTCCCAAACAGCAGAGAAGCCCGCACGACGTTCGAGAGTCACTCTCGCGATCGCCATCGCGATCGTGGTCGTGCTCGCCATCCTTTTCTTCGTCTTCTCGACGTTGTACACCGAGATCCTCTGGTACGACCAGCTCGGCTTCCTGAGCGTGCTCACCACGCAGTGGGTCGCAGGGGCCGTGATGTTCGTCATCGGCTTCCTCGCCATGGCGGTGCCGGTCTGGGCCTCGATCGAGATAGCGTTCCGCTGGCGGCCGGTCTACGCGAAGCTCAATTCGCAGCTCGACCGCTATCAGCAGGTCATCGAGCCGCTCCGCCGCCTCGCCTCATTCGGTGTGCCCGCCGTGCTCGGTCTCTTCGCCGGAGTCGCCACCGCGTCGCGCTGGCAGCTCACCCTGCAATACCTCAACCGCACGGCGTTCGGCCAGACCGATCCGCAGTTCGGCCTCGACATCTCCTTCTACCTCTACGACCTGCCGTTCTGGCGCGGCGTGGTGGGCTTCGCCTCGGCCGTCGTGATCGTGGCGGGCCTCGCCGGCATCGCCACCAGCTACCTCTACGGCGCCATCCGCTTCAGCCAGCGGGAGGTGCGGATCTCGAAGATCGCGCGCATCCAGATGGCCGTCACCGCCGCCATCTACCTGCTGCTGCAGGCCGTGAGCATCTGGCTCGACCAGTTCGCCACCCTCGCCAACAGTTCGGGCATCATCACCGGTGCGTCGTATTCCGACGTGAACGCCACGATTCCGGGTCTGCAGATCCTCGCCGGCATCGCGGCCATCGTCGCCGTGCTGTTCATCGTGGCCGCCGTCATCGGCCGGTGGCGCCTGCCCATCATCGGAACCGCGCTGCTCATCGTGAGCGCGCTCATCCTGGGTTCGCTCGCCCCCTGGGTCGTGCAGCGCTTCCAGGTCGACCCGAGCGAGCGAACGCTCGAGCAGGAGTACATCCAGCGCAACATCGACATGACGCGCGACGCCTACGACGTCTCCGACGTGGAGGAGACGCCTTACGACGCCACCACCACCGCCGAGCAGGGAGCACTGCGCAACGACGCGGCCACCACGGCGAACATCCGCATCCTCGACCCGGCGCTCGTGACGAAGTCGTTCCAGCAGCTGCAGCAGTTCCGGCAGTACTACCAGTTCCCCGATCACCTCGACGTCGACCGCTACAACATCGACGGCCAGGTTCAGGATGCGGTGGTGACGGTGCGTGACATCAACATCGACCAGCTCGGCTCCTCGGCCACCTGGTACAACCAGACCGTGGTCTACACCCACGGCTACGGTGTGGTGGCCGCCTACGGCAACCAGCGCTCGGCAGACGGCCAGCCCGTGTTCATCGAGTCGGGCATCCCCTCGGTCGGTTCGCTCGGCGACTTCGAACCGCGAATCTACTTCGGCGAGAGCTCGCCGCCCTACTCCATCGTCGGCGGTCCGGAGGGCACCTCGAAGATCGAGCTCGACTACCCCTCGGGCGAAGACGGAGCATCGCAGACCTACACGACCTTCGAGGGCAACGGTGGGCCGAAGCTCGACAACATCTTCAAGCGGCTGGTCTACGCGCTGAAGTTCCAGTCGGAGCAGATCTTCCTCTCCGACGCGGTGAACGACGACTCGCAGATTCTCTACGACCGCGATCCGGCGCAGCGCGTCTCGAAGGTGGCCCCGTATCTCACCATCGACTCCGATCCGTATCCCTCGGTGGTCGACGGCAAGGTCGTCTGGATCGTCGACGGTTACACCACCTCGGCGAACTATCCGTATTCGAAGGTGCAGTCGCTCAGCGAGACCATTGCCGACACCTACACGCCGTCGCCTGCCTATCCGGTCGACGACATCAACTACATCCGCAACTCGGTGAAGGCCACGGTCGACGCCTACGACGGCAAGGTGACGTTGTATGCATGGGACGACAAAGACCCGATCCTTCAGACCTGGCAGAAGATCTTCCCGTCGACGGTGAAGCCCATCAGCGAGATGAGCGGCGACCTCATGAGCCACGTGCGCTACCCGGCCGACCTGTTCAAGGTGCAGCGCTCGATCCTCGGTCAATACCACGTGACGGATGCAGGCTCGTTCTACTCGCAGGAAGACGCGTGGACCACGCCAAACGATCCGACCTCCCCGTCGACGAACCCCACCTTGCAGCCCCCGTACTACCTCACGCTGCAGATGCCGACGCAGGATCAACCCTCGTACTCGTTGTATTCGACGTTCATTCCGCAGACGCAGCAGGATGCGACCTCCTCGCGAAGCGTCCTCACTGGATACCTGGCGGTCGACGCGAACGCGGGAGACACGACGGGCACGAAGTCGGGTGACTACGGCAAGCTGCGACTCCTGACGCTGCCGAAGGACGACACCATCCCCGGCCCCGGTCAGGTTCAGAACAGCTTCTCCTCCGACCCGGGGGTGAGCTCTGCCCTCAACCTGCTGAGACAGGGCGAGAGCCAGGTGATCAGCGGAAACCTGCTGACGCTGCCGGTCGGTGGCGGTCTGCTCTACGTGCAGCCGGTCTACGTGCAGTCGCGGGGTGAGACGAGCTTCCCCTTGCTGCAGAAGGTGCTGGTGTCCTTCGGTAACAAGATCGCGTTCGAGAGCACGCTCGACGGCGCGCTCGACTCGCTCTTCGGCGGTGATTCGGGTGCGGTCGCCGGCGACGGCGATCTTCCGCCCACCGACGACGGCAGCGGAACGCCGCCCGACACCGGCGGTACCACGCCCCCCGACACCGGGGGAACCGCTCCCACGGGCGATCCGGCCGTGATGGCAGCCCTCGCGGCCGCCCAGCAGGCGCTCACCGATCGCGACGCGGCGTTGGCCGCCGGTGACTGGACCGCCTACGGTGAGGCGGACAAGCGACTGAAGGATGCGATCGCTCAGGCGATTTCGGCTTCCGACAACTGATTTCTCGTAGCGCTGGCAGGGCGATAGCGCGTAAAGGGCAATTTATTGCCCTTAGGGCTGGATTTGAACGCTAAAGTGCAGAATAATGCACTTATGAGGGCTGATGAGCTGCGCCAGGGCGACGGAGAGACGGCGACGAGCGACGAGGTGGAGGAGCGACTGGGTGCACGCATCCGGTCGCTCCGTCTGTCGAAGAACCTCAACCAGGCCGCGGTCGCGGAACGGGCGGGCGTGAGTGTGCGCACCGTGAAGAACCTCGAGAACGGCCGAGGATCGAGCGTCGCCACCTTGGTGCGGGTGGTTCGGGCTCTCGGCCGCAGCGATTGGTTCGACGCCCTCCAGCCGGTCGTGGCGATCAGTCCGCTCCGGATGCTCGCCCAGGAGCGACGCGACAGCTCCCCGCAGCGCGCGTCGCGTCCGAGGTCGAACTCCCGCCGGGGTGCGGGTGCGGGTGCTGGTGCTGGTGATGGTGTGAGCCCGGGCGCCGGCTCGGACGCCGACGGGAGCGGACGCTGATGGCATACACGGCCGTCTCGGTGATCGAGGTGCGCGCCTGGGATCGCCTCGTCGGAGCGATCGCGCTCGACCCCGGCTCGGAGTACTTCGCTTTCGAATACGACCCCGACTGGGTCGAGGGTGGAATCGAGCTCGCCCCGTTGAGCACGCCCTTGACGGAGCGCGTGCAGGTGTATCCGGGTCTGCCCGAGCCGACTTACCACCGATTGCCCCCTTTCGTGGCCGATGCGCTTCCCGACGACTTCGGCAACGCCCTGGTCACCGCCTACCTGGCGTCGCAAGGTGTCGAGCGGCGCTCGATCACCGCGCTGGACCGTCTGGCCTACCTCGGGCGGCGGGGGATGGGGGCGCTCGAATTCCGGCCCACCCGCGGCCCGCAGCGGCGGAAGCCCACGGCGCTGGAGTTGTCGGAGCTCGTTCTCGGCGCCCGTGGTGCCCTGTCAGGGCGAATCGAGGGCGATCGGGAGTCCGCGGCCGCGCTCGCGAACCTCATCCAGGTGGGCACGTCGGCGGGCGGGGCGCGGGCGAAGGCGATCATCGCCTGGAATCCAGCCACGGGCGAGGTGCGCTCGGGGCAGCTGCCGGCCGAGGAGGGATTCGAGCAGTGGATGATCAAGCTCGACGGCGTGGGTCGCGACACCGAGCTCGGCAGCTCGGCGGGTTACGGTCGGATCGAGTATGCGTATTACCTGATGGCCACCGCGGCCGGGATAGAGATGTCTCCGTCGCGGCTGCTCGAGGAGAACGGCCGGGCGCACTTCATGACCAAGCGCTTCGACCGGGTCGGGGGAGACGCGGCGCACGAGAAGATCCATCTGCAGACCCTCTGCGCGATGGCCGAGCTCGACTACAAGCAGCGCGCCACCCACGACTACGCGCAATACTTCCAGGCGATCGGGAATCTGGGCCTGGGTGACGACGCGCGAACGGAGGCGTTCCGACGCATGGTGTTCAACGTGATGGCCCGCAATTGCGATGACCACACGAAGAACTTCTCGTTTCTGCTCGACCCGCCCGTTTCTGGAGGGGGCTGGCGGCTGGCTCCGGCCTACGACGTGACCTACGCCTTCAACCCCGCTGGACGATGGACCTATCAGCACCTGATGTCGGTGAACGGCAGCTTCGGCGAGATCACACGAGAAGACCTCCTGGTGGTGGCCGACCGTTTCCAGGTGCCGCACCGCTTCGACGTGATCTCGCAGGTTTCCGAGACGGTCGCGCAATGGGCCGGATTCGCTGATCAGGCCGGGATTCCTGCGGGCGAGGTCGCGCGCATCCGGGAGACCTTCCCCGCGATGTGAACACCGGGTGTCCGAACCCGTGCTAGTGTTAATTCTCGTGCCGCGGGGTGGAGCAGTTCGGTAGCTCGCTGGGCTCATAACCCAGAGGTCGCAGGTTCAAATCCTGTCCCCGCAACAAAAACGAAAAGGCTCCGCCGTCAGGCGGGGCCTTTTCTGCGTCATGGACTCCTCTCGAATGCGAGCCCAGTGCGGTGGGAACACCACAACCGCGAACACGAGTGCCCTGCGCGCTCTGGTCGCTCGCGCATGGGGTCGGTAGGCATGAGGTGTGAGTTCAGACCCGTCCGAGGCCGCCCGCGTGCTCGGCGACCGCATCCGTGACGAACGGCGCCGGTTCGCGATCAGCCAGATGGACCTGGCCGAGCTCGCCGGACTGCATTTCACGAACCTGGGGCGGATCGAGCGCGGACAGGCCAACCCCTCCCTCAGCACCATCCTGCGCATCGCGAGCGCCTTGAATCTGAACCCGGCATTCCTGGTCGACGGACTGACCGCCGACATGCTGCCCGACCGACCGCACACGGTCACCGTGGCCGACCTCATCCGCGCGCGAACCGCGGACGAGGAGAAGGCGGACGAGAAGAAGGTCGACGCGGGCAAGGCCGACGCGCAGAAGTAGGCGCCGCGACGCACGAATCGCCCCCGGGGTATCCGGGAGCGATTCGGTGGCACGACGGGACGGGTCTAGTCGGTGATGACCACGACGCCCGTCGGGGCGTCGAGCAGCTCGACGGTGCGGGACGCGGCGCGGTCGATCTGCACCCGCGGCTCCGCCGGGAGCTGCTCCTCGTTGTACGTGCCGGGCCCGTAGAACTGGCCGTAGCTGAGCACGACCCCGCCCTCGGCGAGAACTGCCGACTCGAGCTGGGCGACGGCGCGGGCATCCGGACCGTCGGGCAGCTGCCACGCCACCGTCTGGGCGAGGATCTTCGGCGAGCCACCGCTGGCGTGGGCGGCATCGATGATGTTCTGGTTGCCCTCGGTGCGGATGCGCGCGTTGAGTTCGGCGTGGTCGCCGATCTTCGTCACGTCATCGGGCAGGTCGGTCAACTCGTTGAGGATGACGTCGGGCTTGAAGGCACTCACCGCCTTGATCAGCGCCTCGCGGTCGAACACGTCGATGACGATCGGTTCGGCACCCAACTGGGCGATCTGGTCGGCCTTGCCGGGCGAGCGGGTCATTCCGCCGACGATGTGTCCTGCTTCGACGAGCAGCGGGATGAGACGACGGCCGAGGACGCCGGAGGCTCCGGCGAGGAAGATTCGGGACATGGGGGTTACCTGCTTTCTTTCTAGGGGGGTGGATGTCACGCGCGGCGCTTGAGGCGTGCCTGCGCGATGAGGCTGATGAGGGTGAGGAGGACGGTCAGGCCGGTGTACGCGACCACCGACGGGATCTCGCCGATGATGCCCACCAGCTGCCCCTCGATGATGATCGGGAGACCGAACGCGACATAGGAGACCACATAGATCGCGGCCACCACTCCGGCTCGCTGGTGGGCCTCGGCGAGGGGGAAGATGAGGCGGAGTGCTGCCGTGAAACAGGCGCCGAACGCCACGCCGGCCACGGCCTGCCCGATGAACATCGCGACGAGACTCCCGGCGAACACGCCGCCGATGATGCCGACGGAACCCACGAGGGCGGCGGAGATGCCGATGGTCATCGCTCGCCGCGGATCGACCTTTGCGAAAGACAGCCCGATGACGGCCGAGACCGCCGGTGCCACGAATCCGGCTGTCCCGTTCAGGAGGCCGCTGTCGAGATGGAAGACACTGCGCACCAGGCTGGGCGCCAGGCCGCCGGAGAGGCCGGCGAGCATCCACACCGCTGCGACGACCGGGGCGGCGGCCACGAACTCGCGGCGTGCGGCGGGCGGGATCGAGATGCGGGGGATCAGCGAGCGGAGCGCCCCGGGCGTTCGGCGCATGGTCTCGGGCGAGAAGATCACCACGAGGCCGCCGATGGCGGTGAGCGCGATGAGCACGACGAAGGTGACCGTGCTCGCGGCCGGGGTGAGTTGGATGGCGAGCCCGGCGAGCAGCGAGCCTGCGGCGAGTCCTCCGGTGAGGCTCACGCTGCCGAGGATCGTGCCGAGGCGCTTCTTGTCGGCCGGAGCCAGCTCGACCAGGGCTGCGGTGAACGCGGCCGTGGCGGCGCCGCTGGCGATGCCCTGCACGATGCGTCCGGCGATGACCCAGCCGATGTCGGGGGCGACCAGGAAGAGGATGTTCGAGGCCAGCTGCACCGCGAGGGCGCCGACCAGAACGGGACGACGGCCGATGTGATCGGAGAGGGAACCGAGCGTCAGCACGGCCGCCAGGAAGCCGATCGCGTAGGCGGCGAAGGCCACGGTGAGCATCGCGGGCGGAAACGCCCACTGCTGGCGGTAGACGACCAGGAGGGGGGTCAACGCCCCTGCCGCGAGGTACAGGCTCGTGAAGGCGACCGCGCTGCCGGCCATGGCCAGGCCGGCGGGGAGGGTGCGCCGTGCGCGGGTAGCTCCCGCGGTGGCGGAGAGCTGGTTGGTCAGCACGGGAACTCCTTGATTGGTGTGGTTCGCATGACCTGATCGGCCGGCGTGATCCCGACTTTACGCACCGAGCGGCTTGGGAGTATGGTCCACTTCTATGGCAGAAGACCAGACCAATTCGTCGACCGGCTCGCTGGCCGGCTTCGGGGTCGACCTCCACCTGGACCTGAACGGCACCCGGCTTGGCGCCGGCCTCACGGCAGCGCTGCGGGAGGCCGTGCGCTCCGGGCGGCTGACGCCGGGCACCCGGTTGCCGGCGTCGCGGGCACTCGCCGCCGACCTCGGCATCGCCCGCAGCACGGTGACGGAGTGCTATGCCGAACTGGTAGCGGAGGGTTGGCTCACGGCGCGGCAGGGATCGGGCACCCGGGTGGCCCAGCTCGCGACGCCGCGCCCTGCGGCCGGCGGGGGCGCTACCGCCACCGGTGGTGCGGCGGCCCCGGCCCAGCGGCGTTCCACCGGAGGCCTGTCACCGGGCGCGGGGGAGTTCGCGGAGTTCCCGCGGGTGCAGTGGCTCGCGGCGGCCCGGCGAGCCCTGGCGGCGGCGCCGCCGAGCGCCTTCGGCTACGGCGACCCGCTCGGCCGGATGGAGCTGCGCGAGGCCCTGGCTGACTACCTCTCGCGCGTGCGCGGTGTGCGGGCAGAGCCCGACCAGATCGTCATCTGCGCCGGATTCCACCACGGTTTGATGCTCGTGGCACAGGCGCTGAGATCACGGGGTGCGCGGGCGGTCGCCGTCGAATCGTACGGACTCGCCCTCTATCGTGACCTCCTGACCGACGCCGGGCTGAGCATCCCGCCCATCGCCGTCGACGACAGTGGCGCGCGCACCGACGAACTCGAGCAGCTCAGCGGCGTCGACGCCGTGCTGCTGACCGCGGCCCACCAGTTCCCCATCGGATTCGCGCTGTCGCCGGAGCGGCGAGCGGCCGCGCGTGACTGGGCGCGCGTCACGGGTGGGTGGATCCTCGAAGACGACTACGACGGAGAGTTCCGCTACGACCGCAAACCCGTCGGGGCCGTGCAGGGACTCGATCCCGAGAGGGTCGTCTACTTCGGCACGGCGAGCAAATCGCTCGGGCCGGCGCTCCGGGTGGGCTGGATGGTGCTTCCGCAGTCGCTTCTGCCGGATGTCGTCGCGGCGAAGGGGCGCGTCGAGGTGGTGAGCGTGATCGAGCAGCTGACCCTGGCCGAGTTCATCACCTCGGGCGCCTTCGATCGCCATGTGCGCTCGCGTCGGCAGATCAACCGTCGTCGCCGCGAGCAACTCATCGACGCTCTCGCGGCGAACGCACCCGGCATCCGGGTGATCGGGATGGCTGCCGGGCTGCAGGCCGTACTCGTGCTGCCGCCGGGAACCGAGAACGCGGTGCGTGACGCAGCGGCCCGTCACGGGCTGCTCGTGAGCGGGCTGGCGGAGTTCCGCCATCCGGCATTCGACAGCCCGCCGGTCGTTCGGGACGGACTCGTGGTGAACTTCTCGGCCCTCTCGGACGCGGCGTGGGAGCGGGCTCTGGCGATCCTGTGCAGTGTGTTGCCGCACTAAGGGCTCAGCCACCCGCATCCAGGCCGCGGCCGCGTGCTCGCGGGTCTAGTGCTTGGCGGGCGTGCGGTTCTCGGCGCTCACCATCCAGGCATACTGCTCGAGCTTCTCGATGATCGCGTGCAGGAGGTCGGCGCTCGTCGGATCGGCGTCGTCGACCTCGTCATGAACCTCGCGCATCGTACCCACGGCGGCTTCGAGACGCACGGTGATGAGGTCGACCGTCGCGGCCGTGTCGACCTCGCCGTTCGGATACTCGGGGAGCGTCGTCGTGGCGGCCACGGTGTCGCTCCGGCCATCCGGAACCGCGTGCAGGGCGCGGAGTCGCTCGGCCACCACGTCGCTGAACTCGCGGGCGTCTTCGATGATCTCGTCGAGCTGCAGGTGCAGGTCGCGGAAGTTCTTGCCCACCACGTTCCAGTGCGCCTGCTTGCCCTGCAGATGCAGTTCGATCAGATCGACGAGCACCTTCTGCAGGTTGTCGGTGAGCTGCTTGGACGCCTTGAAGCCGCGCTCGGCGTTCTGCCGGCGGGTCGTCTTGGCCCCGGCGTCGGACGGGGCTTTCGCGGAACGGTCGATTGTCGTAGTCATGTTCCCTGTCTACGCCGCTCGGCAGCAGACGGCAGGGGATTGACAGTGGATGCCCGGTGGGAATATCCCTCGAGCATCGCCGTGAGGGTGCGGGCCACGCGCGGTTCGACGTCGACCACCGCGTGGGCGAGCCGCGGGTCGCTGCGATAGAGCTCCTCGACCTCCCGCCCCGGGGTCGCCATCTGCCAGTAGGCACCCGACAGGGAGGTGGCTGCGGCGATCAGGTCGATGGCCTGCTCGGCCGTCAGACCGGGCCGGATGCGTTGCAGCACCTCCGAGAGCGCGTCCACCTCGTCGAGGGTCACGCGTTTGAACTCCCGCACCGATTCGAGCGACACGTTGCGCTCGAGATTGAGCGGCGCTTGAGCAAGGAGATCGCAGAACACCGGGCGTGAGGCGAGTGACGCGGCCAGGGCATGGGCGACAGCGGAGGGCGAGGCCTCTCCGGCCAGCTCGAGCTCGGCCCGCACGGCGGGCCCCCACTCGCGCCATCCTTGGGCCGTCAGTCGCAGGAAGATCTGCTCCCGGGTCTCGAAGTACCGGAGCAGGGCCGATTTGTGCATGCCGACGGCCTCGGCGATGTCGGTGAGCGTGACGGTGCGGATGCCGCGCTCGGCACCCAGCCGGCGCGCGGCATCCAGGATCGCGACCTCGCGTTGCTGCTTGGCGTCGGCGCTGCGTGCGCGCTGGAAATCCGGTCCCGTTGTGGTCATGCATCGATCATAGCGCAACACGGTTGTATTATTACCGAAACAGTGTTTTACTAACTGTCATGTCAGAACAGATATGGTTCATCACCGGTTCCTCCCGCGGCTTCGGCCGCTCCCTCGTCTCCGCCGCCCTCGAGGCCGGCGACCGGGTCGTCGCCACCGCGCGGCGCCCCGAGCAGCTCGCCCCCTTCGTCGAGAAATACGGCGACCGCATCCTCCCGGTGGCGCTCGATGTCACCGACGCCGAGCAGGTGCGTGCCGCCGTCGCCCAGGGCGTCGACCGGTTCGGCCGCCTCGACGTCATCGTCAACAACGCCGGCTACGCCAACGTGTCGCCCATCGAGAACACGCCCGACGACGACTTCCGCACCCAGTTCGAGACCAACTTCTGGGGCGTCTACAACGTCTCGAAGGCGGCCATCCCCGTGCTCCGCGCGCAGGGCGGCGGCCTGATCATGCAGTTCTCGTCGGTGGGCGGCCGGGTCGGCGGTTCGCCGGGCATCGCGTCGTACCAGGCCGCGAAGTTCGCCATCGACGGCTTCAGCCGCGTGCTCCAGACCGAGACGGCGCCCTTCGGCATCCGCGTTCTCGTGGTGGAGCCGAGCGGTTTCGCCACCGATTGGGCGGGCTCGTCGATGACCGTGCACGAGCCAGGCGAAGGCTACGAGCAGACCGTCGGCGCCATGAACGCCCGGATGCGGCAGAGCACCGACGGCCCGGCCGGCGACCCCGACCGCGCCGCCGCCATCCTGGTTCAGGTGGCCAAGCGCCAGAACGTGCCCTACCACCTGCCACTCGGCGTCAACGCCGTCGAGATGTCGATCGCGCAGGATCGGCGACTGCTCGCCGACGACGAGGAATGGCGGCTGGTGAGTCGCTCGGCCGATTTCGGCGAGCCCTTCCCGGCGGAGTTCCCGGCCGACCAGGCCTGACGCCGATTTAGGCTGGAGGTATGCGTTCGCCGGGAAGCACCGTCGTGGTCGTGGTCGGCGGGGTCACGGATGCGATCCTGCGCGAACTCGGACGCCTGCCGAACGTGCAGGCGCTGCGATTGACCGAAGACGACTCGCCGAGCCTCCGCACGGTGCTCGGTGCGGCCAACCGTCCGTTCCTCGTGCACGACCTCGACCCGTTGGCGGCGGTCGCAGCAGCGTGGCGCGGCTTCTTCGACGACCCGTCGACCATCGGGGTGCTTCGGGTGGAGGTGGAGTCGGCTCTCACCGCCTTCGCCGCTGGAGAGTCGGTCTTGCCCGACTACTACCTCGTGCTCGACCCGGAGGGCATCTCCCCGGCCGAGAGCCAATGGTGGTTGGGCGTGCTCGCGGCGGTGGCGCCGAGCCGCGTGCTGCCCGTGGAGGCGACCACTGCGTCGGTGCAACGGATGCTCGGCGCCCTTCCCACCGGGCGTGCCTGGCCCGACCCGGCCGGCTGGCTGCGTGAACTGCACCTCCAGGTGCCGGATCGGGCGGGGCTTCTGTAGCCGACATCCGCGACACCGGATGCACGAAGGCCCCCGTCGTGTCGACGAGGGCCTTCGTGATGGCGGTGGATCAGTGCTGCGAGGCCCGTCGGCGACGGATCAGGAGCAGGGCGGCGCCACCGCCGAGGAGGGCCAGCAAGGCGATCGAGGCAGTCAGCACCGGGGTGAAGCCGGTGGAGGCCAGGTCGCCCGTGCTGCCGTCGGCGGTGCCGGCATCCGTTCCCGTGCCCGTTCCGGGAGCACCGGCCGGCGGCACCGAGCCGTCGCCGGGGTTCCCGGGCGTGCCGGGGTCGCCGGGCGTGCCCGGATCGCCCGGGTCGCCGGGGTCACCGGGATCGCCCGGGTCGCCCGGCGCCGCATCGACCACGACCTGCACGGTCGAGCTGACCCCGTTCACCGTGACCGTCACCGATCCGGTTCCGGCCGACACCGCCGTGAGCTCGCCCGTCGCCGGGTTCAGCCGGAGCACGCCCGAGGCGGCCGACTCGAGTTCATCGGCGGCACCGTCGTCGATCTGGGTGCCCTCGCCCGACCACTGGGCGCTGACCGGCCAGGCCACCGGCACGACGCGGGTGGAGTCCTGCGTGAAGCTGGCCTTCGTGGTGACCGTCTCGCCCGCGGTCATCACAGCGGGCACGTCGAGCGCGATCGAGTCGACGCGCGGCTTCGTCTCGGCCTGCATCCAGGTGGTGCGGTCGACGACCGTGGTGGGCGACTGACCCACCACGCCGGCGCCCGGGTTCAGCCCGAGCATCGTCCAGCCGGTGAAACCGCCCGTCGCGGGGGTGCCGGCGGGTGACTTGCCCGAGTTGCCGTTGATCAGGCGCGAGACGCCGTCGACGCTGGTGGCGTCGAACACACCCACGTGGCCGTTCACCGCGGCGATCGACTTGCCCGAGTCGTCGCGGAAGTCGGCGAGGGTCTGCAGGAACTGCGCGGCCTCGAAGCGGTCGCCCAGCTGGCTCGCCTTGTCGGGCAGCGGGTCGTCGGCAGGGTGGTGGTTGAACACGAGCACGCCTGTGATGTTCGGGTCGTGGGCCGCCGAGGCGAGCTCGTCGTCGAGGAACTCGAGCTGCTCGAGCCCGCTCGCCCGGAACGACCCGGCCGAGCTGTTCAGCGTGATGAGCTTCGTGTGCCCGACCGTGACCGTGCGATGCGTGGCGCCGAACACGGCCTCGAAGTTCGAGATCGGCCCGCCCATCACCTCGTGGTTTCCCGGCACGTAGATGTAGGGCAGTGCGTCGCCCACTTCCTCGTCGAGCACCTTCTTGGCGAGGGCGATGTCGGCAGGGGAGGCCTCGTCGACGAAGTCGCCGTCGATCACCAGGTAGTCCGGATGCGCCGCCACGATCTGCCGGAGCGTCGCACGGGCGGCCTGCACCAGGTCGCTGTCGGGGTTACGGGCCACGAACTGGGCGTCGCTCATCACGGCGATGTGCTGCGGCCGGTCGGCGACGGTTCCATCGGTCACCACCACCGGGTCGTAGACGACCGGGGTCACCGGCTGCTCGACGTCGGGGGCGACGACCTCCTCGAGGCCGGCGATGGTGAGTTCACCGTGGTAGCTCGCGGTCGACTTGGTCTCGAGCATCCGGATGCGCTGCAGCGACAGGGGATAGGGCGTGCCGGCGGGAACGGTGAACCGCGCCTGCTTCCACCCCGTCCAGTCCACGAAGGGTCCGTCGAGGTTGACGGTGGTTCCCGCGCCGTTCTTGATCTGGATGCGCGGCCAGGTGCCGTTGCCGTCGCCCTTGATCCAGAGAGTGAGCGCCTGCGGCTGCCCCTCCAGGGTGCGGCCGATGCTGCCCGGTGTGGACATCTCGGGCGCCACCGCGTAGTAGCCGCGGGTGCCGGTGCTCTGGGTGAAGTCGTAGCTCAGGGTGAGCGCGGGTTCGCCGTTCGGGCCGGTCGAGGTGGTGGTCGTGCCGGTGGCGCGGTCGGCCGCGGTGGTCCAGCTCGCGCCGTCGCTGAAGTCGGCGACGGAGACGCTGCGGTAGCCGATGGTCACGGCGACATCGACGCTCGTGCCGCCGGCGGTGAAGGTCACGGTGGCCGAACCGCTCTCGGTGGTGGGGGCGATGGTGAAGGTGTCGAGCCCTGACGGAGTCACCGTGACATCCGGTCCGCTCGTCACGGAGACGTCAGTTGCCTCGAGTGGTGCGCCGAAGCCGTCGCCGTCGAGCCCGGTGAGGCCGATCGTGGCGGTCTGGCCGGGATCGGGCAGCGCGACCACGGTGCTGCTGGGCTTCACCCGCACCAGGTCGCCGAGAACGCGCACGGGTGTGGTCGCGGTCATGCCGTTCGCGGAATATGCCACCGAGGCGGTGCCGGGGGAGACGCCCGTGACCACGCCGGTGGCGCCATCCTGCGTCGCCACCGAGACCGTGGAGTCGGCCGAGGCGAAGGTGCCCTCCACCGGAACGCCGGCCAGGTTGTCGTCGAGGCCGATGCCGCCGAGCGTGCGGTGCAGGCCCGGGAACACGGCGTCGGCGTCAGCGGCCGTGGAGCTCGGAGCGACCTGCACGTCGGTCGCCGAGCCGGCCGGCGCGCTCGAGAAGAAGGCCAGACTGTTCGCCACGACCCGCTCGGTGCCGTCGGAGGGGCGGTTGATCACCGCCGCCTCAGCTGTGCCGGGGCGACGGGCGGCGAGGGTGGTCGATCCGCCGCCGTCGAGGTTCACGGCGTTGTAGGAGCCGAGGTCGAGCATGAGGTCGCCGAGCTCCTGGATGGTCATGCCGCGGCCGTCGCCGGCTCGTCCGTCGATCGAGACGACCGTCACGTGGGTGCCGTCGCGGCTCACGCCGACGGCGGTGCGTCCGGCCTCGACCTGGTCGTCGGGTGTCTGCGCGCCGTCGACGATCAGGCGCTGCGATCCACTGACGGCGAGGTCGACGTCGGCGCTCGTGCCCACGGTGATGTCGACACGCTGTCCGACCGAGAGGGCGGCGAGACGGTCGGCACCGGCTTCACGCCCGATCAGCACGCCGGTGCCGTCGGCGATCGACGTGGGGCCGCTCACCGAGGCGGCGTCGGTCGAGACGGCAGTGACGACTCCGTCCTTCACGGTGACGGATGCGACGCGCGCGGCCAGCGCATCCGGGCCGCCGAGCGGGCGGCTGAGCGGGTGAGCGCCCCAGGCCGCGGTGTAGTAGCCGATGGCGTCGGTGGCGAGGCCCGGGGTGTTGACGCCGGCGACGGTCGTCGGCACGCCGCCCACGGTGAAGGTCGCCTTCGCGGACAGCGCCTGGACGGCGGCTACACCGTCGGTGAGGGTGAACGCTTCCCGACTGCCGGAGGCGGCGCTCCGCACACCCTGACTGGGCGACACGTTCGTGCCGACCGGGGCGACCGAGTAATTCATGTCGAAGTAATCGCCGTTCACGGCGGCGACCGCGCCGGTGCCGGCGATCTGCTGGGAGACCGGGGCGCCGCCCGAGACGGTTCCGGAGTCGAGCACGTCGAGCGAGAGCGTGGGAGTGCTGAGATCGGCTGTCATCACGTGGCCGGTGACCCAGCCGGCCGGCTGGAGTCGGCGGAAGTCGGTGAGCACGAGGCCCGGCGCGAGTGTCTCGGTGCTGGCACTGAGCAGTGACGAGTCGCCACCGGAGAGGTCGAGTCCGCCCGTTTCGGGAGCGGTGAGGGCGCCGGCGGGTGCCGCGGTGACGCCCGAGGCCGCGAGGGCGGGCGTGGCCCCCGAGAGGCCGGCGACGGAGAGGCCGCCGAGCGCGAGCGCGCAGGCGACGCCGAGCGAGAGGGCCCGGACGGTGAGGAGGCGGCCGGTCGTGGCCGGCGGATGGTCGGGCGGCGTGCTGTGCGCAGGCATGCAGAACTACTTTCACTTCAGGTGCGTGGAGAAGCCGACGAACCCAGACCCGGGTTCACGTCGACAGGGAGACGTTAGGCAGCGGCCGAGGCGGGGTCGTGTTCGGGCGGCGAACGCCGGGTTGCCGACGGGTTAACGACCCGTGACCGGTCGGCGCGGCGGCGATTTCGGAATGATCGCATCCGGCTCTCACTTAGAGATGATGCAATAGAGGTGTGGATGCGGCCGCTCTTGCGGCCCGCCCGAACCGCTGACTCCCACGTACTGAGGCTCCTGTGACGATCGATCTGAACCACCCGGCAAGCACCGCGACACTGCAGGCGGCCGACGTCGAACGCATCCGCGCCGACTTCCCGATCCTCTCGCGAACGGTGAACGGGCATCCGCTGGTCTATCTCGACTCGGGCGCCACCTCGCAGAAGCCGCAGCGCGTCATCGACGTGGAACGCTCCTATTACGAGCTCAACAACGCGGCCGTGCATCGCGGCGCCCACACCCTCGCCGGTGAAGCCACCGAACTCTTCGAAGACGCCCGCTCGGCCGTGGCGCGATTCGTGGGCGTGGCCGACGATGAGATCGTCTGGACCTCGAACGCCACCGAGGGCATCAACCTCGTGGCCTACGGCATGTCGAACGCCTCCCTCGGGCGTGGGGGCGCCGCTGCCGAGCGGTTCCGGCTCGGCGCCGGCGACGAGATCGTGGTGACCGAGCTCGAGCACCACGCGAACCTCGTGCCGTGGCAGGAACTGGCCTTCCGCACCGGCGCGACGCTGCGGCACATCGGTCTCGACGACGAGGGGCGCATCCGTCTCGACCAGGCCGCCGAGATCATCAATCCGCGCACCCGCGTGGTGGCCTTCGCTCACGTCTCGAACGTGCTCGGCGCCGTCAACCCCGTGGCCGAACTGGTCTCCCTCGCCCACGAGGTGGGCGCGCTCGTGGTGCTCGACGCCTGCCAGTCGGCACCGCACCTGCCGCTCGACCTCGCCGCGCTCGACGTGGACTTCGCCGTGTTCTCGGGGCACAAGATGCTCGCGCCCACCGGGGTCGGCGTGCTCTACGGTCGCTCCGAGCTTCTCAACGCTCTGCCTCCGTTCCTCACCGGAGGGTCGATGATCACCACGGTCGGGCTCACCGAATCCGAGTTCCTGCCCGCTCCGATGCGCTTCGAGGCCGGCACGCAACGGGTGTCCCAGGTGATCGCTCTGGCCGCCGCCGTCGACTACCTCGGCGAGATCGGCATGCACCGCATCGCCGGCTGGGAGGCCGAGCTCGGCCATCGCCTGTATGAGGGGCTGACCGCCGTGCCCGGCGTGCGCGTGCTCGGCCCGGCTCCGGGCGACGGCGTCGAACGGGTGGGGCTTGCGAGCTTCGTGGTCGACGGCATCCACTCGCACGATGTCGGACAGTTCCTCGACGACCGAGGTATCGCGGTGCGGGTGGGCCACCACTGCGCGCAGCCGGTGCACCGCCGCTACGGGGTCTCGTCCACCACCCGGGCGAGCACCTACCTCTACAACACGGCGGCCGAGGTCGACGCGGCGGTGGCTGCCGTGGCCGACTCGCGCGCATTCTTCGGGGTGGCGTGATGGTCTCCAGCGAACTGCAGAGCATGTACCAGGCGGTCATCCTCGACCATTCGAAGCAGAAGCACGGCTTCGGGCTGCACGCTGACGCCGACGGGTCGTCGCACCAGATCAACCCCACCTGCGGCGACGAGGTCACCCTTCAGGTGCATCGCGGCGACCACGGATCGATCGCCTCCATCAGCTGGGAGGGCCAGGGCTGCTCGATCTCGACCGCCTCGGCCTCGCTGCTCAGCGATCTCGTGCACGACCTCTCCGACGACGAGGTGGCCGCGCGAATCGGCGCTTTCCGCGAGCTGATGCAGTCCAAGGGTGCGATCGAGGGCGACGAGGAGCTGCTCGGCGACGCCGTGGCGCTCGGTGGCGTCTCGCGCTACATCACGCGCATCAAGTGCGCGATGCTGCCCTGGGTGGCGTTCGAAGACGCGCTGCGCCCCTAAAATCGCAGCATGACCCCACGCTCCGACGCCGAACGTCGACGCGTCGCCGAAGCGGATGCCGGGGGATGGCGCGACTGGGGCCCGTATCTCGCCGAACGTGCCTGGGGCACGGTGCGCGAAGACTACAGCGCCGACGGCGACGCCTGGCGCTCCTTTCCGCACGACCACGCCCGCTCCCGCACCTACCGTTGGAACGAGGACGGCATGGCCGGGTTCAGCGACGACCAGCAGAGCTGGTGCCTCGGCCTCGCCCTCTGGAACGGCGTCGATCCGATCCTGAAAGAGCGGATGTTCGGCCTGTCCGGTCCCGAGGGCAACCACGGCGAAGACGCCAAGGAGTACTGGTGGTATCTCGACGCCACGCCCTCGCACTCCTGGCAGCGCTGGCGCTACCACTACCCGCAGGCCGCATTCCCCTATGACGAGCTGGTGGAGGCGAATGCAGGTCGCGCGAAGACCGAGACCGAGTTCGAGCTCGTCGACACCGGCGTCTTCGACGACGGCCGCTATTGGGTGGTGACCGTCGACTACGCGAAGGCCGGCCCGCACGATCTGCTGATGCGCGTCACGGTCGAGAACGCCGGGCCCGAGACCGCGAGCATCCACGTGCTGCCGAGCCTGTGGTTCCGGAACGTGTGGGATTGGGACCTCGAGCCGCCCGCGAAGCCGCTGATCCGTGCATCCGGAGACGACACACTGCTCGCTGCCCGCCCCGACGGCGACGACCTGGTGCTGCGCATCGATCGCGGCAGCGCCCCGGGCGCCGAGGCCCTGTTCTGCGAGAACGAGACCAACCGCGAGCTGCTCTTCGGCGAGCCGAACACCACGCCCTACCCGAAAGACGGCATCAACGACCATGTCGTCTCGGGCGCGCCAACGGTCAACCCGGCGAAGCGCGGCACCAAGGCAGCCTTCCACGAGATCCTGACCGTTCCGCCGGGTGGGAAGCACGAGATCCGGCTGCGCCTGACGACCGCTCAGGATGCGCCGACCAGCGCAGCCGAGTTCGCCGACTTCGACGAGGTGGTCACCGCCCGCGAGGCCGAGGCCGACGACTTCTACGCCGAGGTGATCCCCGCGACCACGGCTCCCGAAGAGACCCGGGTGGCGCGGCAGGCCTTCGCCGGACTGCTCTGGTCGAAGCAGTTCTTCCACTTCGACGTGCGGCGCTGGCTCGACGGAGACCCCACCTCGCCTCCGCCCCCGCCCGGCCGGCAGGCGGTGCGGAACGGCGACTGGCGGCACCTCTCGAGCCATGACGTCATTCTCATGCCCGACCCGTGGGAGTACCCGTGGTTCGCGGCGTGGGATCTGGCCTTCCACTGCGTGACCATGGCGCACATCGATCCGGAGTTCGCGAAGGCGCAGTTGATCCTCATCCTGCGGGAGTGGTACATGCATCCGAACGGTCAGCTGCCGGCCTACGAGTGGAACTTCGGCGACGTGAACCCGCCGATCGAAGCCTGGGCGGCACTTCGGGTGTTCGAGATCGACGGCGGCAGCGACTACCACTTCCTCGGCCGCATCTTCCACAAGCTGCTGATGAACTTCACCTGGTGGACCAACAACAAAGACCACGGCGACAACAACCTGTTCGAGGGCGGCTTCATGGGCCTCGACAACATCGCGCCGCTCGACCGGTCCACCCTGCCGCCCGAGGTCGGGGTGCTCGAACAGGCCGACTCCACGGCCTGGATGGCCACCTACGCACTGCACCTGCTCGACATGGCGTTGCTGCTCACGATGCACGACCGCGCCTACGAAGACGTCGCCACGAAGTTCTTCGAGCACTTCCTCGTGATCGCCGCCTCGGCCAACGACGCCGGACTCTGGGACGAGGAGGATGCGTTCTATTACGACCTCCTGCACCTGGCCGACGGCCGCGAGGTGCCGATGAAGGTGCGCTCGCTCGTCGGGCTCGTGCCGGTGACGGCCGCGCTCGTCTTCGACCGCGGGCAGATGGGTCGCCTGGAGGAGTTCGTGCAACGCGGCCGGGCGTTCCTCGATCGCAATCCGCACTACCGCCAGCACGTGCACATCCGGGTCGACGACGACGGGCGCACCGGCCGGCGGGTGTCGAGCCTGATGGCCCTGGTCGATCCGGAGCGGCTCACGCAGATCCTCGCCGGTGTGCTCTCGACCGAGCGGATGCTCTCGCCCTACGGGGTGCGCAGCATCTCGGCCTGGCACCGCGAACATCCCTTCCGGGTGGAGGTCGACGGCGCCGAGGCCGTGGTCGACTACGAACCGGGGGAGTCGACATCCGGCCTCTTCGGCGGCAATTCCAACTGGCGCGGGCCGGTCTGGTTTCCGCTCAACGTGCTCATCATCGAGTCGCTCCGCGGCTACAACGCGAACTTGGGCGAGACGCATCGGGTCGAGTATCCGGCCGGCTCCGGGGTGCAGCACACGCTCGGCGAGGTGGCCGACGATCTCGCTGGTCGCCTGATCTCCCTCTTCGTCGGAGCACCGGAGGCACCACGACCGGCGGATGCGCGGTATCCGCTGCTCTCCACCGACCCGCGCTGGCGGGACAACATCACCTTCTACGAGTACTTCCACGGTGACACCGGGCAGGGACTCGGCGCTTCGCACCAGACCGGATGGACGGCCCTCGTGGCGCACCTGATCGTGACGAAGCGCCGCTGAGCCTCAGGACGGGGCGCCGACCCCGGGGGCTGGGTTGCTCCGCCCGCGCCAGGGCACGGCGAGGATGACGAGACCCGCGGCCAGCACCACCAGCCCCACCACAGCGAGCCCCGGAAGCACCTCACCGAGCACCAGGGTGCCGAGGAGGGTCGCGGTGAGCGGCTCGGCGAGGGTGAGGGTGGAGACGGTGGAGGCGCGGAGGCGACCGAGGCCCCAGCCGAAGAGCAGGTAGGCGACCGTCGTGGTGACGAGGCCGAGCCAGAGCGCCATCGCGAGGCCGGGCCCGGTGGCCAGCCAACTCATGTCGGTGGCCAGGAGGAGCGGGATGCTGAACACGGCCGCGATCCCGAACACGGAGCCCATGGTGGAGCTCGGCGTCCAGCCGCGCTCCAGCAGCGCCTTGCTCGCCAGGGTGTACACGGCGTAGGAGGCGCCGGCGCCCAGCGAGGCGACGAGGCCGGGCACGCTGATCGCGGTGGTGCTGTCGGCCATGCCCTCGCCTGCAACGCCGCCGTCGGTGCCGAGCAGGCCGCTGATCAGCACCACCCCCGCGGTGGCGACGAGGGTGGCCACGAGCCACACCGCGCCCGGGAAACGGCGGTGCAGCGCCCAGTCGAGCAGCCCGGTGATGATCGGCGCCGAGCCGAGCGCGACCACCGTGCCCACGGCCACGCCGTTCAGGCTCGTGCCGAGAAAGAACGCGGGCTGGTAGGCGAGCACCCCCGCTGCGGCGACGAGGAGGAGCAGCCACGACGGCGCGCCGCGCCCGCTCGGTCCTGGGCTCGCGGGGTCAGGGATTCGCACCGTCGCGCGGCGTCGCATCCGGAGCCCTAGCGCGATCACGGCGAGCACCCCGCCGCCGATCAGGATGCGGGCGGCCCCGATCGAGAGCGAGGAGGCGTCGGCCGGTCCGAAGGCCTGCGCGGTGCCGGTCGTGCCGAAGCAGACGGCGGCGAGCAGAACCGCCAGATAAGGGAGCATGGGCGACAGTGTGCCACGCACGGTCAGCGCGGGATCTGCGACATCCCGATCACCAGCACGCACACCAACGCCACGGCGGCGATCGCGCCGAAGCACACGGCCATCAGCATGAGCCGGAGTCGCCCGCCACGCACCAGCAGCCGGATCTCGATCATCGCCACATAGAGCAGCAGGATGACGACGATGCCGACGATCGCCACGCCGGTCGAGTTCACCAGCTGGAGTGACCAGAGCAGCACCACCGCGATCGCCGCCATGATGGCGCCGAGCACGAGCCAGATGCGGCCGGTGGACGTCGTGAGCGACGGCTGATTGGTGACCTTCGTCGGGTCGTCGTCCATCGTGCGCCTCGTCTCCGACCGCCCCACCGCGTTCGTCTCGCCCGGGTTCGATTCTACTCCGCGGAGGCGAGTTGCCAGATGGCGACGCCGTGCAGTCCTTCTTCTCTCGCGAACTGCATGCGGATGTCGCGGGAGGTCTCATCCGACCACCAGAGCACCGTCGAATCGTCGAGCGTCGCCGTCCATTCGCCCTGTTCGGCGTCGAAGACCGCGTGGTCACCGGCGATGGCCCGCGCATCCGTCACGCGCAGGGTGGTGCCGGGAGATCCGTCGCCGGGCCAGGAGTATCCGTAGGCACCGATGCCGAGGTCGATCTTGGCGTCCGGCACCCCGGATGCGCGCAGCGCGTCGAGCGAGGACATCACCCAGGGCATGCCTCCGACCGGCCCGGGCTCGCTCCAGGAAGGTCCGTGCTGGTCGTAGCCCATCAGCACGACCCGGTCGACCGTGGCGAGCAGGCCGTGGAAGTCGTAGCCGGCGGCGAGGTAGTCGGCGGGGCTCGCCTTCGCCATCACGGCGATGGAGATCGGGATCTCGCCGGTCGCGGTGAGGGTGCCGGCATCGGGCAGCGACTCGGTGCCGTGACCGGGCACCTGGTCGAGTGCCGAGTCGAGTTCGCGGGCGAAGGCGGTGAGACCGGCCGCATCGGTGATGCTGAGGTATTCGAGGTCGAGTTGCACGCTGTCGTAGCCGCCGGCCTCGACGGCAGCCACCAGCTCGCCGATCACGGCGGTGCGGTTCGTCGGGCTGCCGAGCAGGGCAGCGCCGATCTCGGCCGAGAAGTCCTTCGTCTCGAGGTCGTAGTTGGCGATGAGGAGTTCCGCGTGCATGCCGAGGGCGTGCGCCTCGGCCACCACCTCGGCCGATCCCGGGGGCTCCGGGATGAGACTCGCGCCGCCCTCGTCCACCATCACACCGTCGACGCCGATCATGGTGGCGAGTCCCGCATTGGCGGTGACGTGTCGTGCCGAGTCCTCGTCGATGAGGAGGTAGCCCTCCACGCCGAACGGATCGGTGTGGGAGCTGCCCGTGTGCGGGTGCGTGGAACGCGAATCGGTGGGAAGTGGCGAGGGTGTGCCCGCACCTCCGTCGGGAACCGGGCGTGACGAGGGGTTGAACGAGTCACCGGCGGCCAACTCCGACACGCATCCTCCGAACAGCAGCGTCGAACCGGCCACGAGCAGCATCAGCACCGTGCGCACGGCGCGCCGGGGCTGGGAGGTGGGCGCGGGCGGGCTCATGCTCTCATTCTGCTGAACAGGGCGCTTCGCCGCCTGGCCCGCACTGAAGTCGGCGGTTTTTGCGGTTTTCCGACGGATGCTTGGTGTGAGGCCCCTGTACGGGGGTAGTCTTCGACAAACGTTCACGCGATCAAGGGGAGAACCACGTGAAGATGCTTCATCGGAGACTCGCAGCATTCGGCATCGGAACGGGGGTGATGGTCGCGGGAGTCGCCGGTTTCGGAGCGAGTGCGGCCTTCGCCGTCGATCCGGACGATCTGGAGTCACGGGTCACAGTCGCGGGGATCACCGCGCACCTGCAGGCCCTGCAAGACATCGCCGACGCCAACGGCGGCAACCGGGCGATCGGTTCGCCGGGCTACGAGGCCAGCGGGCAGTACGTCGAGAGCGTGCTCACCGCCGCGGGCTACACGCCGGTGCGCCAGGAGTTCCAGGCGACGACGCAGACGATCGATGCTTTCTCGATCACCCTGCTGGGCACCACCACCGGCCCTGAGGGCGATCGCATCCCGATGGAGGGAACCACGGAGACACCTGTCGGCGGGATCG
This sequence comes from Herbiconiux aconitum, assembly GCF_024979235.1. Taxonomy (NCBI): domain Bacteria; kingdom Bacillati; phylum Actinomycetota; class Actinomycetes; order Micrococcales; family Microbacteriaceae; genus Herbiconiux; species Herbiconiux aconitum. Next base: position 390,999 of record NZ_JANLCM010000002.1, read on the forward strand.
TCGACGCCGAGATGGTCGCCCCCGCCACCGCCACCGGATGCACGACCGCGGAGTGGGGCGGTGTGGATGCCACGGACAAGGTGGCGGTAGTCAGTCGCGGGGTCTGCTCGTTCGCTGAGAAGACGCTCGCCGCCGCTGAGGCCGGTGCCGTCGCGGTGCTGGTCTACAACAGCGAGCCCGGGCCGCTCAACGGCACGCTCGGAGAGCAGCTGCCGGAGTACATCCCCTCCGTCGGACTCTCGCAGGAGGAAGGCGCGGCCCTGGTGGCCGCCCTGCCGAGCAACCCTCTGGTGAGCCTCACGCTCGAGGAGACGACGACCACCGTCGACACCTTCAACATCATCGCCGAGACGACTACCGGTCGCACCGACAACACGGTGATGCTGGGCGCGCACCTCGACTCGGTTCCCGAGGGGCCCGGCATCAACGACAACGGATCGGGGTCGGCAGCGATCCTGGAGACCGCGGTGCAGTTGGCCGCATCCGGAGACCTCAACAACCAGGTGCGTTTCGCCTGGTGGGGTGCCGAAGAGGTGGGCCTGGTCGGTTCGACCCACTACGTCGACGACCTGGCGGTGAACGATCCGGCCGAACTCGACCAGATCGCCACCTACCTCAACTTCGACATGGTGGCGTCGCCGAACTACGTGATCAGCGTCTACGACGCCGATCAGTCGACCTATGAGGCGCCGGTCGAGGTGCCCGAAGGATCGATCGCGACCGAGAAGGCGTTCACCGATTACTTCGACGCGAACGGGCAGCCGTGGATCGACACGGCGTTCGACGCCCGGAGCGACTACGACGCGTTCATCGCCAACGGGGTGCCGGCCTCCGGCCTGTTCACCGGGGCAGACGACGAGAAGACCGTCGATCAAGCCGCACTGTTCGGTGGCACGGGCGGGCCGGGCAACACCCCCGACCCGAACTACCACTCGGTTGCCGACGACATCGCCAACGTGAACGCGGATGCGCTCGGCATCATGGCCGGTGCGATCGCTTCGGTCACGGCGTCGCTCGCCAACGACACCACGGCGATCAACCAGTTCCCGCCGGCAGTCGTTCCGGTCGACCCGGCACCCGTGCCCGAGCCTGTGGCCGACCCGGCCCCCGGCTCGCAGCTCGCGGCGACCGGTGCTGAGGGTGCCCTCGGCGCCCTGCCGGTCGGCGCGCTGCTGCTCGGTGTGGGCGCTGTGCTCGCGGTGCTGCGGATGCGTTCGGCACACGCCGACGCCGCACGCCCGGGCGCTCGTCGCGAGTAGCTCGGTGGCAGTCGTGAATTAGGGAGAAACTACTCACGCCGGACGGCGGTCGCGCGAACCTAGCGTGGGGGGATGGCATCTCGTACCCATCCCCGCACCCGGGTCGCAGTCGCGGCCGCCGTTCTGTCTGCCCTCTCCACGCTGACCATCGCGGTCGCGCCGGCCGTCGCTCCTTCCGCCTCGGCGAGCTCGGGAACGGCGTCGACCGTCAGCGTGATGGCGCCGCTCTGGATCGACGACTGGCAGACCTCCGGGCCCGAGTGGCGGGCCTTCACCGCCTCGCTGGCGGTGGCGGATGCGCAGGGTGTCGACGCGGTGGCCGTCGACGTGTGGTGGGGCGCAGTCGAGGCCTCGCGCGGCAGTTTCGACTGGGCCTACTACGACAAGCTGTTCGGGGCGGTCGTGGGCGCGGGGCTCGATCTGGTGCCCGTGATGTCGTTCCATCAGTGCGGCGGCAACGTCGGAGACGACTGCTCGATCCCGGTGCCCTCGTTCGTCTGGGAGCCGTTCCAGATCTGCGGTGTCGCGGGCTGGTGCTCGAGCGTGCCGGTCGAGAATTTCTACCGGAGCGAATACGGCAACGACGATCGTGAAGCCCCGGCGCCCTGGGGCGTGGGCAACGAACGAACTCTGCTCGACATGCGCGACTTCATGAACGCCTTCGAGGCGCACTACAGCGCTTCGGGCTCGGATTTCGCCGACCGCATGCAGGAGGTGACGGTCAGCACCGGTCCGGCGGGCGAGCTGCGCTACCCGTCTTACGCCGCTCACGATTCGAAGGTGTCCGGCAATCCGGCGGGGTACCCGAACCGCGGCACCTTCCAGAGCTACACACCGGCCGCCATCACGGCGTTCGCCGACTGGGCCGTGGCGCGTTACGGCTCCGTCGCCGGCGTCGGATCGGCCTGGGGCATCCCGGGGCTCAGCTACTCGATGATCTCGCCGCCCACCGACCACGAGCGATTCATCGACTCGGGCGCCTACCGCTCGATCACCTACGGGCGCGACTTCACGCGCTGGTACAACGAGAGCCTGCTGCGCCACGGCCGTGAGGTGATGGTGCAGGCCATCGACGCCTTCGACGGCGAGCTCGCCGCGGTGCCGCTCGGCATCAAGGTGCCCGGGGTGCACTGGCAGACGATGTCGTCGAGCCCGATGCAGCGAGCGCCCGAGGTCGCCGCCGGTCTCATCCACACCGACCAGGCCTTCAACGCCGCCTCGACCTCGCACGGCTACGACAGCATCGCAGCCCTCGTGCACGATCTCGACGTGAACGGAGACGGGAGCGGTGCACCGACCCACCGGGTGCTCCTGCATTTCACCGCGCTCGAGATGCCCGACGGGCGGGAATGGGACGGATCGGCGCACGCGTACTCCGACGCCGCGTCGCTCGTGAGTTGGGTCGGGGCTGCGTCGGCCAAGGCGCACATCACCCTGAAGGGCGAGAATGCGCTGGCGGGCAACCTCGGCAGCTCGGGGTCGACGTCCGCACCGGGCTGGTCGCACATCCGCGATGCCTTCTCGGGCGCGACCGCCTATTCGGGTCTGACCATTCTGCGGATCTCCGACGTCACGGCGTCGGGCACGACCGGGCGGAGCGAATTCGAGCGATTCATCCGCGACTTCGGGTAAGGCCTCGGTCGGGGTGCCGGCGTCAGCCGGGGCTCTGTCGCGGTCGGCCGGCGCCCTAGTAGTGGGCCAGGCCGCTGCCGATGATGACCGTGCCGAGCACGAGAACGACGACGGTGGTGACGGTGGCGGCGTTGCTCTCGATCCAGATGCGGGTCTCCTCGAGCGGGTGGCGCATCCGAGACGGGTCGACGACGGCGAAGATGATGGGAGCGGCGAGGGTCGAGATGCCGAGTACGACGAAGAGGGCGATGCCGACCACGACCTCGCTGAGGGTGGCGCCCCCCGCGCCGATCGCGACCCCCGCGGCGATCGTGAGCAGCAGATTCTTCGGGCGCAGCATCAGCACGAATCCGACGCCGAGCGAGGGGATGGGGCTCAGCGTGGTGACTTTGGCCATCCACTTGGCCGCACCGGTGGGCGACTTCGCCGCGGTGCCATCGGGGGCGGGTGCCGAGGCCGGGTGTTCCTCGGCCTCGTGGTGGCGACGCCGGGCGGCGCGCCAGCGCACCCCCGCGATGACGAGCAGACCCACGCCGAGAGCGACTTCGATCGTGGCGATGAGGGGGCTCTTCGACTCGGAAGGTGCCGGCGGAAGAAGCGTCGCAACGGCTGTGAAGAGCGTGGTGAGGCCCGCGAGGCCGATGACCGCGCCGATCAGGTAGGTGAGGCTCGACCAGCGACCGCGCGGCGACAACAGGATGAGCACCATCACCACGATCGGAACCGAGCTGAGGGCCACGCCGACGGCGAGCGGCAGGATGTGTCCGATGATGCCCGCCATTGCGCCATTCTATGAGTCCGGGAGGCGGCGGATGTGCACGCGACGCCCGCGCGCGACCGTGGCCTGCGGTTATCCTGACGGGGTGACACGGTCGATGACAGACCGCGCGCTCGTCGCCGTGATGCTCGGCCGATTCGCTCGTGCGCGGTGGGGGTTCCGGTTCCGCACCCGGGCACGATTCGACGCGTGGCAACGCCGGCGCCTCCGCTCGTTCCTGCGCAGGATCTCCGATGCGCCGTTCTATCGCACGGCGGGCAGCTCGGAAGCGTTGTCGAGTGCTTCCTCCGGGAGGAATCGACCGAGCCGACGTCGCGCATCCGTGGTGCGGCTCGATCAGCTGCCGATCGTCGACAAGTCGACGTTGCTGGAGCATTTCGACGAACTGAACACGCGGGGCGTGCGGCTCACCGACGCCCTCGGTGTCGCGATGCGGGCCGAGCACAGCCGTGACTTCTCGCCCCTGATCGACGGCGATCTCACCGTGGGTCTGTCGAGCGGCACCTCGGGTCGGCGTGGAGCGTTTTTGGTGAGCCCTCACGAGCGCATGCTCTGGGCCGGCACGATCCTCGCCCGCGTGCTCGACGAACGGTCGCTCGGTCAGCTGCTCCGACCGTGGCGTCCGCCGCTCCGCATCGCGTTCTTTCTGCGTGCGGGCGGCAACCTCTATGAGTCCGTCGCGAGTTCGCGCATCCGCTTCACCTTCTACGACCTCACGGAGCCGTTCGAGTGCCACCTCGCCGCACTCGATGCCGCCGTCGAGCAAGGCACGGGCCCCGATGTGCTGGTGGCGCCGGCCTCCGTGCTCGGAGCGCTCGCCCGGCACGCGAAGGCCGGATCGCTCGGCATCCGGCCGACGCTGGTGGTGTCGGTGGCCGAGGTTCTCGAACCGGAGACGGTCGCCGGGGTGAGGGCCGCCTGGGGGGTGCCGACGCGCCAGGTCTATCAGGCGACCGAGGGGCTGCTCGGAGTGAGCTGCGAGCACGGGGCGCTGCACCTGAACGAGGAGTCGGTGCACGTCGAGCGCGAGTGGCTCGACGCCGAGCGCACCCGGTTCGCGCCGGTGGTGACCGATTTCGATCGCCGCACGCAGATCATCGCCCGCTATCGCCTCGACGACGTGCTGCGGGTCGATCCCTCAGCACCGGAGCGGTGCACCTGCGGACGGGTCACGGCCGTGCTCGCGGCGGTCGACGGGAGGGCCGATGCGGTGCTGCGGTTGCCGGCTCGCGACCACCCCGGGGTAGTTGAGGTGTTTCCGGATGCGGTGCGCCGCGCGATGGCGCTGGGCTCAGACGGCTACGCCGATTGGCGCATCCGGCAGACCGGAATCGACCTGCGGGTGTCGTTGGCCGACGCGGCTCCGGGCGCGACCACGCGGGTTGCGGCGGCGCTCGGCGAGTTGTTCGCCCACTACGGATGCGCGGCCACCGTCGTCGACGAGCCCTGGGTGACGCTCGATCCGGCGGCGAAGGTGCGCCGAATCGTGCGCGAGGACTCGTGATGACGGCGGCGGAGCATCCGGTCTCCGGAGGCGGAGTCGCCCCGGCCGGTGCCGTCGGCGATGGCGTGGTCGTCGCAGCCGGTGGCGCCGACCCCCGCGATCGCGCTCCGGATGCGGGCGGTGACCGGCCGCTTCGGGTGCTCGTGAGCGGGGCTTCTGGGTTCGTGGGCGGTGCACTGCTTCGGCGATTGGCCGGCGACCTCGGGTTCGACGCGCTCGGACTCGGGCGGAGGCCCCTCGATCGTGCCGATTACCGGATGCTCGACCTCGCCGATGCGGGAGCGGCGCACCAGCTCGACGCCCTCGGCTTCCGGCCGGACGTCATCGTGCACGCGGCCGCTCGCAGCTCCCCGTGGGGCACGTGGGCCGAGTTCGAACGCGAGAACGTCGGCACCACCCGGTCCGTCGTCGACTACGCGACACGGCAGGCGACGCGACCGCGACTCGTGTTCGTGTCGACCGCATCCGTTCTCTACACGGCGAGCGACCAGGTCGGCGTCAGCGACGACGTCGTGGCCGGGCCCCGTTTCGTCAACGACTACGCCGCCTCGAAGTACACGGCCGAGCTCGCAGTGCGCGACTACCCGGGCGAGTGGGCGGTGTTACGGCCGCGGGCGGTGTTCGGCCCGGGCGACACCACGCTGCTGCCGCGACTGCTGTCGGCGGCTCGGCGGGGTGCGCTGCCCCGGTTCCGCACCGGGCGATCTGGCCCTGTGCTGTCCGATCTCGTCTACATCGACACACTCGTCGAGCAGCTCGTCGTCGCAGCGACGTCGCCAGCGGTCGTGGGGCAGACGGTCGTCGTCACGAATGGAGAACCCGTGCCGTTGCAGGAGACCGTGTTCGGTCTGCTCGACCGGATGGGGGTGCCGCGTCCGCACCGCTCCATCTCGCGCAGGACGGCGCTGGCGGCTGCCACGGCTCTGGAATGGGCGTGGCGGATGGCGCGGAGGAGCGGTGAGCCCCCGATCACGAGATACTCGGTGATCGTGTATGCCTATTCGAAGACCTTCGATGCCCGGCGCTGTCGCGAGCTCTTCGGGCCGCCGGCCGTTTCGGTGGGCGAGGGTCTCGATCGCGTCGTGGCGTCGCTCGTCGCGAACGTGGCTGCGTCCCGGGCGGTCTCGTGACGAACGCCGCGCGCCTCCGTTCGCGCATCGCGGCCGTGGCCACCTACCTGCCGCCCGCCACGCGCAGTACCGCCGAAACCGAGCAGCGGTTGCGCCGCCTGAACCCCGGGCTCTCGCTTCCCACCGGGCTCGTGCGCCGCCTGACCGGAGTCGACACCGTGCACCTGCGCCCCGATGGCTGGCAGACCTCCGATCTCGCCGTCGCCGCCGCGCGCGACGCCCTCGAGCAGTCGCCCGGGCCGATCGACCTGCTGCTGTTCGCCTCCGCGAGTCAAGACCTGATCGAACCCGCCACCAGCCACATCGTCTCGGCCAAGCTCGGTCTCGGCTGCCCGGTGATGGACATCAAGAACGCGTGCAACAGCGTGCTCAACGCCCTGCAGGTCGCGGATGCCTTGATCACCTCGGGGCAGTACCGCCGTGTGCTCATCGCGAGCGGTGAGGAGCCCTCGCACGCCGTGCGCTGGCGACTCGACGACCAGCGGCAGTTCCTCCGCTCCTTCGCCGGATACACGATGAGCGACGGGGGAGCGGCTGTGCTGCTCGAACGCGCGAGCGATCGGGGCGACGATCAGGGGCCGGGCATCCTGGGCAGTCGTTTCGTGGCGCACTCCGAGCACTGGGCGGTGGGCACGCTGCCCGCCGGCGGCTCGGTCAATCCGCACGCCGAGGGCGGCAGCTACTTCGACATGGACGGCGCGGCCCTGCAGCGCGCCTTCAGCGAACTGGGCGTCGGGCTCGTGGAGCAGGCCATCACCGCGCTCGGTCATCGGGTTGCCGAACTCGACTTCGTCGCCGTGCACCAGGTGGCGTTGTCGTATCACGACACCATCGTCGAGGTGCTCGGAATCGACCCCGCCCGCACCGTCGTGACCATCGCCGAGCACGGCAACCTCGCCTCCGTGACCCTTCCGCTCCAGTTGCAGCTCGCGCGCGAACGGGGCCTGGTGGGAGAGGGCAGCCTGGTGGCGCTGGTCGGCCTGGCGGGCGGCATCTCCCTCGGCGCGATGGTGGTGCGCTTGTGACGCGTGACGTGCGGGTCGAATCGGGCGCGACGGCGGCCACGCCGGCGGGCGTGCGGCCGGGCGCCGAACGACCGTGGGAGGAGCGGGTGCAGCGCACCGCGCATCCGCTCGTCTACCCGCTGCTGTCCCGCATCCGGAGACCCGTGCTGCGGGTGCCGAAGCTCGGCGTCGTGGTGACGGAGGCAGACGCCCTGCGGGCCGTGCTGCTCGACACCGCGAGCTTCACCAAGACGGGCCCCGGCTCGCCGGCCGAGCTGTGGACGCCCGTGCTCGGGCCGTCGGTGCTGCTCAACATGGAGGGCCTCGATCATCTGGCGTTGCGGCGACGGCTCGGGCCGCTGTTCGCGCCGGCGTACGTAGGCGAGCTGACTCGGACGACGATCGGCGCGGCAGCGACGTCGCTCACCGAGCGGCTGGTCGCGGGCGAGACGGTCGATCTCGTGGCCGAGGTGCGGGAGTACGCCGGGAGAGTGATCAGCCGGTTGGTGGGCCTCGAACGCGAGGTGATCGGCGAAGATCTGTTCGCACGGGTGTCGGCCGTGACCGGCTTCGTGCGGCTGTCACGCCCCCGCTTCACGCCCGCGCAGGTGACCGCCGCTCGTGAGGTGCTCGGCGAACTGACCCAGCACGCCCGTCGTGCGTATCGTGAGTGCCCGGACGGCGGCCTCGACGGTAGCGGCGGCCAGGCACCGGCCACGACGGTTCCCGGCCGGATGCGCGAGCTCGGGCTCTCCGAAGACGAGGCGATGGGCGCGGTCGGCGCTTTCGTGCTCACCGGCACCGAGACGCTCGTCTCCTACCTGCCGCGGATGATCGCGATCCTGGCCGACACCGGCTGGCTCGACGTTCTCGCGCGCGACCGCACGCTCGTCGATGCGGCCGTGGCCGAGGGCCTGCGGGTGACCACACCGTCGCCGGTGATGCTGCGGAGCGTGCAGGCCGAAGCATCCGTCGGCGGCGTGGCCGTGCATCCGGGTGACCGTCTCATTCTCGCCACCTTCCTCGCGGATCGCGCCGCGGGCGGCTTCGACCCGGTCGGCAACCCGGCGGCATCGCTCAAGCAGCTCTGGTTCGGCGCGGGTGTGCACTTCTGCCTCGGAGCGCCGCTCGCCATGGCGCAGATCGCGACGACTCTGGGCGCGGTGCTCGACGCCTCGGCCGAAGCGCCCCTGCGAGTCGTCTCCCGCCGAGCCCAGCGCGGCACCCTCATCCCCGCCTACGCCCGGCTCGCCCTGTCCCGACGGTGAGGGCGCACCTGGGCGGGCGGCATCGCGGCCGGTAGCATCGAGGCATGCGTGCTGTTGTGTTCAATGCGGCCTTCGACGTCTCGGTCGAGGAGGTTCCCGACCCCGAGATCGTGGCGTCGACCGACGCGATCGTGCGGGTCGTCGCCACCTGCATCTGCGGTTCCGACCTCTGGTACTACCGCGGCGTCACCGACCGCCGGCCCGGCAGCCGGATCGGACACGAATTCATCGGCATCGTCGAGGCCGTCGGCACGGATGTCGGCGCCGTGGCGGTGGGCGACTTCGTCATCGCACCCTTCATGTACAGCGACGGAACCTGCCCGCACTGCCGGCACGGCATCACGTCCTCGTGCCTGCACGGCGGCTTCTGGGGCGCTCACGGCGTCGACGGCGGTCAAGGGGAGTTCGTGCGGGTTCCGCTCGCCGACGGCACCCTCGTCGTCGTGCCCGGCGGTCGCCCCGACGATGCGCTCATCCCGCACCTGCTCGCCCTCTCCGACGTGTGCAGCACCGGCCACCACGCGGCCGTGGGCGCGGGAGTACTACCGGGAATGACGGTCGCCGTCGTCGGCGACGGGGCCGTCGGCTTGAGCGGTGTGCTCGCGGCCCGACGGCTCGGTGCCACCCGCATCATCGCGCTGAGTCGCAACCCGGCCCGGCAGGCGGTCGCCACCGAGTTCGGCGCCACCGACCTCGTCGAGGTGCGCGGCCAGGATGCCGTGGGCGCCGTTCTCGAACTCACCGGCGGCCTCGGAGCGGATGCCACGCTCGAATGCGTCGGAACCGGAGAGGCCATGAACACCGCCTTCGCCATTGCGCGCCCCGGATCGCGGGTGGGCTTCGTGGGTGTGCCGCACGAGGTGGAGTTCCCGATCAACATCGCCTTCGACAACAACGTGGGCCTGGGCGGCGGACTGGCGCCGGCGCGCGCCTACCTCCCGGAGTTGCTCGCCGCCGTGCTCGACGGCAGCCTCCGGCCCGGCCGGGTGTTCGATCTCGAGGTCGCGTTCGAGGATCTGCCGGAGGGGTATGCGGCGATGGACGAACGGCGCGCGATCAAGGCGATGGCGAGGCTCGCGTGAGCGACGGAGTCGGCCTCACCGACACCGCCAGTGCCAGTGCCAGTGCCGGGCTCACCGGCACCGCCCCGGCTCTCGGCTTCGCCGTCGCCGTCGCCCAGTTCGCACCGGGCCCCGACAAGGCCGCCAACCTCGAGACCATCGCCCGCCTCGCCCGCACCGCCGTGCAGCGTGGGGCCTCGCTGGTGGTGTTTCCGGAGTACTCCTCGTTCTTCGTCGACCCGATCGGCGCCGAATCCGTCGCCAACGCCGAACCACTCGACGGACCCTTCGTCACAGCGCTCGGCTCGATCGCGGCCGAGCTGAACGCGCACATCATCGCGGGCATGGTCGCCGAGTCGACAGAAGCCGGCCACTTCGCCAACGTGCTCGTCGCCGTCTCGCCGGTCGACGGTCTGATCGCGCAGTACAGCAAGGTGCACCTCTACGACGCGTTCGGCGGCCGGGAGAGCGACTGGGTCGAGGCCGGAACGATCGGCACCCCGCAGACCTTCTCGATCGAGGGCGTGACGATCGGCATGCAGACCTGCTACGACATCCGCTTCCCCGAGGTATCGCGCTGGCTGGTGGATGCCGGCGCCGACCTCGTCGTGGTGCCCGCCGAGTGGGTGCGCGGCCCCCTGAAGGAGCACCACTGGCGCACTCTCGTCACGGCCCGGGCGCTCGAGAACACGATCTACGTCGCAGCCGCCGACCAGACGCCGCCGATCGGAGTGGGCGCGAGCCTCGTGGTCGACCCCATGGGCGTCACGATCGCGTCACTCGGTGAGCGCGAAGACGTGGCGGTGGCGTGGATCGACCCGCGCCGCATCGACGAGGTGCGCCGGGTGAATCCGGCGCTGGCGCTGCGGCGGTTTGGGAACTGCGTGCTGTAGTCGGGTGCCGCCTCGCCACTTCCCGCGCCCGGCAGACCTTCGGCCTGTCGGGCGCTTACTGCCGGCGCCGCCGCTTCTGCGGCGCCGGGCGACATGTTCGCGTGCGGCCGGAGGGCCCGGCCTGCGGTCGTGCCCTCCGGCCACGCGCTCACCCTGGGTCGCCGAGTAGGGCCTGTTGCGTGCCGTGCCCTGCGCTCGTGTGCGAGACGACGGAGTTTCGGGCCCTCGAGCGGAAACGACGGAGCGTCAGCCCTTAGTTCCGGGCCCCCTCCGTCGTTTCGTTCTCGTTTCCCAAGTCGTGGGGAACGAGAGCGCAGGCCGCGGGCCGCGCTCGACGACCCAGGGTGAGGCCGAGGCCGCGTCAGCGACCTCAGCCGAACATGTCGCCTCGCGCCGCAGAAGCGGCGGCGCGAGCAAAAAGGGCCCGCCCAGCCGAAGGCCGGGCGAGCCCGAAGGGCGGCGGGCCGGTACCCGGCAGCTAAAGCCCCCCCAGCTGCGCCGCGGCGCGCTCGAGCACCTCGGTCTTCTTGCAGAAGGCGAAGCGCACGAGCGAGGCGTAGGAGTGCGCGTGTTCCTCGTGCACGAAGGCGCTGATCGGCACTCCGACCACCCCGGCGAGCGCCGGCAGTTCGCGGCACAGCGTCGCCGCATCCGCGTAGCCGAGAGGGGCCGCGTCGGCCACGACGAAGTAGGTGCCTCCGGGCCGCGAGACCTGGAACCCCGCCTTCACGAGGCCTTGGGAGAGCAGATCGCGCTTGGCCTGCAAGGTGCGGGCGATGCCCTCGAAGAAGGAGTCGGGCAGGGCGAGGCCCACAGCGATCGCGGGCTGGAACGGCGCGCCGTTCACATAGGTGAGGAACTGCTTCACGGCAAGGATGGCGGTGACGAGTTCGGGCGTCGACACCAGCCAGCCGATCTTCCACCCTGTCGTGCTGAAGGTCTTGCCCGCCGACGAGATCGTGACGGTGCGCTCCCGTGCGCCTGGCAGTGTGGCGACCGGGATGTGGGGCTGTTCGAAGGTGAGGTGCTCGTACACCTCGTCGGTCACGATGATGGCGTCGTGCTCGTGTGCGAGTTCGACGATCAGTTCGAGCGTCTCCCGCGCCAGCACCGATCCGGTGGGGTTGTGCGGGTTGTTCAGCAGGATGACCCGGGTGCGGTCGGTCACGACCCGCCGCAGTTCGTCGTGGTCGGGCTGGAACTCCGGCCCGTGCAGAGCCGCCGTCTTGTGCACGCCCCGAGCGAGCGCGATCAGTCCGCCGTAGGCGTCGTAGAAGGGTTCGAGAGTCACGACCTCGTCGCCCTCGTCGACCAGCGCCAGGATGGTCGCGGCGAGGGCTTCGGTGGCGCCGGCGGTGACGAGCACCTCGCGGTCGGGGTCGACGCTCAGGCCGTAGAACCGCTTCTGGTGCTGAGCGATGGCCGAACGGAGCGCCGGGATGCCGGTTGCCGGCGGATATTGGTTGACGCCGTCGGCGATGGCGCGGCGGGCGGCGTCGAGCACCTCGGCCGGGCCGTCTTCATCGGGGAATCCCTGCCCGAGGTTGATCGCGCCGGTCGACTGGGCGAGCCCGCTCATCTCGGCGAAGATGGTGGAGGCGATGCGGCCGTCAGGAGCGAGGAGCCCGGCTCCGCGCGCTGTCCGCTGCCAGGATCCGCTGATCGTCATCGTTCCAACCTAGTGTGCCCCGGGGACCGGGTCGCCCGCGCCGTCACCCGGGCTAACGTGGAGGTCGCACCTCTCGCATCGTGGCCGGCGAGCCGGCGAGCGTCTCGTAGCTCAGTCATATCGAGACGGCAGACTGCATACAGCCGGTCCATAGAGTTCCCACAGCTTCGGTGAGGATGCTTGCAAGTGCTTGGAAGGAGCACCACATGTCAGAGAGCACCGAGAACCCCGACGGCATCCCGGCCGACAACGCGGGCGCCGCGCACGACGCCCAGTCCTCGGAGTCGACGCCCGAGGCGCAGCAGCCCACGGCGCCCGTCACACCCGCCACCCCCGAATTCTCCCACCGCGACGACACGACGGCTGTGGTGCCGCCGGTCGTTCCGCCCGTGCCGGCCCATCCGACGACGCCGGCCGGGGCCACGGCGGCGCAGCCGACCGTGCCGCAGCCGACCCAGTCTCAGCCGACGTCGGTGAACCCGCACCTCGCGGGCTACCCGGCTCCGCAGGCCCCGGCTCAGCAGAGCCCTTACGGCCAGACGGCGCAGTCGCAGGCCCCCTACGGCCAGGCGCCGCACGCCGCGCAGTCGGGCCAGCCCGCTCACACTGCCAACTACGGCAACGGCTCCTTCGGCACCCCCACGGCCGGCACCCCGCCCTACGGCGCGGTTCCCGACCCGAACTTCAACTCGGCGATGTATGCCGCGTCGGGTGCCTACACCCAGGCGCCGGCCGCTCCGGCGAAGAAGCGTCGCGGCGGGGTCGCGCTCATCGCGGCACTGGCCATCGGCGCCCTCATCGGCGGCGCGTCCGGAGCGGGCGTCACCGCCTGGGCCGTGAGCCAGAACGGCGGATCGACGAGCAACACGGCGTCGAGCCCCACCAGCATCACGGTGAACAACCCGGATGACGCGAACCTCATCACCGCGGTCGCCGCGAAGGCCTCGCCCTCCGTCGTCACCATTTCGGTGCAGAGCGACCAGGCAGCCGGCACCGGCTCGGGCGTCGTGCTCACCGACGACGGCTACATCGTGACCAACACCCACGTCGTCACCCTCGACGGCGCCACGGCGAGCCCCGACATCAAGGTGCAGACCAACGACGGCAAGCTCTACAGCGCCACCGTCGTCGGCACCGACCCGGTCGCCGACCTGGCGGTCATCAAGCTGACCGACGCATCCGGGCTCACCCCGATCGAGTTCGGCGACTCGTCGAAGCTCAACGTCGGTGACGTCGCCATCGCCATCGGCGCGCCGCTCGGCCTTTCCGGCACCGTCACCAACGGAATCGTCAGCGCGCTGAACCGCAGCATCACCGTGGCTTCCTCGGCCGCTCCCGACGACACCGAGACCAACCCCACGCCCGACGACGGCAACGGCAACGGCGACCAGGGCCCCTACGACTTCTGGAACTTCGACCTCCCGGGTCAGGGCGGTCAGGGGCAGCAGCAACAGCAGCAGGCTCCCACCCAGCAGTCGAGCATCTCGCTCTCGGTCATCCAGACCGACGCGGCGATCAATCCCGGCAACTCCGGTGGTGCGCTCCTCGACTCCGAGGGCAAGCTGATCGGCGTGAACGTGGCGATCGCGAGTGCGGGATCGGGCGACAGCTCGGGCGGCCAGTCGGGCAACATCGGTGTCGGCTTCTCGATTCCGGCGAACCTCGTGCAGCGCGTCACGCAGGAGATCATCAAGAACGGGTCGGCCACCCACGGCCTCCTCGGCGCCACGGTGGGCGACGCCTCCTCCGAGGCCGACAGCACCACCGCGGGCGCGATCATCCAGTCGGTGTCCGCCGGTGGAGCGGCCGAGAAGGCGGGACTGCAGGCCGGTGACGTGGTGACCGCGTTCAACGGACTGCCGATCACCGACTCGATCGACCTCACCGCCCAGGTGCGCACCCAGCCCGCGGGCGGCACCGCCAAGATCACCTTCACCCGTGGCGGCGACTCCAAGACGGTCGAGGTCACGCTGGGGCAGCTCGCCTCGTAATCACACGCCCCATGGGGCGCCGGAATCAGGCTGGTAGGCTCGTCGTCGCTGTAACGCGGCGGTGGCTCACCAGCCTTTTTCCGTGTGTGCGGCGGCCCGGAACACCCCTCCAGAACGATCGGATGCGATGACCCAGCCCACATCGGAGCCCACGGCGGAGCGACCGGGCGTCTCCTACGTGATGCCGGTGCTCAACGAGGTCACTCACGTCGAAGCGGCCATCGCCAGCCTGCTCGATCAGGACTACGAGGGCCCTTTCGACGTGATCGTGGCGCTCGGGCCGTCGATCGACGGCACCACCGAGCTGCTCGAGCGGCTCTCGGTGGTCGATCCGCGCATCCGGGTCATCGACAACCCCACCGGATCGACGCCGAGCGGGTTGAACGTCGCCATCGGCGCATCACAGTATCCGATCGTGGTGCGAGTGGATGCTCATTCCCTGCTCCCGCGCGACTACACGCGCATCGCCGTGGAGACCATGCTCCGCACGGGCGCGGCGAACGTGGGCGGCATCATGAAGGCCGAGGGCACGACCCCCTTCGAGAGCGCCGTCGCGATCGCCTACGGCTCGAAGGCCGGCCTCGGCGGCGGCGCCCACCACGTGGGGGGCAAGGAGGGCCCGGCCGAGACGGTGTATCTCGGCGTCTTCCGCCGCGAGTGGCTGACGAAGGTCGGGCTGTTCAACGAAGACATCCGGCGGGGTCAGGACTGGGAGCTGAACCGGCGCCTGCGGGCATCCGGTGGCGTGGTGTGGTTCACGCCCGCGCTCGTGGTGATCTACCGGCCACGCCCTTCGCTCGAGCGGCTGGCCCGCCAGTTCTTCTCCACCGGCCTCTGGCGCGGCGAACTCGCACGACGTTTCTTCACCGCGAATGCGTTGAAGTACTTCGTGCCGCCGGTCACGGTCGCCGTGGTGGTGCTCGGGTTCCTGGCCGGAGTGGTCGGGCTCGTTCTGCTCGGCGTCGGCACGGCCCAGGGCGACTCCACGCTCGCGGCGGTCGGCGTGGGTCTCGTGTTCGGCTTCATCGTGCCGATCGTCTACCTGCTCTTCGTGGCGGTGGCGGCGATCGACGCCGCTCGCCGTGGCGGCGGTCGCACGGGGGCGTGGTTTCTCATAGTCTTGCCGTGCATCCATTTCAGCTGGGGGCTCGGGTTCATCCTCGGATTCCTCACGCTGACGAAGAACATCACGGCGCACACGGGAAGGTGACAGTGTCGCAATTCCCTCACGGCCGGCCCGCGTCTGCACGCCGGCCCTCCTCGATCGCCGAGCTCAAGGCCGTCGCGCAACCTCCTGAGGTTCGCGGCCGACGCAACGCCGAGCACTGGACGGCGTCGCTCTACCTCCGCCGCCTCTCGCCCTACGTCACCTGGGTGCTGCTGAAGACCTCGATCTCGGCCAACGGTGTGACGGGCCTGATGATCCTCACCGGGTGGGCGACCGCCGCAGCCCTGCTCATCCCGGGTATCGGGGGAGCGGCGCTCGCGCTCGTGCTCGGCCAGCTGCAGATGCTCGTCGACTGCTGCGACGGCGAGGTCGCGCGCTGGCGAGGAACGTCGTCGCCGGCGGGGGTGTTCCTCGACAAGGTGGGGCACTACACGACCGAGTCGCTCATTCCGATCGCGCTCGGCATCCGGGCAGCCGGCTACCCGTTCGAGGCGCCTGAGGACTTCCTCTGGACCACCCTCGGCCTCCTGCTCGCGCTCGTCATCGTGCTGAACAAGGCGCTCAACGACATGGTGCACGTGGCCCGTGCGAACGCGGGGCTCGACAAGCTGGCCGACAAGCAGGGCGAATCTGAGCCGTCCCAGGCGCTCGTGGCCCGCTTGCGCCGCGCTGCGCGCTACCTGCCTTTCCACCGCCTGTACCACTCGGTGGAACTGACGATGCTGATCTTCGCGTTCGCGATCGTGGGACTGTTCATCGGTGGGGTGTTCGCCGACCGCATCCTGCTGGTCGCGCTCGTGCCCCTGTCGATCCTCGCGTTGATCGGGCACTTCGTGGCGATCATGGCGTCGAAACGGGTGCGCTCCTGAGCGACCTCGTGCCGACGATCGGGGTGGTGCTGCTCACCCAGGGCAAGCGCCCCGACGACCTGCGCCGAGGCGCCGAGTCGCTGCTGGCCCAGGTGGGCGTGGCGCTCGACATCGTCTGCGTCGGAAACGGCTGGGTTCCGGTGGGGCTCCCGGATGCCGTGCGCACGCTGGCCTTGCCGGCCAACGTCGGCATACCGGCCGGTCGCAATGCGGGCGCTGCCGAAGTTTCGGGCGACTACATCTTCTTCCTCGACGACGACGCCAGTCTGCCCGACCCGTCGTTCCTGGCCGACGCGGTCGCGCACATCCGGAACGACCCCGGTATCGGCTTGCTGCAACCGCGCGTGGTCGACCCCTCGGGTGCCACGAATCCGCGTCGCTGGGTGCCGCGCATCCGCAAGGGCTCGGCCACACAATCGAGCAACGTGTTCTCGGTGTGGGAGGGCGCGACGCTGCTGCCGCGCGCCGTCTTCGACGCGACGGGCGGCTGGGCCGCGCCGTTCTTCTACGCCCACGAGGGCATCGAACTCGCCTGGCGCGTGTGGGACCAAGGGCTCCGCACCTGGTACGCGGGCGACCTCGTGGCCAACCACCCCGCGATCGAACCCACCCGGCACGCGTACTACTACCGGTTGAACGCACGCAACCGGGTGTGGCTCGCGAAGCGTAATCTGCCGGCGGTACTGGTGCCCCTCTACGTGGGCAGCTGGACGGGCATCCAGATCCTGCGCTGGGCACGGCGCCCCGCCGCCCTCCGCGCGTGGTTCGGCGGCTGGGCCGAGGGCTGGCGCACCGACGCGGGGGAGCGCCGCCCGATCTCCTGGCGCACGGTCTGGCGGATGACCCGGGCCGGCCGACCGCCCATCGTCTGAGCACTGCTCACAGCTCCGCGGTCAAGGTCACGATTGCCTAAAGAAGCACTCTCCGAGAGGCCATCCGGACAGCCCGGCCGGATCGCGTCGCTAGCCTGAAACGTGTGGGTGTACTGAACGATGCGAAGCTCGGCTGGACTGTGGTGCGAGACCTCCTGCGCTCCCGGCGGGTGCGTGCGAAACTCTCGACGCAGCTCGCCGCGCGTGCGCCACTGACCCGGCGTCGCTTCGAGATCGGTGTGTACTTCGCCGACGGCGAGGTGAACCTCTACCAGCTCCGGCAGTGGTACAAGCCGCTGCTCGAGCTCTCGAAGACGCATCCCGTCGTCATCCTCAGTCGCAACCCGAGCGGTGCCAGCGCTCTGCTCGACGAGAGCCCGTTGCCCGTCGCCTACGTGCGCAAGGTCGACGAACTCGAACAGTTCATCGCCGAGCAAGACCTGAAGATCGTGTTCTATGTGAACCAGAACGCTCGCAACTTCCAGATGATGCGCTACGGCCGCCGGTGGCACGTGTTCATCAATCATGGCGAGAGCGACAAGATGTACATGACCACGAACCAGTTCAAGGCCTACGACTACAGCTTCGTGGCCGGCGATGCCGCCGTCTCGCGGCTGAAGCGGGTGCTCTGGGACTACGACTTCGACAAGCGCGCCATTCCGATCGGTCGGCCCCAGGCCGATCACTACACCGGCACGGTGCCGTTCGAGCGCGACGGGCGCACGGTGGTGCTCTACGCCCCCACCTGGGAGGGTGACCGGCCGGCTGCCGCCTACGGCTCCATCGCCTCCCACGGTGTGGGGCTCGTGCGCGACATCCTGTCGTCGCCCGATCACCGCCTGATCTACCGCCCGCACCCGCGCAGCGGAGTGCTCGACCCGGCCTATTCGGCAGCGAATCGCGAGATCGCTGCGGCCATCGCGGCGGCGAACCGCGACGACCCCACCGCCCAGCACGTGCACGACACCGGCGCCGAGCTCGGCTGGCAACTCGCGGTGGCCGATGTCGCCGTGGTCGACGTGTCGGCGATGGTCTATGACCGGCTGGCCACGGGCAAGCCGTTGCTCATCACCCGACCGGTGTCACCGGATGCGGAGATCGACACCGGCGGCTACCTCTCCGATTGCGAGTGGCTGCTCGCCGAGCAGGCGCCACAGGTGCTGTCACGGATCGAACAGGTCTCGCACGACTCGGCGGCGAACGTGCGACTCGGTCGGTGGGTCAGCCACTACTTCGGCGACACCGCGCCCGGTGCCGCCACCCGGCGCTTCCACGGGGCGGTCGAAGGACTGCTCGCCGAGTGGTCGCGCAACGCGGCACTGCACGCCCGTGACGAGCTGGTGGACGGCAGCGAGGCCTACGCCGAGCACGACGACGAGCGACTGTAGCTGTTCGCTACCGTGCTTCCGCGGTCAGCTGTGGCTGGAGCGGGCGAGAACGTATTTCGCCACGATTACGGCG
The DNA here is from genome assembly GCF_024979235.1 of Herbiconiux aconitum. Taxonomy (NCBI): domain Bacteria; kingdom Bacillati; phylum Actinomycetota; class Actinomycetes; order Micrococcales; family Microbacteriaceae; genus Herbiconiux; species Herbiconiux aconitum. Next base: position 409,558 of record NZ_JANLCM010000002.1, read on the forward strand.
ATCCCGGCGATGAGCAGAAAGACGCCGGCGGTGACGAGCATCGGTGTGAAGTCGTAACCGGTGGCGGCCAAAACGGGCTCGGCCGCCGAGGGGCGCGGGTGCGAGCCGGAGGCGAGCTGTCCATCCGAGTGCGCCAGAGCGGCGGTGGCCCCGAATCCGAGAAGTGCCAGGGTTCCCAGCACGGCGGCGACGACACGATACTTCATGACATCCCCCTCACCGTGACGAAACAACCCCGAAAGCTGACACGCCCCGGCTGAAGTTCTACGCTACCACTCTGCTGTGAATCGCCCGAATTCAGATGCGGATGTCAGGATGCTCCGGAACGCCCACGTCGCGCGGGCCGGGCGCCTCCGTGATCTCCTTGCGTTTGCGCGACGGCATCAGCTTGGTGAGGGACTTCTTGTCGGCTTTCTCGCGTTTCTCGCCCTTGCGGCGCTTCCCTCCCTCACCCGTCACGGCTTTCGGTGCCTTGACCGTGATCGCGAGCTCCATCGGGAACGTGAACGGTGCGGCACCGAACGCGCTGCGGGCGCTCTGGATGACGGTGCGCCCCAACACGAGGTTGCCCACACCGCCGATGGCCGCGCCGATGCCGAAGGGGATGGCCCGCCCGATCACGTTGGCGCCCTGACCCACGGCGAACCGCTTGATGAAGACGTTTCTCAACTGATCGGCCACCGGCCCCACGACGAACTGCGGCAGACTGCTCGTCACCACCTGCCCCCAATAGGCGTTGCGCCCCACGCCGCCCGTCGCCTGGCCGGCGATCTGTTTCAGCAGGTCGCTGCCCGCCTTGCCCATCAGCAGGGTCATCACGAGCGCGCGGGCGCGATCTGGGTCGTCCACCGCGATGCCGTGCACCTCGGTGACCGATTGCGCGAACAGTGCCGTGGTCTCGAGGAACCCGGCGGTCTCGACAGCGCTCAAACCGAGCGAGATCCCGGTGCCGACGAACGGCAGCATCGAACTCGCCCCGACGGCCGCACCGCCGCTGGTCACCGCGGTGACGTAGCGGCGTTCGAGGATGACGAGCAATTCCTGAGGCGAAGCATCCGGATGCAGCCGTCGGATGCTGCGCAGGTGGGCGAGCACGACCGGCCGATGGATGCTCAGCAGACGGTCGATGTTGCGCTCGAGGCGAGAGGACATGGTTCTACTCTGCTGTGTTCTGCTGAAGAGTGCGGGAGAATAGCGGGTTATGCGCCGAAATCGTCGGGCCGAGAAGTCGGTCGTCCAGTTTTCGATCGTCGACGCTTTGGTCGCCGGGCTCTTCGACGGGGTCTTCACCGTGGGGCGGATCGCCCGCAGCGGCACCCTCGGGCTCGGGTGCGGCGACCACATGGATGGCGAGCTCGTGGTTCTCGACGGGGAGTTCCGGCTCTTCCACGGCGACGGGCGGATGACCGTGCTCGGCGCATCCGATTCCCTCGCCTTCGCCGAGGTGGTCGACTTCGAGCCGGAGAGCTCCGAGTTCGTGGTGTCGGTCGAGTCGCTGGCTGCGCTGATCGCCGACATCCACGAGCGGGTGGTGAGTGAGAACATCTTTCACGCCGTGCGCTTCGATGCTCATTTCGCCTCCATCAGCCTGCGCGAGGCGAAGCGGCAGTCGAAGCCGTATCGTCCGCTCGCCGAGGCGGTGCAGGATCAGCGCGAGAACGTGGTGACCGACGTCTCGGGCACGGTGCTGGGTTTCATCGCTCCTCACGTGTTCCAGGGCGTGACGGTGGCGGGGGCTCACCTCCACTTCGTCGATCAGAGCGGTGAGGTGGGCGGGCACGTGCTCGGCCTGGCCGGGGCGAGCGGAGAGCTGGCGGTCGAGAGCTATTCGGGCGTCACCGTGCGGCTGCCTTCGTCGGCCGAGTATCTCGCGGCCGATCTCGACCTCGCCGACGCCGATGCCGCCATCCGGCACGCCGAATCGGATCATCAGCGGTGAGTGCCGGAGAGCTCGTGGTCGAGTACCCGGTGGAGATCGTGCACTTGCTGGTGTCATCGGTGCATCGCTACGAGGGCCGACCGGCCGACGGGCCGCTGCCGGTGCCGCCAGGTGAGATCGAGTCGCGCTCGGAGGTCGAGGTGCGGGAAGGGCTCGGCATCGTGGGTGACCGCTACTTCGGGCGCCCTGCGCACAAGCGCGCCGCCGTCACCGTGATGGCCGCCGAGTCGCTCGACGCGGTGCAGGCGCTGCTGGGTGTGGCGCATCCGTTCGACCTCGGGGCCACTCGGCGCAACATCACGCTCCGCGGAGTCGATGTGGACGCCCTTGCCGGTGTGGAGTTCAGTCTCGACTCGGGCTCCGGGCCGGTGCTGTTCCGCGGGCATCGACCCGCGAACCCCTGCGCCTGGATGAACGTGACGCTCGCCCCAGGGGCGCACAAGGCTCTGCGAGGGCGGGGAGGCGTGCGAAGCGAGCCCCTGTCGACGGGAGTGCTGAGCCTGGGGCCGGCGGTGTTGCGGGTAGCAGATGCACTGGGGGGAGTCGAGCCCCTCCGGAGTTAGCCGGATCGTGCCAGCGTCGAGAGGAGGATGTCGCAACCGGCGACGTTCCGACGACGGGAGATCACGATGGCGCGCTTCGGCTACACCTTGATGACGGAACAGAGCGGACCGAAGGAACTCGTCCGCTATGCGATCGCTGCAGAAGAGGTGGGCTTCGACTTCGAGGTCTCGAGTGACCACTACTCGCCCTGGCTCACCGAGCAGGGGCATGCGCCTTACGCCTGGACGGTGCTCGGAGCCGTCGCGCAGGCCACCTCGCGGGTGGAGCTCGCGACCTACGTGACCTGCCCGACGATGCGCTACCACCCGGCGGTGATCGCGCAGAAGGCGGCGACGATGCAGATCCTCTCCGACGGGCGCTTCATCCTGGGTCTGGGTTCGGGTGAGAACCTCAACGAGCACGTGGTCGGCCAGGGCTGGCCGGCGGTCGATGCCCGGCAGGACATGCTCGAGGAGGCCGTGCAGATCATCCGTGAGCTGCACACCGGCGAGCTGGTGACGTGGGAAGGCGACTACTTCCGGGTCGACTCGGCCCGTATCTGGGACGCGCCGGATGGCGGCGTTCCCCTCGGCTTGGCCGTCTCGGGCGACAAGTCCATCGCCCGGTTCGCGCCACTCGGCGACCACCTGATCGCGGTCGAACCGGACGCGTCGCTCGTGTCGGGCTGGGCGTCGGCGAACGGCGGGCCGGCTCCCCGCTCGATCGGGCAGATCCCGATCTGCTGGGACCCGTCCGCGTCGGCCGCGGTCGCGAGGGCGCACGAGCAGTTCCGGTGGTTCGGTGGCGGATGGTCGGTGAACGCCGATCTGCCGACGCCGGCCGGATTCGCGGGCGCAAGCCAATTCGTGCGGCCCGACGACGTGTCGTCGTCGATCCCGTGCGGGCCCGACCTGGATGCCATCGCCGAGAGTGTGCGGCCCTACCTGGAGGCGGGGTTCACGGATGTGGCGCTGGTGCAGGTGGGCGACGAGGGGCAGGATCGATTCCTTGCTGAGGCTGCCGGGCCGCTGTTGGAGAAGCTCCGGGCGCTCTGACTCGTGTTCGGGCGTTCGGAATTGCCTTCGGGTCGGGCCGGGGTGGAGGGCTCTGGGCGAGGATGTTCGGGTAGTCGTGCCGCCCTCGGCCAGGCGGTGCGGGCGAGCGCGCCGAGCTGCGCGCGGGTCACGATAGTCGCCCCACGATCTGCCCGCTTGCCGCCTCCGGTTCAGTCGGCGGGGGCGCGTGGGGGTGCGGTGTGGTGGTGGCGGCCGTGGGGGCTGCGCCAATTGAGGTGGCGTGGCCGGTCGGGGTCGGGCTTGACGGTCCAGCCGGTGTCGTGTTTCAGGTGGTGGTGGCGGGAGCAGAGGTAGGTGAGGTTCTCGGCGGTGGTGCCGCCGCCGTGGGCCCAGTCTCGGGTGTGGTCGAGTTCGCAGCGGTTGGCGCGGTGTCCGCAGCCGGGGAATCGGCAGGTCTGGTCGATCGCGGCGAGCACGAGCCGCAGTTCGGGTGGGGCGCTGTACCGGTCGCGCCCGGTCTCATCGTGTCGGCCGGCGCCGGTCGTGGGGTGGGTGCCGCCGTCGGTGTGGCGGCCGGTGTCGGCGGTGGGGTGGGTTTCGGCGGTGTGGCGGCCGGTGCCGGTGGTGGGGAGGGTGGTGCCCTCGGCGTGGCGGCCAGTGCCGGAGGTGGGGCGGGTGGCGCAAGTGATCAAGGGGGCAGCGGTGCCAGTGCGGCGGCCGGCGCTGGTCGTGCGGGGCGTGGCGCCGTTGGTGGGCAGGTGGTCGGCGGCCGCACGGCCCCAGTGTCGGGTGACCATTTTCGGCTCCCCGGTGACCGGGTGGGTCAGAACCCGGAGGAACGTCGGCGCGGTGGCCGCGATTTGGCGGGCGGTGTCGGCGTCGATCGGGCCGTAGCCGTGCAGGTCGCCCGGTTCGTCGGATGCTCCCGCGACGGTCGCGGCGGGGATGGTGACGAGCACGGCGGGGGTGATGGATGCGGGCCGGGCCGGGTTGTCGGGGGTGAGCACCAGTCGGGTGAGGGCGTCGGCGCGGCGTTGCGGGTGGGTGCGTGGGTCGGTGTCGGAGCGTTCGGCGCGGGCGATCTTGTCGAGGAGGTCGTCGATCGCGACCGCGTCGACTGCGGGCAGGTGGTGGGTGAGGGTCGCCATCCCGTCGCACTCGGGAGAGAGCCACACGCTCCGCTCCTCCCGCGCCTGCCGGTGACGCGTCATGATGGATTCCGGGTGGGCGGTTTCGCGCATCCGGCGGGCCCTGTCGGCGAAGCGGTGCGCGGGCAGCACGGCGGCCTCGACGAGCAGCCGGGCTTCGAACTCGGGCCGGGCCTCGGCGGGCAGGGTGCAGGCGTGGGCGACGAGGTGCCGGGTGTGCAACGCCGACACCCGGCCGTTTTCGAGGGCGGTGAGTGTGGTCGGGTAGTCGCGCACGAGTTGCTCGGCCTCGTTCATCAGCCGCGCCACGGTGCGCTCCGACCGCAATGTCGCAGTGGCGATCTCGACCGCGACCAGTGTGCGTTCCCCCTCCCGGGCGGCCGAGAACTCGCGACCGACCGGCGACACCAGCGCGGCCCGTTCGTCGGCGATCTGGGCCGCCGCGGCCAGGCACCGGGCCCGGCGGGCATCCAACGCGGCCGTCTGAAGGTCGATCTCGCGTAGCTCGTCGATCGCGGCATCGAGGCGCGCGTCGAGCTCCTCGATGCGGGTCACGAACAAGCTCTTCATGAGAATAATTCAAGCATGAGCCACCGACACTCGACCTGCCACGCCGACCGGCTGCCGCGAGCTTGACACTCGCCACCACCGCTCAGAGGGCGCGCAACGCCTCCACCAGCGGCGTCGTCGGGTGCCCGATCAGTTGGGCGAGCTCGCCGGAGGTCTCGGCGAGCAGACCGTCGCGGATGTTGCCGTCGAGCGCGACCACGAAGCCCGCCGTCCCGGCATCCAATCCTGCGTCGGTGAGGATCGCGAGATGCTCCTCGGGGCTCACCGAGCGGTAGACCACCGGGCGGCCGAGCACCTCGGAAGCCGCGGCAGCGAAGTCGGAACCGGTCCACGCGACGTCGCCCGAGAGCTCGTAGACGGCGCCTTCGTGGCCGGGAGTGGTGAGCACGGCCGCGATCGCTTCGGCGTAGTCGGTGCGCGAGGCGCTGGCCACCCGGCCCGAACCGGTGCTGGTGAGGAACACGCCGGTCTCTCGAGCCTGCTCGAGTGCCGACAGGTAGTTCTCGCTGTACCAGTTGTTGCGGAGGATCGTCGTGGTGAGTCCCGAAGCGGCGAGGAGTTCCTCGGTCGCCTTGTGCTCAGGCGCCAGAACGAGTGGAGAGGTGGTGGCGTGCGGGGCACTGGTGTAGACGATCCGCTCGACACCCGCCCGCTTGGCCGCTTCGATGACGTTCGCGTGCAACGCCACTCTGTTGCCGGGCTCGCTCGCAGAGACGAGCACAACGGCGGATGCGCCCGCGATCGCCGAATCGAGGCTCGCAGGGTCGCTGAAGTCGATGGCCGCGGTGCGCACGCCGGGAAGGGTCTCAGCCAGCTCGGCCAGCTTGGACGCGTCGCGACCGGCGGCGACGATGTCGGAGGCCGGGATGCCTCGCGCGAGCAGGTGGTCGACGGTGAAGTGGCCGAGGTGGCCGGTGGCGCCGGTGACGACGATGGTCATGATGTTCCTTTCCGTGGCCCGCACTCACGGGCCGGTCGAGGGGTGAAACCCGTGCACATCCGCGATACTTCCCCGTCGATGGTACCCACTTTTCGGTAAGCTACTGGCGTGAACGAAAGAATTTGGGATGCCCTGCACGCCGACTGGCCGGAGGTCGACCGCACCGGGCTGGCCACTCCCTTCGCGTCGGACTGTCCGAGCCGTGCGGTGCTCGACCACGTCACCAGCAAATGGGGCGTGCTGGTGGTCGTCGCCCTCTCGCAGAAGTCGATGCGCTGGGGCGAACTGCACCGCTATGTCGAGGGAATCAGCGAGAAGATGCTGGCGCAGACGCTGCGATCGCTCGAAGGAGACGGCTTCGTGCTGCGTGAATCGATGGGCACGGTGCCACCGCGGGTCGACTACAGTCTCACCCCGCTCGGCGATGAGCTCGCGGCCGTGCTCATCCCGCTCGTGCGCTGGGTGGGCGACAACGTGCAGCGCACGGCGGTCGACGCCGCCTGAGCTCGGGCAGAGCCGGCGTCGGGCGATCCGCTCAGTCGGCGGCGTGCGCGAGGTGGGTGTTCAGCTGTTCGGTCAACCGCTCGTCGACGCCCACCGGCTGCCCGTCGAGTTCGGTCACGGCGACCGCCTGCCGGATGCTCGAGACCAGCCAGATCGCATCCGCCCGTCGCAACTCGCTCGCGCGCAGGCGCACCGCATCCGTCTCGTAGCCGTAGGTGCGAAGGAACTCGAAGGCGCGACCCTGCGTGGTTCCTGCCAGGATGCCCAGCTCGGCGCTCGGGGTGGAGAAGCGGTTGCCTTCGCGCAGCAGCACGCTCGCGGTCGGCGCCTCGAGCACGAAACCGTCGGAACTGATGAAGATGACGTCGTCGGCACCTCGCCGCTGAGCCTCACGGATGGCCGCGGCGTTGACCGCGTAGGAGAGCGATTTCGCGCCCTGCAGCAGCCAGGGCGAAGTGGCGGCCACGTCGTGTCGGTAGCCGCGATCGAGGGTGACGACCTTCACACCCTCACGCCGCACCTCGGTGAAGTCGCGAGCGGGTTGGGCGAGCACCCACGCGGTGGGAACTCCGCTGCCCTCGACACCCCTCGTGAGCACGAGTTTGACCGCGAGCACCGGAACAGGCGGATGCGTGGCCACGGCCGCGGCGACGGCGGCCCGCCAGACCGCGCGATCGGGTTCGGGCAGGTCGAGGAGCCGGGCCGAGGTCGCGAACCGGGCGAGATGCGTTTCGAGCGCAGGGATGCGGCCCTCGGCCACCATCAACGAATCGAAGACGCCGTCGCCCCGCGAGACCCCGAGATCGAGCACGCTGAGTTGCGGTGCGGACGCATCGGCGAAGTGGAAGCCGGCACTCGTGCGACCCTCAGAGTCGGGGTCGACGACATCCGTTCGCCCGTCGGTCACACCGATGACGGGTCGAGTGACCAGAATGAGGAGAGGGACCGACACAAGTGTCAGTGTCCTCTGAATCGCGACGGCGGGAAGCGGAACTCGCCGGGAAGAGATAGACCGGAGCCATGAGCCAGAACGAATCCACGACTCACCACGACTCCTCGGCGCCCCTCGAGCAGGTCGAGATCGAACGCAAGTACTCCGTGGGGGAGGAACTGCCGCTTCCGGAGCTCTCCGGAGTCGGGCGGGCGGCCGGCACCCCCGTGGAGTCGGCGGTCGTTGTCGAGCCGTTCCCGTTGGAGGCGGTGTACTTCGACACCGCCGAGGGCGCGCTGGCTCGTCAACGCATCGCGCTGCGCCGACGCCGCGGCGGCCACGACGAGGGCTGGCACGTGAAGCTGCCGGCGGTGGAGGGCCGCACCGAACTGCAGTGGCCGCTGGGCGACGACGACGACACCGTGCCGCCCGAGGTGCTGGCACCGGTGCGCGTGCACGTGCGCGATCATCCGCTCAGCCCGCTCGCCCAGCTCTCGACGACGCGACGGGTGACCAACCTGCTCGACGCATCCGGAGATCTCGTGGTCGAGATCGCCGACGACACCGTTTCCGCAACGGATGCGCGCGAGGGCACGGTGCGTTTGTGGCGGGAGTGGGAGGTCGAGCTCGGCCCCGCAGCCCCCGCGACACCCGAGGGCCGGGTGGCGTTGCTCGACGAGATCGAGGCCCGGCTGCTGGCCGTCGGAGCCGCCGTGTCGCCGAGCGTGTCGAAACTGGCTCAGGCGGTAGGGCGCACCGGGCTCGGATCGCCCACCACGGCACCGTCGGCGAAGGCAGTCGCGAAGGGATCCGCATCAGCTGCAGCTGCCCGAGTGCTCGACGGGGTGGCGGAGCTCGTGGCGCGGGTGGTGGCGCTCGATCCGGCGGTGCGGGCCGATCGACCCGATTCCGTGCACCAACTGCGCACCACGGTCAGACGGCTTCGCAACGTTCTCACCACGCATCGGCACCTGTTCGACCCCATCGCACTCGACGAGGTGCGTGATGCCCTGTCCCGCTTCGGTGCGGTGCTCGGTGAGACGCGCGACCTCGAGGTGCGCGCCGAATGGGCGGAGTTCTCTCTCGACGAGCTCGAGAGCGACCGTGGAATCGACGATCCGGATGCCCGTCGCCGGCTGGTCGACGCCACCCGCGCCGAGCACGACGAGGCCCATGCACGTCTCGTCAGCTCGATGACGGCGCCGGTCTACTACCGGCTGCTCGACGCCCTCGACGAGTTCGCCGGTGGATCGTCGATCGCGCCCGATGCCCCTCGGCAGCCCAAGAAGGAGGCCCGCCGCACCCTCCGCAAAGTGGGCAAGCGCGCCCTCGCCCGTTCGGTGAAGGAGCGCGAGGCCCGGCGCGTGCTCGGCCCCGACATCGTCGCCGCGGCGGGTGCGCTGGGAGCGCTGCACGACTCGCGCAAGGCTGCGCGTCGCCTGCGGCACGCCGCCGAGTTCGCGACCTCGGGTGCCGGCGCTGTGCTGGGCGACCACGCCGAGGCGGTCGGCGACGCCGCCGAGGAGCTGCAGGATGCGCTCGGCTGGCACCGCGACGCGTCGCTCTTCGCCGAGTACGTGCTGCTCACCGCGCGGAGGGCCGAGGCGGCGGGCGAGGGTTCGTTCACCTACGGCGTGCTGTACCAGCGCTCCCTCGACCAGGCTCGTCGAGCCCTCTCGATGGCGGAAGACGCGCGTCGCACCCTGAAGTCCACCCTCTGACCCGCCCCTCCTCGGCGGGTGGAGCAGTGCCGCCGGGGTACTGGAGCGCCGATTCGTGCACGGGGATAATCGGGCGGAGAGCGAGCGAGTTCGAGGAGGCGGGCATGCCGGACGACACAGGCGATGACGACCTGCACGGCTGGTCGGCGGTCAGCACGGAGTGGGCCGCTCTCTGGGGCGGTTCCGCCGAACCCGTGTGGCGCATCCTGATCGCCGAAGCGGCCGCCGGCCCAGGAACCCGGGTACTCGACGTGGGGTGCGGCAGTGGGGAGTTCCTGGCAGCGCTCGTCGAGGCGGGGGCGGTGGTGACCGGGATCGATCCGGCGCCGGGGATGGTCGCCGAGACGCGACGTCGGGTGCCGGGGGCGGAGGTGCGCCGCGGTGGGGTGGAGCACCTGCCCTGGGCCGAGGGATCGTTCGAGGTGGTGACCGCCGTCAACGCACTGCAGTTCGCCGACGACACGCTGGACGCTCTCGGTGAGATGATCCGGGTCGCCGGGCCCGGCGCACGCATCGCGGTGGCGAATTGGGCGGATCGGGCGCACAACGACCTCGACACGATCGAGATCGCGGTGGCGGTCGCCGACGGCGAGGAGCCGCAACCCGATGGCGACCTGCGGGTGGAAGGCGGGCTGGAGGAGCTCTTTCGCGACGCCGGGCTCGACGTGCTCTCCGCCGGTCTCGTCGAGGTGCCCTGGGAGGCGGCCGACGACGACACGCTCGTGCGCGGAGTGCTGTTGGGCGCGCCTCCCGAGGAGCAGCGGGAATCTGCACCGGTGGTGCTCGCTGCGGCGTCGCCCTTCCGTCGACCCGGCGGCGGCTACCGGTTGCTCAACGCGTTCCGCTTCGTCGTGGGCCGCGTGCCCGACTGAGCTCAGGCGATCGCGAAACGGCGCGCCGAGCGCTCCTTGGCCTTCTCGGCCTCGACCTCGCGGTTCTTCGGCGGCGCCGAACTCACCAGGTCGTCGAGCAGGTGATGGGTGATGTGCGTGATCTCGGCGACCGCGCGGTCGAAAGCCTCGGTGTTGGCCTTCGACGGCTTGGTCGTGCCGCTGATCTTGCGTACGAACTGGAGGGCTGCCGCGTGCACCTCGTCGTCGGAGGCGGCCGGCTCGAAGTTGTGGAGGGTATGGATGCTTCGGCACATGCCGACAGGGTACCTCCGGCCAGCGATCTCGACCAGACCTTGCCCCTCAGGCGTCGCGCAATCTCTGCTCGGCCGCCAGGCGGAGCATCCGGAGCCTCTTGTAGGAGGCAGCCAGCCGGGAGACCAGGATGGCCGCGACCACGATCGAGATCGCGGAGCCGAGCAGCACCGCGAGGGTGCCCTCGTCGGCCACCTCGGGGGAGTTGGCGAACGCCAGCTCGTTCATCAGCAGCGAGACGGTGAAGCCGACGCCGCCGAGCGCGCCGGCCGTCATGAGGCCCTGGAAGGTCAGGTGCGGGCGCCGCTCGCGTGGCCCGACGAAGCGGGAGAGCCAGCCGCCGAGGCTGATGCCGATCAGCTTGCCCACCGGCAGGGCCACGAGGATTCCCCAGAACGGGGCGGCGAGCTCATCGGGCGCGACCGCGGGGATCGCCACGAGCGCGGCCGAGAAGGCGAACAGCGGCAGGATGAAGCCGTTGGTCACCGGTTCCAGCGCGTGCCGCACGCGCAGCGCGGGCTTCCGCACCATCACGAGCCCGAGCGCCACCCCCGCGATCGTGGCGTGCACGCCGGAGAGGTACACCAGCGACCAGGTGACCAGCCCGACGACGACCAGGGCGATGGCGACGAGCATCCGGAATCGCGTGCCGAGCAGCCGGCTGAGCAGGCCGAAGACGACCACGCCGACGGCGGCGAAGACGAGCATCACGAGGTTCGGGTCGGCCGTGAAGAACAGGGCGATGATGAGGATGGCGACGATGTCGTCGAGGATGGCGAGAGCCAGGATGAAGATGCGCAAGCGCGACGGGATGCCCTTGCCGAACACCGCGAGCACGCCCAGCGCGAAGGCGATGTCGGTGGCGGTGGGAATGGGCCAGCCGCCCTCGTAACCCGATCCCGCGGTGAAGGCGAGGTAGACGAGGGCCGGTACGATCACGCCGCCGAGAGCGGCGATGGCGGGGCGCACGGCCTTCGACACCGAGTTCAGCTGCCCCACCGTGAACTCGTTCTTCAACTCCACCGCCACGACGAAGAAGAAGACGGCGAGCAGGCCGTCGCTGATCCAGTGGCCGACCGAGAGATCGAGCGGGGTGCCGGGGATGCCGAGGTGGGCATCCTGGAGCGCCATCAAGGCAGCACCGAGCGGGCTGTTCGCGGCGAGCAGCCCGAGCGCGGCGGCGGCCAGCAGCAGAACGGCAGCGACGCGTTCGGAGCGGATGAGAGTCATTCGTGGTCCTTGCTGCCGCGCGCGCGGCTCGTCGACGAGAATGAGCGATCATCGACCGCCCGCCGACCAGACTTCCCGGCGCACCGCTGCCCAGGTTACCGGTTTCCCGTCGCACCCGGTGTAGAAAGAGCCGACGCCGAACGTTAGGACCACCGATGACCCTCCTCGTCGACACCGTCTTCGATCTCGATGCGCTGCTCACCGACGAGGAGCGGGACTGGCAGCAGCGAGCGCGGGCGTTCGCATCCGAACGCATCGTGCCGGTGATCGACGACGACGTCGAGAACGAGTACTTCCGGCAGTCGCTCGTGCCCGAGCTCGCCGCGGAGGGATTTCTGGGCATGCATCTCACCGGGTACGGCGCGGCCGGCGCGGGCGCGGTGGCCTACGGTCTGGTGTGCCACGAGCTCGAAGCGGCCGACAGCGCGTGGCGCACCTTCGTGTCGGTGCAGGGGTCGCTCGCGATGTCGGCCATCCACAAGCACGGCTCCGAGGAGCAGAAGACCGAGTGGCTGCCACAGCTGGCACGGGGTGAGGCGATCGGATGCTTCGCACTCACCGAGCCGGCCGGGGGCAGCGATCCGGCTGCCATGACCACACGGGCCCGGCGCGACGGCGACGACTGGGTGCTGGACGGCGCCAAGCGCTGGATCGGGCTGGCCTCGGTCGCCGACGTCGCCGTGATCTGGGCGAAGGACGACGACGAGGTGGTGCGGGGTTTCCTGGTGCCGACCTCGACTCCGGGGTTCACGGCCACGCCGATCGCCGGCAAGCTCTCGATGCGCGCGTCGATCCAGTGCGACGTCCTGCTCGACGGGGTGCGGCTGCCGCCCACCGCGGTGCTTCCGGGGGCGCACGGCCTCTCCGGGCCGTTCACGTGCCTGAACGAGGCGCGATACGGCATCGTCTGGGGTGCGATGGGCGCCGCACGGTCGTGCTTCGAGGCGGCGCTCGGCCGCGCCCGCACCCGGGAGGTGTTCGGGGCTCCGATCGGGGCCCGGCAGCTCGTGCAGGGGGCGCTCGCCGACATGCTCGTCGAATATGAGAAGGGGATGCTGCTCGCCTTGCATCTCGGACGCCTGAAGGAGCGCGGCGCCCTCACGCCGGAACAGATCAGCGTGGGAAAACTCAACAGTGTGCGCGAGGCGCTGCAGATCGCGCGGGACGCGCGGGCGCTGCTCGGCGGCGACGGTGTGACGAGCGACTACCCCGTGATGCGGCACCTCGCCAACCTCGAATCGGTGCGCACCTACGAGGGCACCGACGAGATCCACAAGCTCATCCTCGGGCGGGCCCTGACCGGCCTCCCCGCCTTCTCTTGAGTCGCGCCGCGCGGGGCGATGGCGGGGCAGTAGGCTCGGGCCGATGAGTTCTCCTGTGCCGCCCGCGCGACCCGTATTCCGTGCCGACGTGCAGGGTCTCCGGGCCGTCGCCGTGATCGCCGTCATCCTTAATCACGTCATCGGCTGGCCGGCCGGGGGGTTCGCCGGCGTCGACGTGTTCTTCGTGATCTCCGGGTTCCTCATCACGGGCCTCCTGCTCCGCGACCGTGAGGAGCACGGCCGCATCTCGTTACGGCGCTTCTACGCGAAACGGATGCGCCGCATCCTCCCCGCCGCCGTCACCGTGCTGATCGCGACATCCGTCGCCGCCTACTTCCTCTTCAACCGGCCGCGCGCGATCTCGACACTGTGGGACGCCGTCTCTTCGCTCCTGTTCGTGTCGAACTGGCGGTTCGCCGCGGAAGGCACCGACTACTTCCAGGCCACCGACGCGGTCTCGCCGCTTCAGCACTTCTGGTCGTTGTCGGTGGAGGAACAGTTCTATCTGGTCTGGCCGTGGTTGATGCTCCTGGTGCTGGCCGTGGCCGCCCGCTCGGTGCGGGCATCCACGAACCGCGTGCGGATCGCCGTGGGCACGACGCTGGCTGTGATCGTGGCCGCCTCGTTCGTCTATGCGCTCTGGGAGACCGCGACGAGCCCTGCACCGGCCTATTTCTCGACACTCTCGCGGGTGTGGGAACTCGGCGTGGGCGCACTGCTGGCCGCGGCGGCACCTGCCCTCGCCCGGCTGCCGCTGCCCGTGCGGGTGCTGGGTGGATGGATCGGCCTCGCGGGGATTCTCAGCTCGTTCTTCGTGATTTCGGCCGACACGCCGTTTCCGGGTCCGTGGGCGGCGTTCCCGGTGCTCGCAACCGCCCTGGTCATCGCCGCGGGCGTCGGGGGCCGCCAGCGGCATCTGGTTCCGCTCGTGAATCCGGTGAGCGTGTTCTTCGGCGACCTGTCGTATTCGCTCTACCTCTGGCACTTCCCGATCCTGGTGTTCCTGCTCGTCTTGATGCCGCAGCAGACCACCACGGTGACGCTGCTGATCCTCGGTCTCACGCTCGCCGTCTCGCTGGTCTCCTACTTCTTGATCGAGCAGCCGCTGCACCGCTCGCCGTGGCTCGCGGGAGCGGGCGGCGGCACGGGCGAGGCCCTGGCCGCGACGGAAGAGGGGCAGGATGCGCGGGACGCCCGGCGCGCTGCCTGGCAGGGCTGGCGGGAGCGGTTCGGGGCGCAATTCATCCTGTCGTCGCTCGGACTCGTGGTGATCGTGGTGGCCGTGGTCGTGACGGCACAGGTGACGTTGCGCGGTGGGCCGTCGGCGGCCGCGCCGGGTGCGCCCGGGTCGCCCGGCGCACCCGCCGCCGCTTCGCCGAATGACGGATCGGGCGCCGGCGACACGGCCGGGCAGCCCGCGGTGAACCCCGAAGACGAGTTGCAGGCCCAGCTGGCGGAGGCGGCAGCGGCCACCTCGTGGCCCGGCGACCTCTCACCTTCGCTCGACGATGTGATCGCCGCCGGCTCCAGCACCAACCCCGCGCGCGCCTGCTTCGACATCGGCGCAACGCCCGACTTCGGCTCGTGCACCTGGGGGAGCGGCGACGCCCCGAACCACCTGTATCTCGTGGGGGACTCCGAGGCGCTCTCCTACGCGCCGGCGTTCAAGGCCCTGGCCGAGGGCAGCGACGGCACGTGGAAGGTCACGACGGTCGGGCTCTACGGCTGCCGATTCACCGACGTGCTGATCCAGAACGAGGGCGCCGGCGTGATGGATGCCTGTCAGCAGCGCAAACAGGATGTCGCGTCGCACATCGTGAGCGACGCCCCCCAGCTCGTCGTGGTCTCGAACGCCTACGCCCTCGGCAAGGCGAGCGACGGACGACCAATCACGGTCGGCGACATCGTGGCGTCGACGACGACGGAGACCGCGAAGTACGGCGCATCCGGTCGCCTGGTGTATCTCGCGCCGCCGCCGCTCGGAGCGTCACTCGGGCAGTGCTATTCGCCCGCGACCAGTCCGCAGAACTGCAACGTCGGCATCGATCAGGCGTGGCAGGACTTCCAGAGCGCGACCGCGGCGGCCGCAGCCGCGACGGGCGATCACGTGGTGAGCTCGCTGCCGTTCAGCTGCGCGAACGGTGTCTGCCCCGCGTTCGCCGGCACGCTGCCGACGAAGTACGACTCGGTGCACCTGACGCCGGCGTTCGCCGAGCATCTGGCACCCTCGATCCGCTGGGAACTGGGCGCGCTCGGGCTGTTCTGAGCCGCGACGCGACCGGAGACACTTAGCCCTTCCGCTCAGTGTCTTTGACGTGATACTTTGCCTTATGGCTCAGTATTCGACGCGGCTCGACGGCATCTTCCAGGCGCTCTCCGACCCCACGCGGCGCGCGGTGCTGCAGCGGCTCGGAGCCGGCCCCGCGAGCGTCGGTGAGCTGGCCGAACCGTTCGACATGGCCCTGCCGTCGTTCCTGAAGCACATCCACTCGCTGGAGCAGAGCGGATGCATCCGCACCCACAAGCAGGGACGGGTGCGGATGTGCACCCTCGACAAGAAGTCGTTCACGGCGATCGAGTCGTGGCTGGCCGGGCAGCGCGCGCTCTGGGAAGGGCGCACCGACCGGCTCGAGGAATTCGTCACCCGTGCCGCACCCACCGAGAACACCGACCAGAAGGAGCAGCCCGCATGACCGACACCGTCCGGCCCGCCGCCGACACCAGTCATCCCGAACTCGACCTCACGGTCTCGCGGATCATCCGGGCGCCGCGCGCCGCCGTCTGGAGCGCGTGGACCACGCCTGCGAGCTTCGAGCAGTGGTGGGTGCCGACGCCCGCCCTCAGCCGGGTGGAGGAAATGGATCTGCGACCCGGCGGCGCGTTCACCACCCTGATCAGCGAAGACGGGGGCGAGTTCGGTCCGCACATCGCGGGGTGTTTCCTCGCGGTCGACGAGCTCGAGCGGATCGTGTTCACGACCGCGCTGGTCGGCGGCTGGCGGCCGGCCGACGACGGATTCATGACGGCCGTGATCGAGTTGCGCGAGCATCCGGAGGGCACCGCCTACACCGCCCGCGCGATGCACAAGAACGTCGCCGACCGCGATCTGCACGAGGAGATGGGCTTCCACGAGGGGTGGGGCACCGTGACGCGGCAGCTGGCCGAGCTCGTCGAGCGCGCCTGAGCCGGCGGAGGTGCGGGCGCCGGAAGGTGCGGTCGCCGGAAGGTTCGGGCGCCGGGGCGGCCGCGGGTGCAGTCGCGGTCGCGGTCATCGGCGCGGTCGCCGACGTTTCGGGAGGAGGAGCGTGCGACGACCCCCTCAGGAGGCCGTCGTTGCGCGCAGCTCCTCCCCGAACGGAGGCCGAGCGCCGGAGCCTACACAGGGGGCGTGTTCAGAGGGAACCAGTCGGCGTACTTCTGCTCGGCCAGCACCGCGCCGTCGCCCGGGAGCAGCGTGCGCTCGCCCAGCAGGGCGCCGAAGTAGCGCGCCTCGGGGTCGGCCACGACCTCGCGGGTGTCTCCACGCAGGGCGAGTCCGGTGCGCACGAGGTCGTCGAGTCCGAACACCTCGGGTCCGGCGACCTCGCGGATGCCGCCGACCGGCTCGCCGACGGCGACGCGGGCGACCTGAGCTGCCACGTCAGCACCGGCCATCGGCTGGATGAGCGCGTGCGAGAGGCGCGCGACGCCGTCGACCGTGGCGGAATCGGCGATGCTCTTCACGAACTCGAAGAACTGGGTCGCGTGCACGATCGAGTAGGGCAGACCCGACTCGGCGATCAGCGTCTCCTGGGCGATCTTGCCGCGGAAGTAGGGGCTCTCGGCCAGGCGATCGGTGCCCACCACGGAGAGGGCGACATAGTGCTTCAGACCGGCCGTCTTCGCGGCCGACGTGAGGTTCGTCGTTGAGGTGGTGAAGAAGTCGAGCACCGCCTTCTCCTCGAACGACGGCGAGTTGGAGACGTCGACCACGACGTCGGCTCCGGCGAGCACCTCGGCGACTCCCTCGCCGGTGAGGGTGTTGACTCCCGAGCTGGGGGAGGCGGGAACGGCGTCGTGGCCGAGCTCGCCGAGCTTCGCGACGAGTTTCGACCCGATGAGGCCCGTTCCTCCGATGACGACGATCTTCATGGTCTTCCTCTTCCGTTGTGTTCGGTCTGCGGTGCCGCGGTCGTGCGCGGCTGTCAGGAACTACGACCGGGGGTGAGGGTGTTCTGTGACGGGTCGGTCGACGCCGCGGGCATCGCGCCGGGCGTCGCGCCGCGCACGGCGGCGCTCGCGCCAGGTCATCGCGGCCCAGGCCGCCTGGTCGCGGCTGCGCTCCTCGTCGAGCTCGCGCCGCCGCGCCGCCCGACGTTCGTGCCACCGAGCGACCTCGAGATCGATGTCGCGGGTGGGGGTGATCACCGGCGGGCCGCCGAGCAGTTGCCGGCGGGCGTCGACCACGCGGCGGTTGAAGTCGGTGAGGAGCTCCCGCACGGCGCGTTCCGAACCGGCGGCGTCGATCCGGTCGTCGAGCGCGGCGTCCTCGGTGCGCAGCGTGAGAGCCGGCGGGCCGAGACCCGTGAGCTGCTCCCGTTCGATCTTGCGGCGGATCCACCAGTTCGGGTCGTGGGTCGACGTGAGATGGGTGAGTGGCTTGCCCGCGCCCGGGAGGTCGTCGAAGTCGCCGCGACGGATCGCCTGCGCGACCTGGATCTCGACGAACTGAGCACGCTGCTCCATCGTCGGGGCGCCCGCGTCGTGGGTCTGGTCGGCCTCGTCGGTTGCGGGTCCGGCGGCGGTGGTCTCGGAGTCTCCGGTCGGCTCGGCTGCGGACTCCGCGGCCAACCGGTCGACCCGGTAACGGGCGGCGTTCACCCTCGAATCGCTCGGCGGCATCCGATCTTCCACGACTTCCAGCCTAAATTCCGCGCGCGCATCCGTCGACCCTGACCGGGCGCGAGCGCGCGTCGTCTAACCTGGACCGGTGGTGGAAGTCATTGTGGGCGAGGTCGGCATCGCCGACGGCGTCGTGCTGCGGCTGCTGCGGGCCGACGACGCGGGCCGCCTCGCGGATTCGTTCGAGCGCAATCGCGATCATCTCGCGCACTGGGACCCGGTGCGCCCCGAAGCCTTCTTCACCGAACTCGGCCAAGCCGCCGAGATCGACCGTGCCCTGCAGGCCTGCCTCGCCGGGGTGATGATGCCGTTGGTGCTCGTGAGCGGCGGAGAGATCGTCGGGCGCGCGAACCTCACCGGCATCACGCGCGGCGCGTTCCAGAACGCGATCCTCGGCTATTGGATCGACGCGCGCCTGGCCGGCCGCGGCGTGATGACCGCGACGGTCGCCGAGGTGCTCCGGCTCGCCCGGGAGGAACTCGCACTGCACCGCGTCGAGGCATCGACCTTGCTCGAGAACGCCGCTTCGCAGGCTGTGCTGCGGCGCAATGGATTCGAGAAGATCGGCGAGGCGCCGCGCTATCTGAAGATCGCGGGCCGTTGGCAAGACCACCTGCTGTTCCAGCGCATCCTGCACGACTGATCGGATGCGCGGAGGCGGTCACGGCGCGAAGACGTCGTCGCCGTGCCCGACCCTTCTCGACGCCGAAGGTTCGCCGGGTGTCGAGAGCGGCGAAGCGGCGACCGTGCCCATGATGAAAGGGATGAACGGAGCTGGATGTCAGACGGCGTGACTCTCGACGACGTCTCCCTGGGGGAGGCCACGGAGCCGCAGCTCTGCGCGCTGTTCGCGGAGGCGCGCTCGGTTTCCGGCGACCTCGCTGCAGCCCTCGCGCTGGCGCGGCGGGTGGGGCGCGACACCCCGCGACCGGGAGGCGGACGCACGGCGCGGTACTTCGAGACGCTGGCGACGCTGGCAGCGGCTGACGTCACGGTCGCCCGGGTGATCGAACCGCACCTCGATGCGCTCGCGATTCTTGCCGAGTGTCCGGCGCCGGTCGATCTCGCCGCGGTCGGGGCCGACGCCGACAGCACCTGGGGTGTGTTCGCCGCCGAGGGGCCGGGCGTGCGACTCGACGCGATTCCGGATGCCGGTGGCTGGCTCCTCGACGGCACGAAACCGTGGTGCTCGCTGGCGGGTGTCCTCAGCCACGCGCTGGTGACCGCGCACGTCGGAGGAGAGCGGCGCCTGTTCGCCGTGGCACTCCAGCAGCCGGGCGTGAGCCCCCATCCGGAAGCCTGGGTGGCGCGGGGGTTCCCGGATGTGCCGAGTGGTCCGACGGAGTTCGCGCGAGTTCTTGCGGTGCCGGTGGGGGAGCCGGGGTGGTATCTCGCGCGGGCCGGGTTCGAGTGGGGTGGGGTCGGCGTCGCCGCCTGCTGGTTCGGCGGGGCGGTGGGTGTGGGCCGGCGGGTCGTCGACGCGGTGGCGAAGCGGAACGACGACGTGTCGGCGCTGCACGCGGGCCGGGTCGCGACGTCGCTGACGTCGGCGCGTGCGGTGCTCGCGGCGGCGGCGCGCGCCATCGACGGCGAGGGAGCGCGTGGCGCGGTGGCGGCAGACGGTGTGGTGGAGGCTGACACTGGGGCCCCCGGGGCCGGGCACCCGATGGGTGCGACCGACCGCGCGCTGCTCGCCCAAATGAGCCGCTCGGCAGTGCGGAAGGCGTGCGATGAGGTGCTGCACGAAGCGGCGCAAGCCCTCGGCCCGGCTCCCCAGGCGCTCGACGCGGCCTACGCTGCTCGCGTCGCCGATCTGTCGCTCTACCTGCTGCAGCACCACGGCGACCGCGACTCGGCGCGCATCGGCCGCCTGATCGTGGAGGGCCGTCGATGACCACGCCCGACTCCTTCTCGCACCGCGACGACGGCACTCCCGAGGGCGAGTGGCAGCGCGCCTTCGGTGAGCGGATGCCCGAGCAGCCGCAGCTCGGGCCGGCCTTCTTCCAGAACCTCGGCCACCTGGTCGTCGTGGCCGCGCATCCCGACGACGAGACGCTGGGAGCTGCGGGCCTCGTGGCGCGAGCAGGCGCATCCGGGGCCCGGGTGACCGTGATCGTCGCGACGTCGGGGGAGGGATCGCACCCCGATGCTCCCGACCTCGGGGAGCTCGCGCGCCGGCGGGAGGACGAGACGCGGTGCGCACTGGCGGAAGTCGACCCAGGGGCCACCGTGCACTTCCTGCGCTTGCCGGACGGTCGTCTCTCGGAGCACCGTTTCGCGCTCGCACAGGCGATCGCGGAGGTCGTGGGGCCCGACGCCATGGCGGGTCGGGGAGCCGACCGCGCGGGTGCTGGCGCGGACGCGGGTCTCGCCACCGACGCGGATGCGACCGCCGGTCCGGCCATCGGCGCGGGTGCTGCCGCAGACGCAGACGCAGACGCAGACGCGGACGCTGGCGCGAGCGCACCGTGGCACGCCCCGCACCGCGACCGTGCCGGTCGGCACGCCGCTCCCAGCGGCGCCGACCACCCGGCCGGCCACGGCGCCGGCCGGCCCGACGCGAATCGTCCGATCACCGACGGCACCTTCGGCGGGCGCGACGAACGACGTGGCGCGACCGTGCTGGTGGCGCCCTGGGTGGGCGACCGGCATCCCGATCACGCGGCGGCCGCCGTCGCCGCCTCCGCGGTGGCGCAGACCGCCGGGCTCGAGCTGCTCGGCTACCCGATCTGGCTCTGGCACTGGGCGCGACCGGCCGACCAGGGCGTGCCGTGGGCGCGGTTGCGCGTGCTCGCCCTCGACGATTCCCAGCGTGCGGCAAAGGCGCGCGCCGTCGCCGCGCACGCGAGCCAGGTGCTCCCACTCGGCGACGCGCCCGACGAGGAACCGCTGCTGCACTCCGGGATGCTCGCCCATTTCGCCCGGCCCTTCGAATGCTTCGTGGTGTCGGCCGACGGGGAGTCTCCGAAAGCTGCTGCCGAGCGCGCCGTTCCATCGGATTCGGACGATTCGACACGTGCGACCTCCGTCGCGCCCGGCGTGCTGCACGACGGTGGAGTGGCGGCGGACTACTTCGATGCCCTGCACCGCGGCGCCGACGACCCCTGGGGGTTCGAGTCGCGCTGGTATGAGGAGCGCAAACGTGCCGTTCTGCTCGCCTCCCTGCCCGATCGGAGTTATGGCGAGGTGCTCGAGGTCGGATCGTCGACCGGCGTGCTGTCCCGTGCTCTGGCCGCACGGACATCGGGCCGACTGGTGGGCGTCGACGTCTCCGAGGTGGCCGTCGAGCGGGCCCGTGAGCGCAACGCCGACCTGCAAGACGTGAGCTTCGAGCGGATGCGCGTGCCCGCCGAGTGGCCCTCGGGCAGCTTCGATCTCGTCGTGGTCTCCGAGGTCGGGTACTACCTCGATCCACCCGATCTCACGGGCCTGATCGAACGCATCCTCGGATCGCTCACCCCGCTCGGAGCCGTGATCTGCTGCCACTGGCGGCATCCGGTGGCCGGTCGCGCGATCGACGGCGACGGAGTGCACGCTGTCTTCGCCGATCGGCCCGAGTTCGCCCGCCTCGCCCGGCACCTGGAGGAGGACTTCGTGCTCGACGTGCTCGTGCGCACGCCGGGTGAATCGGTCGCCCGTCGGGAGCGGATCGTATGATCCGCTCGATCGGAGTCGTCATTCCGGCGCGCGACGAGGAGGCACTGCTCGGCGCCGCCCTGAGCGCAGTGCTCGCGGCACGGGCCGGGCTCGTGCAGGCTGAGCCGGAGTGGGCCGAGCCGGGGCGAGTGCGCGTGGTGCTCGTTCTCGACGCGTGCACCGATGGATCGCTCGAGGTCGCCCGATCGTTCGGGTCGTCGATCGAGGTGCTCGAGATCGACGTCGCGCAGGTCGGTCGAGCGCGCCGAGCCGGTGTCGAACTGCTGCTGGGGCGGCACGATCCGGCGGTCGGACCCAGCGGGCCGGGCGCCACCGGCCACCCCGACGCACGCCGCGACCTTTGGATCTGCAGCACCGACGCCGACACCGTCGTGCCGGAGCACTGGCTGCGCGACCACCTCCAGGCCGCCCGCGACGGAGCCGAGGTCGCCGTGGGCCGGGTCGTGCCACGCGCCGCCGACGTCGGTTCCGCACTGCTCGCAACGTGGCGACGCGAGCACGAGGGTGGCGGACGCCACGTCTACGGCGCCAACCTCGGCTTCCGCGCCGATGCCTACCGAGCGGTCGGCGGTTTTCCACCGCTCAGCGTCGGGGAGGACGTCGAATTCGTGCGCGCCGCCGAGCAGAACGGCGCCGCCGTGCTCGACCTGCCGTTCTCGGTCGTGCAGACCTCGGGCCGTCGCGACGGCCGCACCCCCGGCGGATTCGCCGGGTATCTCCGCACCCTCGTCGACTAGAGACGGAGGCAGAGACGGAGGGGGAGGCAGAGGCGGTTCATCCGGCCACCGCCGTCTGCCCCAGGTGTTCGGCCAGCTCGTCGAGCGCGCTGTCCCAGCCGTCGAAGAAGCTCTCGTCGCCGCGCATCCCGTCGACACCGCGCAGATCGAAGGTGAGCCGCGTCAACTCGCCCAGCGACTCGATGGTGACGGTGACGACCGGTTGGTCGTCGGGGTCGTCATCCGGCGAGCCCCAGGTGAAGACCAGACGCTCGTTCTCGACCAGCTCTCGGTACACGCCGCCCGTCGGGTGCTCCTCGCCGCTCTCGTCGTGCACCATCGTGTAGGTGTAGCGGCCGCCCACCCGCGCGTCGACGGTGACGCTCTCGCGGGGTGTGTGCATCCCGACCGGGTGCCACCATTCGGCCACCTCGTCGGGGTCGGTCCAGGCGCGCCAGATCTGATCCGGCGTCGCGTCGTACTGGCGCACCAGGGTGAAACCTTTGTTCGTGTCGATCATCGTCGTTCCTCTCGTCGTGACTCGGTGTCTTCAGCTGACTCGTGTTCTCGGTGTTCCGCCCGTCGGGCACCGAGGTGCTCGCCCAGAAGGTCGAGGCGCTCGTTCCAGTCGGCGCGTTGCTCGTCCACCCAGGCACGGGCGTCGTCGAGCCCGGCCTCCCGGATGCTGCACTCGCGCCACTGCGCGTTGACGGTGCGCACGATGAGGCCGGCGCCCTCGAGCACAGCGAGGTGCTGCGAGATGGCAGGCCGGCTCATCGAGTAGTTCGCCGCGAGCTCGCCGACGGTGATCGGCCCGGTGCGCAGCCGCGTCAGGATGTCGCGCCGGGTCGGATCGGCGAGGGCGCCGAACACGAGGCTGAGTTCATCGGTGACTGGCATGTAAGCGTTTCCTTACGTAAGCGAACACTTACACGCTACGCCCGGAGCCGCCGGATGTCCAGACCCGGCGACGCCCGCTTCCTCAGATGCGTTCGGCCAGCCATTCGGCCTGGCGCACCCACTGGTGCATCTGACCGCCCTCATGGCCGTTGAAGGGGTAGACCTCGATCTCCCGGTCGGCCCCCGCGTAGTGGTTGAAGGCGGTGAAGACCGTGGAGGGCAGCACGATCCCGTCCATCAGCGCCACCGAGAACAGCGCCGGCGAGGTGGCCCGGCGCGCGAAGTTCACGGCGTCGAAGTACGAAAGCGTCTCGAACACACGCTCCTCGGCATCGCGGTGCACCGCGAGATAGCGCACCAACTCGGTGAACGGGGGCTCGGGCGTGGCCTCGACCGCCCGGCGGAAGTGGCTGAGAAAAGGCACATCGGGCATGACGCCCTGGAGGCCTGGCACCAGGCCCGCCACGGCGAGCGTGATGCCGCCGCCCTGGCTGCCACCGGTGACCGCGATCCGGTTCGGGTCGACGAAATCGAACTCCCGAACCGCGTCGAGGAGTCGAACCGCGTCGGTGAACAACCGCCGGTAGTAGTAGTCGGCCGGGTCGAGGATGCCGCGGGTCATGAAACCCCCGACGGACGGACCCGATCCGTGCGGGTCGGGAGTGTCTCCGCCGGAGCCCCAGCCGCTGCCCTGACCGCGGGTGTCCATGAAGACGTGCACGTAGCCGGCGGTGGCCCAGAGCAGCTTCTCGCCGGCGATGCCCCGGCCGCCGTCGTAGCCGTTGTACTCCACCACGGTCGGCAGCGGACCTCGCGTGTCGACCGGGCGCACCACCCACGCCTTGATCGGTTCGCCGGCGAATCCCGCGAAGGTCAGGTCGTCGATCCGCAGTTGCGTGATCGGTGTGCTCGCGGGAGTGAGCACCGGGGCCGACCCCGCGCGCCGCGACTCGGCGAGGGTCGTGGCCCAGAAGTCGTCGAAGTCGGCCGGTTGGGCCACCTCCGGCCGGTATTCACGCAGGATGTCGAGCGGAAGGTCACTGAGCGGCAACGGTACGTCCTCAAGCGTCGGGGAAGAATCCGGAATGGACCATCACATTTCTAGCATCCCGTCGACCCGACGGGGGTGACGCGTGGCGCCCGGGGTGCGCGGGGTGCGCTGCGCGATGAGCACGCCGGCGAGCACGAGCGCCGTGCCGATGGCCTGGGGGAGGCCGAAGACCTCACCGGCGACGAGGGTGCCGAGCAGTACGCCCGTCACCGGATTGAGGAGACCCACGAGACCGACCGTGCCGGCCGGGAGGTGCCGGAGGCCGGTGAACCAGCAGACGAAAGCGAGTGCGGTGGCGATCACCGTGACGTAGGCGAACGCTGCCAGAGCGGGCGCATCGAGCGCCGGCAAACCCCCCTCCACCACGACGGCGAAGGGCAGCACGAGCAGCCCTCCGGCGATCAGCTGCCACGAGGTGACCGCGAGGATCGGCTGCCCGGCCGCCCACTTCTTGGTGAGCACGAACCCCACCGACGACATCAGCATGGCGGCGAGCGAGGCGGCGACGCCCAGCGGGTCGATCGCATCCGTTCCCTCGAACAGCATCAGGCAGACGCCCGAGAACCCGACGACGGCCCCGAGACCGGAGATCCAGCGTGGGCGCTCAGCGAGCAACGGCCAGGCGAGCAGCAGAAGCACACCCGCCGAGGTCGCCATGATGGTGGCGGCGACGCTCGAGGGAAGCAACTGCGAGGCCAGGTAGACGAGCACGAAGAAGGCGCCCACGTTGAGGGCCCCGAGAACGAGCGACTTCCACCACCAGGAACCCCGGGGAAGCCGTCGTGCGATCACGAGCAGCAGGATGCCCGCCGGCAGCGCCCGCAGGATCGCGCCCCAGAGCGGTGAGTCCATCGGCAGGAACTGACGCGTCACGAAGTAGTTCGACCCCCAGGCAATGGGGGCGACCGCGGTGACGAGCATCCAGCGCCATTTAGCTTCCATGGAAGCTACTATAGCTTCCCGGGAAGCTATAGTGAAGGCATGGTGGAAGAACTCGACCGGGTGGCGCGTATTCAGGCGGAGTGGCGACGGGAGCGGCCCGACCTCGACGTCGGACCTCAGGGTGTCATCGGCCGTCTGCACCGGCTGTCGGCGCACCTCACTGCGTCGCTGGTCGCGGTCTACCGCGAGTTCGGTCTCGGTGAAGGGGAGTTCGACGTGCTCGCGACGCTGCGCCGGTCGGGCCCGCCGTTCGAGCGGGCACCGGGCGAACTCGCCGAGCACACGATGGTGACGACCGGGGCGATGACCAAGCGCATCGACCGTCTCGCCGAGGCCGGACTCGTCGTGCGGCGTCCGGCCGAGAACGACGGCCGCGGCCGGGTCGTGGCGCTCACGCCGCAGGGCGTCGAACTCATCGACGCCGCCTTCACGGCCCACATGGCCAACGAGCACCGCTTGCTCGAGCCCCTGTCGGTGGCCGACCGCGCTGCACTCGAGGGCATCCTCACCCGCTGGCTCAGAGCCTCCGGCCCCGACTGATCGAGGAAGGGCGCGGGTCAGAGGGCGAGGCGCACCGCGGCGAGGGCGGCAGCGGCCGCCCAGGCCTGGGGACTCGCGGCGTGCGGGTAGGCGATCGGCACGGCGACGTCGGCGCGCGCGAAGCCGCCGAAGAGCTCGGGCAGCCGGTTTCCGAAGTGCGCTGCTGCATCGACGACGGCGGAGGCCACCTGCCGCGCCTCGACGGGGAAGCCGGCCCGGGCCATCCCGAGCGCCGCCAGCATCGTGTCGTGCGGCCAGACCGAGCCGTTGTGGTACGACAGCGGGTGATGGAGGGCGGCGCCGGTGGAGAGCGTGCGGATGCCCCAGCCCGAGAACATGTCGGCCTCCAGCAGGCGCGCGGTGACCCGTGCTGCATCCGTGGGGCTCAGGATGCCGCTGAAGAGCAGGTGTCCCGCGTTCGAGGCCACGACATCGGCCTGGTGCCCCGACCCGTCGACCGCGAGGGCCGGGAAGTCGTGCTCCGGCATCCAGAAGGCCTCGCGGAAGCGGTGGCGGAGTGCTTCGGCGACGGCATCGAGTTCGTCGGCCCAGTGGGCGTCGCCCCAGTGCGACCGCGCCAGGGCGGCAGCGTCGCGGAGTGCGCGCCAGGCGTAGCCCTGCACTTCGCAGAGGGCGATCGGACCTTCGAGGATGCGGCCGGTCGCGTCGGCGACGGCGTCGAACGAGTCCTTCCAACCCTGGTGGATCAGGCCGGCCGGGTCGGGCACGTAGCGCAGGAAGCCGTGCTCGTCGATTCCGCCGTCGCCCCGCATCCAGGCCACCGCGGCGCGCACCGGATGCTCGAGCTCGCGGATCGTGTCCTCCGAACCGAGCTCGGCGACCGCGGTCACGAACAGCGGTGTCGCATCGACCGAGCCGTAGTAGCGGCCATAAGGCACCTCGCCGAGTGTCGCGAGTTCGGAGACGCGCAGCTCGTGCACGATCTTGCCGGGCTGGGCGACACGGGCTGGATCGTCGGTAGCGGCCTGCGTGGTGGCGAGGGCACGCAGCACGCCGTCGGCGAGGCCCGGGAGTTCGTCGAGGTCGCGCCCGGCCAGCATGCTGGTGAGCAGCGAGTCGCGCCCGAAGAGGGTGAGGAACCAGGGCACACCGGCGCCGATGACACCGAACTCCGGCAGGCCGGGTGCCGGCATCCGCAGGGCCGTGAGGTCGCCGAGTGCGCGGTCATGGAGGGTGGACGGGTGGGCGGCGCCCGGGATGGACGGGTCAGCGGCGCCCGTCGCGAAGGGGCCGGGTTCGTCGGCCCGCGCGGGTTCGTCTGGGGCCCGCTCGCTGAGCGGCGCGACCGTGACCTCGAGAACGCGGGCCTCCCCGGGAGCCAGGTCGAGGGCCCACACCAGGGCGCCCGTAGTCGCGGCGGGTGCGCCCGATGCGGGCGATCCCAGCTCCACCCGAGGCGAACCGGCCGCGGCGACGCGCACTCCGGCCTCGAAGGATGCCGCCCCGAGCGTGCGCCGGTAGCCGAACGTCAGGCCGGTCGGGCCGGCCGAAGCCGAGAAGACACCGCCGGCGCGATCGAAGGTGCGGCGGTCGGAGCGCAGGGTGAAGGGGTCGGCGAAGTCGCTCGCGACCTCGAGGGTCAGAGTCGTGGACACCGGATGCGCGGTGCTGTTGCGCACCTCGATCCGCTCCGCGAGTCCGGCCGACGAGACCTCCTGGGTCACGACGACGAGCAGCGCGCTCGTCTCGTTGCGAGCCGTTGCGGGCAGCAGCGCGACCGATCGGCTGCCGGCCGTTTCCGACGACGCGGTGGAGACGAGCAGACGCGACCCGTCGACGTGCAGCGCCCAGCGCGACAGCAGCCGCACGTCGGCGAGGAACAGTCCGTGCAGCCGGCCCACAGCGGATGCGTCGACCCGGATACCGCCGTCGGCATCCCCGCGGAGCAGAGCACCGCCGCCCACGAGGAGCACGTCGTCGTGGGCGGCGTCGACCGCGGAGGCGGCGGAGGCGGAGGAGGTCGACGACACGTCGCTCATTCCATCACGCCCCAGCCCTGATGACGGATGGCGTCGAGCGCGAGCGCGGCCGTCCAGCTGAACCGCCGAGTGCCGTGCGGCTTCCCGGTCCAGGGCTGCACGTATTCGGGAAAGTCGTCGGCAGCGGCGAGCCGTACGATCTGCGCGCCGAGGCGGTCGGCTTCTTCGATCCGGCCGTGCCGGGCGAGCGCGACGGCCGAGAGCCAGGCCATGTTGAACCAGGCGGGCCCGCGCCAGTACAGTCCGGAGTCGAAATCGGCAGCGGTGGTGTCGTAGCTCGGCACAAGCAGCGCCGTGGCGCCGAGGAAGCGCTCCCCGAGGAGGGTCGCGAGCAGCTCGTCGGCGTGCCGGATGCCGGGCACGAGCAACGGCAGCACCCCGTTGACGGTGGCCTTCTCCACCAGCTCGCCGCGCACCACGTCGAAGGCGCCATACGCCTCGGCGGCCGGGGAGTAGAGCGAGGAGAGAGCCGAGGCGAGTTCCGCCGCCCGCTCGCGATGCTGCGCCGACGGCCGGCCCAGCGCATCCGCGATCTCGGCCAGCGCCAGTTCGGAGACGGCGTACAGGCTGTTGAAGAGGGGGTCTTCGAGTAGGAACGGAAAGTCGTCGTCGCGGTCGTCGCAGTCGTGGTCGCGGTAGCGCTCTGCCAGCCAGAAGTACTTGCCGTACTCCCGGTCGCTCGGCCTCTCGGAGGCGTGGGCGTGCATCAGGTCGGGGCGCTCGAAGACGTGCCGCGGGTTGCCGGGCACGGTGGCGAGCACCTCGTCCCAGAGCGGCGAGTTGTCGGTGCCCGACTCCCAGGGGTGCACGATCGAGGCGAGCCCGCGACCTCCCCGATCGCGTCGGGTGCGGAGGTACTCGTGCCAGGCGACGAGTCGCGGATACGCCCGCTCGAGGAACGAACGCCGAGCCGACTCCGCGGGGTCGGCGACGTGCACCTTCCACACCGCCCAGGCGTGGTTCGGCGGCTGGATGAGGCCGGCGGTGTCGACATCGGCCGGCGACCCGGGGATGGCGCGCGACCGCCAGAATCCCGAGCCGGGGGAGTAGTCGGTGTCGCGGTGCGGATCGAAGATGATCTGCGGGAGGCGCCCGTCGTTCCACTGCCCGGCCAGCAGCGAATCGAGCTCCTGCCCCGCCCGGCGCGGCGACACGTGCCGGAGGCCGATGGCGATGAACGCGGAATCCCAGCTCCACTGGTGCGGGTAGAGGCCGGTGGCCGGGACGGTGTGCGAGCCGTTCCAGTTCGCTTCGAGCACGGCCACCGCTCGGGCCTCGGCCTCGGCCACGATGGCGGCCGGTATCGAGCCGACCCCGCCGGGGGATGCCGCGAGAGCGCTCTCCGCGCGCGGTGCGCTCATCGCAGGTACCGGCGCAGAAGCGCGGGCACGGGCGGCAGCACCGTGGCGGCGGGGCCCGACAGCCGCGACTCGATCGCGACCGTGCCGGTGTACTCGATCGACTGCAGTGTCGCCCCGAACAGGGCCCAGTCGACGTGACCGGCACCGGGCTCCAGGCGGTTCGAGTCGCTCGCCTGCACGTGCCCGATGTGCTGGCGCACGCCCTGGAAGGCGGCCGCCAGGTCGGCTTCCTCGATGTTCATGTGGTAGGTGTCGGCCACGATCTTGAGGCCGGGGCTGCCGATCTCCTCGATCAGTGCGGCGGCATCCGAGAGCCGGTTGACGAGGTAGTCCTCGTAGCGGTTGAGCGGCTCGAGGTAGAGCTCGACGCCTTCCGACGCGGCGTGCGTCGCCAGTTCGCCGAGCGCGTCGACCAGGATGCTGTGGTCGTCTTGCGGCGAGCGCGGCGGCTCGAACGGGGGCAGGCGGCGCGAGAACATGCCGTACGACCCCGGGGTCATCACCCCGAGCCCGCCGATCTCGGCCATCACCGAGAGCTGCGAGCGCAGCTGCTGCACCGCATCCTTGCGCAACGACTCGTCGAAGGCGCCGATGAAGTGGGACATCTCCACGCAGGTGGTGGGCATGAACACTCCGTTGTCGCGCGCGCGGCGGAGCTCCGGGAGCCGGCCGGCGAAGTGGAAGTCACCCTTGCTGCGCAACTCGATGCCGTCGAAACCCCACGCCTTCGCGGTCTCGAACTTCTCCTCGAGCGAATCACCCGGAAGGTGCTGCTCCTGAACGGTGATCGGGTTCACGCGAACTCCAAGACGATCTGCAGGGCTGCCGAAGGGTCGGTGTCGAGCAGCTCGTAGGCTGCGGCGGCGTCGGCGATCGGATAGCGGTGGGTCACCAAAGAGGCGGCGTCGAGGCGGCCGTCGGCCAGGGCCTCGATGACGGTGCGCTGGAGGCGCGGCACGTCCCAGCGGGCCCGCAGGCGGTTCGGCACGGAGCCGATCTGCGAGGCGAGGACCTGCACGCGGTTGTGGTGGAACTCCTCGCCGAGGCGGAGCGCCGTGGCCTCGCCCTGGTAGAACCCGGAGGCGACGACGGTTCCATCGGCGCCCACCACGCGGATCGCGGCCTGGAGGGCGTGATAGTTGCCGCTCAGCTCGATCGCGACATCCGCCCCGGCGCCGCCGGTGAGGTCGCGCACCGCGTAGGCGAGCTCGTCACCGGGGGCGAAGGCGTGCGACGCGCCCCAGGCGAGGGCGTGCTCGCGGCGAGATTCGATGCCGTCGACCGCGATGACGGTCGCGCCGCTCAGTGCGGCGAGGCGGGTGGCGAGCAGGCCGATGACGCCCTGTCCGAAGATGACGACCGTGCTGCCCACGCCGAGGTCGGCGGAGAGCACGCCGTTCAGCGCGATGGCGCCGACGCGCACGAAGGCGGCGGCGAGCGGGTCGAGCCCGGCGGGCAGCACGTGGCCGCGGAGCGCGTCGATCGAGAGGATGCCCTCGGCTCGGTGGCCCCAGATGCCCCACACCACGTCGCCCACGGCGGGTGCGTCGGCGGGAACGGGCACGCCGTCGGCCGGGCGGATCTCCACGACCTCGCCCACCTCGGAGTAGCCCCAGCCATCGAGCGGATAGCCCTGCTGCGGCACGTCCGTTCCCCGGAACAACCGGATCTCCGGGTCCCACGCCGAGGTGAGGTAGGGGTTGGTGCCGCGGTAGGCGGTCATCTCGGTTCCGGCCGAGATGCCGGAGTAGAGAGTGCGCACACGGATCTGGCCCGGCTGGAGATCGACCGCGGGGGAGTCGACGATCTCGACCAGACGCGGCGCCGCGAAGCGGAGAAGGCTGTTCACTGTAAACCGTCCTTGAGTAGTTGTGCGATCACATTAGCATTGCGACTGAACATGTTCTGTATAGACATTATGCAGAAGGTGGGTTAGTCTCCCATCGACCCCCCACCCGAATTGAGAGGACTGCGATGAAGACGTCGCGAATCACTACCCTGGCTGCCGGAGCCGCCCTGCTCGTCATGGCTTCCGCCTCGCTCACCGCGTGTTCATCCGGTGGCGACAGCAGCTCGGACAGCAAGACCATCACGGTCTGGTCGGAGGAGAACCAGCCCGACCGGGTGAACATGACCAAGGACATCATCGCCGGGTTCACCGAGAAGACCGGCATCAAGGTCGACCTCGTGCCGGTCGACGACACCCAGGTCGCTCAGCTGACCGCCTCGGCCGCCCTCTCCGGCAAGCTGCCCGACGTGATGGGCGGCGTTCCGCTCTCGATCGTGCGTCAATTCCAGGGCCAGGGCCTGCTGAACACGGATGCCGCGGCGACCGTGATCAAGGAGCTCGGTCCCGACACCTTCGTGCCCTCGACCCTCGCGCTCGACAAAGACGGCGACAGCCAGCTGGCCGTGCCCGACTCGGCCTTCGCGCAGGTGCTCGTCTACCGCAAAGACCTCTTCGCCAAGGCGGGCCTGAACCCGCCCACCACCTACGACGACCTGAAGAAGGCCGCCAAGGTACTGACCGCCGACGGCAACTACGGCATCACGCTGGCCACCGACCCCTCTGATGTCTTCACGTCGCAGACCTTCGAGTCGCTCGCCCTCGGCAACGACTGCCAGCTCGTCGACAAGGACGGCACGGTCGGCCTCGACTCCGACAACTGCCAGAAGACGTGGGATCTCTACGCCGACCTCGCGCAGAACGACTCGCCCGAGGGCACCCAGACCGTCGACACCACCCGGGCCAGCTACTTCGCCGGCCAGGCCGCGATGGTCGACTGGTCGACCTACATCCTCGACGAGCTCGCGGGCCTCCGGAACGACGCGTTGCCGACCTGCCCCGAGTGCCAGAACGACCCCACCTTCCTCGCGAAGAACAGTGGCATCGTCACGTCCATCACCGGCCCCGACGGCGGCGAAGGCTCCACCTACGGCGAGGCCGTGTCGTGGGTCATCACGAAGAACGCCAACGTCGACGCCTCCACCCAGTTCGTCGAGTACATGATGAACGAGGGCTACCTCGACTGGCTCGGCATGGCGCCGGAGGGCAAGTTCCCGCTGCGTACCGGCGACGCCACCGACCCGGCGAAGTTCACCACCGGCTGGACCCAGCTGCAGGCCGGCGTCGACACGAAGAAGACCCTCTCCGAGGTCTACGACGCCGACACCATCGCCGCGCTCCAGGGCATCCCGGCCGAGATCAACCGCTGGGCCATCCCGCAGGGCCAGGGCGCCCTGCTCGGCCCGGTGAACACCGAACTGCCGATCGCGAAGGCGGTGGCCGACCTGGGCTCCGACAGCGCGACCGCCAAGGAGGCGGCGCAGAGCGCCACCGACGCCGTGCAGCAGCTCGAGGCGAAGTTGACCAAGTAACGATGACTCAGCTTGCAAACCGCGCAACGGCGGCCCCCTCGGGGGGCCGCCGGCGCCGGTCGATCTCAAACCGCCGCGACAACCGGGCCGGCCTCACGATGGTGCTGCCCACCACCATCATCATCTTCGCGATCATCATCGTGCCGGTGATCTGGAACCTCATCCTCGCGTTCCAGGACACCTCGTTCACGTCGATCGCCGAGAACGGCCTCGCGAACCCGTTCACGTTGCAGAACTTCGCCGACGTGCTCACCGACCCCGGATTCTGGCAATCGCTCGGCACCACCGTGGTCTACTCCGTCTTCTCGACGGCTGGATCGATCGCGGTCGGCCTGATCGCCGCCCTCGCCTTCCGCAAGCCCTTCCGCGGCCGTGGAGTCGCCCGCTCGCTGATGCTGCTGCCCTACGTGGCGCCCGTGGTCGCCGTCACCTTCGTGTGGCAGATCATGCTCAACCCGCAGTTCGGCATCATCAACTCGCTCGGCACCCAGTTCCTCGGCTGGGAGCACGGCATCGACTTCCTCGGCAAGGCGCCCTTCGCGCTGATGACCGTCATCGGGTTCGAGATCTGGCGCTACTTCCCGTTCGCCTTCCTCTTCCTCACCGCGCGACTGGTCAGCCTGCCCGGCGATGTGGAGGAGGCCGCGCTGGTCGACGGCGTGACGCCCTGGCAGAACTTCCGCCACGTGGTGTTCCCGCAACTGCTTCCCGTGATCTCGCTGCTCTCGGTGCTGCGGCTCATCATGACCTTCAACAAGTTCGACGATGTGTTCCTGCTCACCGGCGGTGGCGCCGGCACCGAGGTCTCGGCCGTGCGCGTCTACGACCAGCTCGTCGGCAGCTTCGACATCGGCGGCGCGGCGGCCAACGCCTTCGTGCTCTCGGCCATCCTCGCCGTCTCCCTGTTCATCTACGTCAAGTTCTTCGCCCGGAGAGGAGAGGAAGACTGATGAGTCGCATCGTCGTGCAGAACCGCACCTTCGGAGTCCTCCGCTGGGTCGTGATCGTCATCCTCCTGATCGCGACCGTGTTCCCGTTCTATTACATGATCGAGCTGAGCTTCGTTCCGATCGAGGAGCTGCTGCTCCACCCGGACCGGCTCTGGATCCCGATCCAGGACTTCACGCTCGACACCTACGCGAACGTGCTGAAATCGGTCGACGACGGCGGACAGGGCTTCGGCCACTTCATGCTGAACTCGGCGATCGTGGCCGTCGCGACCGCCGCCATCACGCTGCTCGTGGCGATCCCCGGATCGTACGCGGTGGCAAGGCTGAAGTTCTTCGGCCAGCGTCAGGTCAGCACCCTCTTCCTCGCGGTCTACCTGTTCCCGGTGATCATCATCGCGATCCCGCTGTTCGTCGGATTCTCGGCGATCGGCATCCGTGAGTCGCTGGTGGGGCTCGTGATCGTCTACATCGCGCAGACCATCCCGGTCTCGGTGCACATGCTGCGCGGCTATCTGAAGTCGATCCCGGTGAGTGTCGAAGAGGCCGCGATGATGGACGGCGCGAGCCGCTTCCGCATCCTGACCCGCATCACGATCCCGCTCGCCATGCCCTCGATCATGTCGACGGCGCTCTACGTGTTCATGATCGCGTGGAACGAGTTCCTCTTCGCGCTCCTGTTCCTCACGGCCAACCGCGACCTGTGGACCGTGTCTCTCGGCCTCTCGCAGCTCTCCAACGGCATCGAGGTGTCGAAGACGGTGTTGATGGCCGGATCGGTGCTGCTGACGATCCCGATCATCGTGCTCTACGGCCTCGCCGAGCGCACGCTGACCGAAGGACTCACCAGCGGAGCGGACAAAGGCTGATGTCGGAGGCGGCGCCGCGTACGATGATCGGGCAGCGACCTGATGCGGGGACGGAGAAGCGGCTGATGAGTTCTGGTCCGGGGGACATCCTGCAATTGGTGCGCCGTGACGAGGCGAACACCCGTCGCGACATCCAGGACCTCACCGGGCTCTCCCGCGTCACCGTCGCTCAGCGTGTCGACTCGCTGATCGACGCGCACCTCATCAAGGAGTCGGGCGGTGGAGCCGCGACCGGCGGGCGGCGGCCCAACCGTCTGGTGTTCGATGTGCAGCACTCCATGCTCGCCGTGGCCACCATCGACACCGCTCACTCGCGCACCGCCATCACCGACCTGAGCGGGCGCATCCTCGACCACGAGACGGTCGACGTGGCGATCGTCGAGGGTCCGGAGGCCGTGCTCACCGCACTGGCCGCCTCGATCCTCGGCCTGATGGAACGTAACGGCATCGGCCTGGAGCGGATGGCGGGCACCGGTGTCTCGGTGCCCGGCCCGGTCGATCCGAAGTCGCGTCGCCCCTCGCAGCCGCCGATCATGCCGGGCTGGGACGCGTATCCGATCGCCGACCATCTGGCGGAGGCGATTCCGGTGCCCACCTTCGTCGAGAACGACGCGGATGCGATGGCGTTCGGCGAGCAGTCGACCGGGTTCTCCGACAGCAACGCCCTCTGCCTCGTGAAGGTCTCGACCGGTATCGGATCGGGCCTCGTGCTCGGCGGCACGGTCTACCACGGCATCGACGGGGGCGCCGGAGACATCGGCCACATCCGGCTCGCCGGAGTCGACGCGCTCTGCCAGTGCGGATCACGCGGATGCCTCGCGGCGGTGGCGAGCGGACGCGCGGTCGCGATGGAACTCAGCGAACGCGGCGTTCCCGCCCGCTCGGGCCGGGACGTCGGCGCTCTGCTGGCCGCAGGCAACGTCGACGCGCTCGAGCTGACGCACACCGCCGGACAGCGGATCGGCGAGGTCATGGCCACGGTCGTGTCGATGGTCAACCCGGGCGTGCTCGTGGTGAGCGGCGACCTCGCATCGAGTGCACTGCTCGGCGGGCTGCGGGAGACGCTCTACCCGCGTTCCCTCGCCCGCGCCACCCGCAACCTCGACGTGCGGCTGTCGTCACTCGGTGAAGACGCCGGGCTGATCGGCCTGGCCCGCATCGTCGCCGACAGCCTGTACTCGGCCGACGCCGTCAACGCGCGCCTCGCCTGATGGGCGATGACGTTCCTGGCGTCGAGCGGGTGGCCCCCGCGCCGTCGCCCGTGCGGATCGGGCTCGTCGGGGCGGGTCAGTGGGCGCGCACGATGCACGCGCCGCTGCACTCGGCCGGCGCCGAGACGCAGCTGACCGGAATCTGGTCGCCCTCGGGCCGTGGGGTCGCCGAACTCGCCGCCGAGCACGGGGTGACCGCCTTCGACAGTTTCGACGAGCTGCTCGCTTCGAACGAGGCCGTCGACTTCGCGGTTCCGCCGCAGGTGCAGGCCGGCCTCGCGATGCAGACCGCTCGGGCCGGCAAGGCCCTCATGCTCGAGAAGCCGCTCGGCGCCTCCCTCGACGAGGCTCGGCAGCTGCGCGACGTGGTGCGTGAGGCCAACGTGCCGAACATCGTGGTGATGACCAAACGCTTCCATCCGCGCACCCGGGCCTTCTTGCGGCAGGCGGCGTCGCTCACGGCAGCTTCACCCGCCATCGCCGTGACCGCCCGGTACGTGCACGGCGGCTTCCTCGGCTCGGGCTTCCTCGAGGCCGGTGCCAAGGCCGGCTGGCGCGACGAACTGGGCGTGCTCTTCGACCTCGGGCCGCACCTGCTCGACCTCGTCGACGAGGCGGCGGGCGCGGTCGTGGCCGTGCGGGCATCCGGAGACCCGCGCGAGGCGGTGCTCGTGGTGACCGAGCACGCCGACGGGGGAGCGGGATCGGCGCTGCTCTCGGGGCGCGTCGAGACGTCGCAGGTGCTCACCGACCTCGAGGTCTACTCGAACGCCGGCACCGCGACGTATTCCACGGCCGGCATGGATCACGACGAGGTCTGGCCGATCCTCCGGGCGGAGTTCGCCGCTGCGGTGCGCACCGGCGCCCCGGTCACGGTCGACGTGCGTCGCGCCTTCCGGGTGCAGGAGCTGGTCGATGCGGCCGCGCGATCACTGGCAGCCGGAGGCGAGCGGATGTCGGTTCCGCGCTCGGCGGAGTCGGCAGAATAGGAGCATGCGCGACATCGACGACTGGCCCACCCCGAGCACCGGCATCTGGGCGACCCTCGGGCTCCCCGCCGCAACGGCGCCGCTGGCCGCAGAGGGGATCGACTGGATCTGCCTCGACGCCCAGCACGGCCGCTTCGACGATGCCACGACGCTCGACACCATCGAGCGCCTCCGCCGCGCACCGGTCAGTGTTCTGGTGCGCGTGCTGGCCGCGCGGCCCGAGCTCATCGGCCGGGCTCTCGACGGGGGAGCCGACGGTGTCATCGTTCCCCTGATCGAAAGCCCGGCGGATGCGAGTGCGAGTGTCGAGGCCACCTTCTACCCACCGATCGGGCGTCGCAGCTGGGGACCGATCCACGACCTGCCGCTCACCCCCGACGAGGCGAACGGGCGTGCGTTCTGCGCCGTGATGGTGGAGACCGCGGGTGCGCTCGAGCAGGTGGACGCCATCGCCGCCACGCCGCACCTCGGCATGATCTTCGTGGGCCCGTTCGACCTCTCGCTCGCGCTCGGCCTCGACGTGGACGCGATGGTCGACGACCACTCGGAGGCCGGTCCGCTGCAACGTGTCGTGCGGGCGTGTCGTGCGGCCGGCATCCGTTCGGGCGTCTTCGCCGGAACGCCGGAGCGGGCATCCCGACTCCGGCGTCACGGCTTCGACGCGATCTCCATCTCGACCGACCTCGCCGCGCTGGGCGACGGCGTCCGAGCCGCTGTTACGACTTCGGCGACGACGGCGACTCCACCACGATCTTCCCGCTGATGATGTCGGCCTTCAGCTGATCGACCTCGGCGACGATCGCAGGATCGACGCGGTCTTCCCAGTCGTGCAGCGGCGCGATGCCGACGCCGTCGTTCTCGAGGGTGCCGACATACGGGGTGTTGTCGAACTCGCCGTTGCCGGCGGCCGTGGTGACCTCGTCGGCGGCATTGGTGAGGTTCTTCAGCACCGAGGTGAGGTAGTAGGACTGGTTCTCCGGTGACGCGTCGTAGGCGTCGTTGTTGACGCCCAGCACTCCGCCGTCGATCTTGCGGTCCTTCATGGCCTCGACGGTGGCGAGGAAGAGCGATCCGGCCACCGGCATGATGATGTCGGCCCCCTGGTCGAGCAGGCCCTCGCTGAGCGTCTTGGCCTGCACCTGGTCGTCGAAGTTGCCGACGAAGAGGCCGTCCTGCGTCTCCTTGTTCCAGCCGACGACCTTGACGGCCGCGCCGTGGGCTTCGTTGTACTTCGCCACGCCGTCGACGAAGCCGTCCATGAAGACGGTGACCGAGGGGAACGGCATTCCGCCGAAGGTGCCGACCACGCCGGTCTTCGACGCGGCAGCCGAGAGGTAGCCGGCGAGGTAGGCGGCCTGAGCGGTGTCGAAGAGCACCGGCTTGACGTTGTCCACCTCCACCGGCGTGCCGTCGTCGTCGGAGACGGTGGAGTCGATCAGCGCGTAGTCGACGTCGGGATTCTCGGCGGCCGAGTCGCGGGTGGCGGCGGCCAGCGCGAAGCCGACCGTCACGATGAGGCTGCAGTCTTCGTCGACCATCGCCGAGATGTTTCCCGCGTACTGGTCTTCGGAGGTCGACTCGGCGGTGCGGGTCTCGACGCCGAGGGCGTCGGCGGCCTTCGCGACGCCGTCGTAGGTCAGTTCGTTGAACTGGCCGTCTTTGAAGCCGGTGAGGTCGGAGACGGCGCAGGGCAGGAAGCTGCCCGCGCTGTCGGTGCCGCCGCCGGTGGACTCGGCGTCGGGCACGGTGCCGCACGCGGTGAGCAGCAGGGTGCTGACCGAGAGGGTCAGCGCCAGGCCGATCGTGGTCTTTCTCGCCTTCGGGTTCATCGTGTTTCTCCAGGTTTCGCTTGTGTGGGCGGGTGGTGCAGGAGTGGAACGGATGGAGCTGTGGTGCGGGTGGAGCGGTGACGCGGCTCGGCGGGTGCTAGCCGGCCGGCGCCTCCGCGGCGAGCCGTTCGCGCATCAGGATGCGCGTCGACCCGTCGAGGAAGGCGGCCTCGATGCTCACGGCGTCGAGGTGGCCGAGCGCGGCCTCGTCGAAGCCGAGCACGGAGGAAAGGAGGGAGCGTTCGGCCGAGAGCAGCGACCCCGTCTGCATCGGGTTGTCGTCGCCGAGCACCACTCCGACGCCGGCCGAGGCGAAGTGGGCGCCCGGATGCTCGTGCACGGCCGGGATCGCGCCGGTGTACCAGTTCGAGGTGGGGCAGATCTCCACCACGACGCCCTGGTCGGCGATCCAGGCCAGGGTCTCCGGATCGGAAGCGAGGTGCGCGCCGTGGCCGATGCGGGTCGCGCCGAGCAGCTCGACCGCCTCCCGGGCCGCGTGCCCTGGGGCCGACTCCGCCGCGTGACAGGTGAGGCCGAGGCCCGCGGCGCGCGCGATGCGGAAGGGTTCGACGTGCGGCAGGAGCTCGGGGTACAGCAGCTCGTCTCCGGCCAGGTCGAAACCCACCACCCCGGCTCCGGCGAAGCGCGCCGCGGCGCGGGCGACGCCGGAATTCTGTTCGGTGCTGTGATGCCGGAGTGCCGCGATCACGATGCCGGCGGGCATGCCGGTGCTCGCGGTTCCTTCGGCGATGCCTTCGCAGGCGGCCGCGATCACCTCGTCGAGCGGCAGGGATTCGGAGGCGTGCGTGGTGGGCCCGAAGCGCAGTTCGAGGTAGTCGCCGCCGTCGGCCGACGCATCCTCCACCGCCTCCCGGGCGATCCGGGCGATGTTCTCCCGCCGGCCGAAGAACGGATAGCTGGCCGCCACCTTGCGGAGGTAGACAGTGAGGTCGGCCGGGCCGGTGAGCTGAAGCGCGTGGTCCCAACCCTCGGCAGGAACCGGGAGCCCGAGTGGGGCGGCGAGTTCGGCCGCCGTTGCCGGCCGCAGTCGACCCTCGAGGTGGCTGTGCAGATTGATCAGCATCGGATTCTCCTTCTCGCCACGGTCGTCTCGATCGTCAGAGCGCCAGCAGCCGCTCGAGCAGGTGCGGAGCGAAGTCGTCGGTGAGCGACAGTACGACGCGCACGTGCGCATCCGGCTGGTCGGGAAAGCCGAGGAAGCGGCCGCGCAGGTCGCAGATGGTCTGGCCGCGACCCGGCCCGTCGGTCGCGTCGACCACCACGTGCACCCGCGGTGCGACGGCCGGCACGACGGCACCGACCGTGATCGCTGCGGCGAGCGGATCGTGCAGGGCCGAACGCCGCTCCCCGTAGAAGGTCGCGTTGAAGTCGAAGTAGAAGTCGAGCATGCCGCCGAGCGCGGTGGCGACCGGGCGGCCCGAGTCGACGAGGCGCATCCGGTCGGCTTCGAGGAGCGGGTTGCTCAGCGTCACATCAAGCGGCACCAGGGTCACCGGCCAGGCTGCACCCAGCACGAGGGCGGCCGCCTCGGGGTCGTTGCCGATGTTGGCCTCGGCCACGGGGGAGATGTTGCCTGGAACGAGCGCGGCGCCGCCCATGATCGTGACGTCGCGCACGAGTTCGGGCAGTCGTGGTTCCCGCCGCAGTGCTTCGGCGAGGTTCGTCAACGGACCGATCGCGAGGATGCGCAACTCGCCGGCCCACTCGTGCGCCAGCGCGATCAACAGATCGGCGGCGTCGCCCTCGACGGGCTCGGTGTCGGCGGCCGGGAGCGGGTGGTTGCCCAGGCCGTCGTCGCCGTGCACATGGGCGGCGCCTTCGCTGAATCGGCCGGCCAGAGGATGCTCCGCCCCCACCGCGACCGGGCAGCTCGCGCCGGCGAGCGCCAGCAGGTCGAGCGTGTTGCGGGCGGCGAGAGCGGAGGAGACGTTGCCGCTCACCGTTCCGATTCCGACGAGGTCGATCTCGGGCGACGCGATGAGGTAGCAGAGCGCCAGGGCGTCGTCGATGCCGGTGTCGCAGTCGACGTAGAGCGGCATCCGGCTCTCTGCGGTCATCGTTCTTCTCCTAGCTCGCGAGTATGATGATGGATGTTATACGTCCAATGTGTCAATCATGTTTCCCCGATCGTGATGCGGCTGCAACCGGGCATCCGGCGGCGCGGCGGGCGCGCATCCGGGTCACAGTTCCAGGCGCACGGCCGTCTCCAGGGCTGCTTCGATGCTGCGGGTCCAGCCCTCGGCGAGCGCCTCCTTCACCCCGTCGTAGAGGCTCGTGCCGTCGAAGAGGTTGCTCGAGGCCGCGCAGATCATGCCGGCCCGCACGCCGCGGAGACGGGCCACGACGTAGAGCGCCGAGCTCTCCATCTCGACATTGAGGATGCCCAGCGAGTTCAGCTGCGAGATCCACTCCGGTCCCTCGGCGTAGAACGCGTCGTCGCTGACGTTCAGCCCCGAATACACCGTGGTCGTGGTGCCTTCGGTGAGCTCGCGGGCCACGTCGCCGAGGGCGGTCGCGATGCGCAGGTCGGGCACGGCGGGGTATCCCGGATGCGCGTAGGCGGCCGTCGTGCCGTCGTTGCGCAGGGTTCCCTCGCTCACCAGCAGGTCGCCTGGTTTGATGCCCGGCTGGAGCCCCGCGGAGGAGCCGACCCGGATGAGCGAGGTGACGCCGACCCGGATGAGTTCTTCGGCCGCGATCGCCGTCGACGGGCAGCCCATGCCGGTGGAGGTCGCCGTGATGTGCCGACCCTTGTACCAGCCCGTCATCGTGAGGTGCTCGCGCTGATGGGCGACGGTCTTCACGTCGGTGAGGAACTCGGCGATCAGCGGCACCCGGAACGGATCACCGGGGAGCAGGGCGACGGTGGAGACCTCACCCGGCGCGACGCCGATGTGGTACTGCCGCTCTCCGACTCCGGCCACGCTCTTGTCGACGTTGCTCGTCATGCTCTCTCCTCGTGTCGATGGCGCGTTGCGCGCGTTTTTGTCGATGTTTGCTCGATGTGCTGAGTATGATGTCATACAACCAGCGGACATCGCAGCGATGACACCGCCGCGACGACACCGAGGAGTTCACATGACGACGGCGGTTTCGGCTCTGCGACTCGACCCTCTCGTCGTGCCCACCGGTCAGCCCCTCCGGGTGGCCGTCTACACCTCGCTCGCCGACGCCATCCGGGGCGGCCGGGTGGAGCTCGGCTCCCTGCTGCCGAACGAGGCCGAACTCGGCATCGCGCTCCGCGTCAGCCGCACCGTGGTGCGCGAAGCGCTCATGCTGCTCGAAGAAGACGGCCTCATCCGCACGCGTCGCGGCATCGGGCGATTCGTCGCCGAAGCGTTGCCGCAGGTGGGGCTCGAACTCCTGCGACCACTCGAGAAGGTGATCGCCGAAGGCTCAGGCGAGGTGACGGTGGAACGGATGCTCGAGGAGCTCCAGCCCACTTCCGACTTCATCACGCGTGGACTCCAGGTCGATCCGAGGCACGAGGTCTGGGTGCAGGAGAACGTGCTGAAGCGCGACGGCGAGGCGGTGGCGCAGCTGCTCGAGATCATCCCGTCGGCGGAGGTGCTCGCCGAACGGAGCCCCGTTCTCGCGGCGCGGCTCGACGAGACCCGCGCGCCGGGGCGGAGCCTGCTCGCGGCGGTGATGGACATCGTGGGGCCCGCGCTCGGGCCGGCGATCTACGACGTGACGGTGGGCCGCGCGGGCGCCGAGCGCGGCAAGGGGATCGGGCTGAAGGCATCCACCCCCGTGCTGGTGCTGACGCACAACGTTCTGCTCGACGGCAAGCCGATCTATCTGGCCAAGAACCTCGTGACGCACGGCTTCGGCACCCTCACCATCGCGCAGTCGGCTCAATAGCCGACCGATTCGACGACACTCCCGACCGGTGTCGGTGGTCATGTGTACGCTGTTCACATGACCGAGCAGATCGCGGCCCCCGCCCACTGGAAACGCAACACCGCGCTGTTCCTCAGCGGGCAGACGATCTCGCTCTTCGGGTCGATGATCGTGCAATACGCGGTGATGTGGTACGTCACGTTCGAAACCCGATCGGGTTTCGCGGTGGCGCTGTACGCCATCGCCGCGTTCCTGCCGCAGGGCATCGTGTCGATCTTCGGCGGTGTGTTCGCCGACCGCATGAACCGGCGCGTGCTGGTGATGCTGGCCGACGGCACCATCGCGGCTGTCACCCTGGTGCTCGCCCTGCTGATGCTGAACGGGGTCACCGATCTGTGGATCATCCTGCTCGCCGTCGGCGTGCGCTCGATCGGCGCCGGAGTGCAGACGCCGGCCGTGCAGGCGATGATTCCGCAGATCGCGCCGCCCGATCAGCTGATGCGGGTGAACGGCATCTTCCAGACCATCCAGTCCGCGATGGCGCTGCTCGCTCCCGCCGCTGCCGGTGCGGTGTTCGGGTTGTTCGGCATCGTGCCGGTCTTCTTCATCGACGTGATCACGGCGGCGATCGGCATCGTGTTCCTGGCCTT
The DNA here is from genome assembly GCF_024979235.1 of Herbiconiux aconitum. Taxonomy (NCBI): domain Bacteria; kingdom Bacillati; phylum Actinomycetota; class Actinomycetes; order Micrococcales; family Microbacteriaceae; genus Herbiconiux; species Herbiconiux aconitum. The sequence goes on from NZ_JANLCM010000002.1 coordinate 452,352, forward strand.
CGTGATCGTGCCGACGCTGTCTTCGATCGCCGAGAAGACCACGAGCTACCGCCAAGACCTGGTCGAAGGCTTCCACTACATCTGGCGGCACCAGGTGGTGCGCTGGCTGCTTCTCGTCTTCGCCATCATCTTCCTGCTCACCGTCGCACCGTCGTTCATCACGCCGCTCCTGGTCGCCCGCACCTTCGGAACGGATGTCTGGATGGTGACGGTGCTCGAGATCGCGTTCAGCGTCGGCATGCTGCTGGGCGGCGTGCTGGTGTCGACAGTGCTGGCGAAGTTCAGTCGGATCGGCTTGATCCTGTTCGCCACCTTCGGCTTCGCGGCGTTCACGATCGGGCTGGGGCTGAGCCCCAATCTCTGGGTGTTCTACGGGTTCATGTTCGGATTCGGCCTGCTCGTGCCGCTGTTCTCCGCACCGTTCATGACGCTGGTGCAAGAGACCGTCGACCCCGAGAAGCACGGGCGCGTGTTCAGCTACGTGGGCATCGTGATGGCGTTGGCCACCCCGATCGGCATGCTGGTCTTCGGTCCGCTGGCCGACGTGATCAGCGTGCAGACGTTGCTCGTGATCGCCGGGGTGGCGACCATTCTGGTCATCGTGGTGGCCATCCTGCTGCCGTCGGGGCGTGCCGCGATGGCGGCCGCTCGCGCCGCGCGGCCGGCGGAGGGAGAAGACGACGGCAGCGAGTCCGATCCGGGCGACTCGCACCCGGTGGAGGCAACCGAGGATGCCGGGCTTGCGGCCGACGATGCGGCGTCACCGATCGCGGTCGACGAGGCGCGCGAGACGCGCGAGGCGCGCGACCAGCGCTGACCGTTTTTCGGGAGGAGCTGGGTCGAGCGATGCCCCACGGGCCGTCGCTCCCCGCAGCTCCTCCCGAAACGCGGTGCCGGAAGCAGGCCCCTACTCGTCGTCGGGCGCGAAGAACGCGGCGATCGCTGCCGAAAGAGCGACCAGGTCGTCGACGTGGGCGAGTTCGCGGGCGGAGTGCATCGAGAGCAGCGGCGCGCCGACGTCGACGGTGCGGATGCCGAGGCGGGTCGCGGTGAGGGGTCCGATCGTCGACCCGCACGGCACTGTGTTGTTCGACACGAACTCCTGATAGGGCACGCCCGCTTGCGCGCAGGCCCGGCTCCAGAGGGCCGCGCCCGGCGCATCCGTCGCGTAGCGCTGGTTCGCGTTGATCTTCAGGAGCGGACCCCGTCCGGCCACCGGCAGGTTCGCGGGATCGTGCCGCTCGGGATAGTTCGGGTGCACGGAGTGGCCGGCGTCGGACGAGAGGCACCACGACGCGGCCAGGGCCCGCGCTCGCTCATCGACCGAGGCGCCCAGTGCCGCGCCGATGCGGGTGAGCACGTCGTCGAGGAACGGTCCGCTCGCCCCCGACCGCGACTCCGACCCCAGCTCCTCGTGGTCGAAGGCGGCGAACACCGGGATGCCGTCGGGCGACGCCGCATCCGCCACCTCGAGCAGTGCGGTGAGGCCGGCGTGCACGGAGGTGAGGTTGTCGAGGCGGCCGGCTGCGAACAGCGCGTCGTCGAGGCCGAAGCGGGCGGGCGGGTTGGTGTCGGCGGTGAGGATGTCGTAGCCCGCGATCTCTTCGCCCGCATCGGGGCCCGACCCGAGCCCGGCGAACTCGGCGAGCAGGCCGACGAGGTCGGCCTGCGAGACGTCGCCCACGCCGAAGACGGGTGCGGTGTGGCGCTGACGATCCAGGGTGAGGCCGTTGTTCGCCTCGCGGTCGAGGTGGATGGCGAGCTGCGGGATGCGCAGGAACGGTCCGGTGCGCACCAACCGTTGCTCCCCGTCACGGGTCACGATGCGCCCGGCGAGTTCGAGTTCACGATCGAGCCAGGAGTTCAGCAGTGGGCCGCCGTAGACCTCGACCCCGGCCTGCAGCCAGCCGTTCGAGCCGATGGTCGGGCGTGGCTTGAGTTTGAACCCGGGGGAGTCGGTGTGCGCTCCGAGAATGCGGAACGGCGTGAGCGGCCCGGTGCCCTCGGGAAGCACCCAGGCGATGATCGCCCCGTCACGGATGACGTGGTAGCGGCCGGGTTCGGCGGTCCACGCCTCGGTCTCCTCGAGCGCCCGGAACCCCGCCGCTTCGAGCCGGCGCCCGGCCTCGGCGGCCGCGTGGTAGGAGGAGGGTGACGACCGGATGAATTCGGCGAAGTCGTCGATGTAGGTGGAGGTGTCGGGCATGAGGCTATTCTGCCGGAGGGCCCGTGCTTCGCGCGGGCTCTCCGGGTCGCGCCGGTCCTTGCCCGGCGCGAGGCGACATGTTCGGCTGAGGTCGCTGACGCGGCCTCGGCCTCACCCTGGGTCGTTGAGCGCGGCCCGCGGCCTGCGGTCTCGTTCCCCACGACTTGGGAAACGAGAACGAAACGACGGAGGCGGCGCGGCTTTACGGGTGGAGGCTCCGTCGTTTCCGGGGTGGGGCCCGAAACTCCGTCGTTCCGCACACGAGCGCACGGCACGGCACGCAACAGGCCCTACTCAACGACCCAGGGTGACGGCGAGGCCGCGAAGCGACCTCACCGGAACACGTGGCGCGGCGCCGGGCAGGGACCGGCGCCGCCCGAGGACGCCGCGCGAAGCACGGCGCCCGAGGCAGCTAGCACAGCAGCTACCACCCCGCGAGCAGCGACTCTTCCCTCTCCACCGCCAGCCCCGGCGTCGGCCGGTCGGGGCGGAGCGGCGCGACACCGCCGATCGAGCGGAGCCAGGTCCAGGTGTCGAGCACCGTGTCGGCGAGGGGGCGGAAGCGCAGTCCGGCCGCGAGCGCTGCGGAGACGTCGCCGCGGTGCATCGCGTCGTGGTCGGGGCCGGTCGGCAGCCAGATCGGCAGCTCGGTCCAGGGCTCGATCCCGGCGGCGAGGATGCGGTCCTCCGGCACCCAGCGCAGCCGGGCATCCGAACCGGTCGCGGTGATGCAGGCGGTCAGCAGTTCGCCGAGGGTGTGCTGTCCGGCCGGCGTCACGACGTTGAAGGGCCCGGATGCGCCCTCGAGGCCGGCATCGAGCGCGAACTCCGCGAGGTCACGGGCGTCGACGTATTGGATGCCGGCGTCCGGATGCCCGGGCGCGAGCACGTCGCCGCCGCGCGCGATCCGCGTCAGCCACCAGGGAAGCCGCCCGATGTTCTCGTAGGGGCCGAGCACGAGACCGGGGCGCAGCAGGAGTGCCCGCTTGCCGAACACCTCCTGCAGCGCGAGTTCGGCCCCCGCCTTGCCGCGCGCGTAGTCGACCTCGAGCGCGGGCGGCACCCCGAAACCCGTGCCCGGGGTGCCGAGGTGGCGGCCGGCCGCCACGGCCTCGGCGTCGCCGTCGGACGGGTTCGCCGGCACGAGCGGCGCCGACTCGTCGGCACCTGCCGGCAGCGGATCGGCGTGCACCGAGCGGCTCGAGACGAGCGTGTAGCGATCGGCGAGCGGCGCCAGCGCCCGCGCGCTGTCGCGCACGGCGAAGGGCTCCCACGACCAGGTGTCGACCACGAGGTCCCACCGGCCGGCCCGGGATGCCTCGTCGAGCAGGCCCGCCAGGGCGCGACCACCTGGTTCCCGTCGATCGCCGATGACGGAGGTCACACCAGGCGCCGTCGGATGCGTGCCGCGGGTGAGCGTGGTCACGGCGGCACCGCGGGCGAGCGCGGCCTGCACGACGGCGGTGCCGACGAATTCGGTGCCGCCCAGCACGAGGATTCTCATGACCCGAGTCAACCGCACCGAGCCCGCCATGGCGACGCCGTCTGCTCGGAGCAGACGGTCACTTTCGTGCCCTAGTCTCGTTCGGAGAAGTCCGGGTGCCGTTTCGGCCAGCCTCCAGGAGACCCTCATGCGTTCGCGAACCCTCGCCCTCGCGATCCCCGCGCTCACCGTCGTCGCGGGTGCGCTCGTCGTCGCCGGGTGCACCGCGCATCCGACCGACGCGTATTCGAAGATCGCGCACCTCGACCAAGGCACCGTTCTCGCCAAGGGCGAGACGCCGCCCGTCGTTCCGGGAACCGATTCGGAGATCGTGCGCTCCTCGCTGCGGTTGCTCGCCGTGCACGACGAGACGGAGTTCTGGGTGGGTGTGACGCGCGACGACGACGTCTGCTTCATCGCGGAGGGCACCCTCTCCGGCGAGCAGACCGAGGCGAGCTGCGTCGACGCCGAGAGCTTCGGCCGCTACGGCGCGACCCTGCGGCTGGAGTCGCCGGAGCAGCGCGTGTGGCTGCACACCGAGTACATGACGGTGGGCACGAACTGGACCGAGATCTCGGCCAACATCGCCGTGCGCAGCTGACCTAGCTCTACCGCACCGACCGGGATCTCCGGACTTCTCCACGCGACGCGCCGACCTCGCCCGCAGGGCTCGGTGCTTCGCGTCTGGTTGGGAGAAGTCCGCGCCGGGTCAGGCGTCGCGGCGCTTCGCCGCCCGCTTCTCTTCGGCGGCGGCCTCCTTGGCGGCCACCTTGTCAGCTCGCGCCCGCGCCGCGACGAGCGCCTCGCGCTCACGCTTCAGCGCCTCACGCAGCTTCTGCTCCGCCTCGCGTCGGGCCTGGGCGGCCGCGCGCACCTTCTCGTCCTTCGGGTAGAAGTCACGGCGGTCGGCCGTCGCCCGGTCGAGGGGGGCCGGGTCATCCGGCGTGCCCTCCGACCGCCGCTGCAGGTGCTGCGCGATTCCGTCGAGGATGCGCTGCAGCCCGTACTCGAAATCGTCGAAGCCGTCGTCGTCGCGCTCCAGGTCGTCGAGGTAGGCACCCGAGGCGAAGACGGGACCGAGGTAGGGAAAGCGCTCCTCGGTGACGAGGGTGGCGAGCGCGGCGCCGTAGTTCGTGCCCGGCACCGCGGCCTGCGGCCCGGCCTGGGCAGTGGCCTGCCGGATGTCGCGCTCGAGGGTGCCGAAGGTGCGGCTGTAGCCGGTGGCGAGGAGGATCGTGGCCATCTTCTCGGTGTCGGAGAGGCCGGTGTCGCGGAGGCAGCGCAGCCCCCAGTCGACGATCCGCAGGTTGTTCGGGGTGATCGGCACGCCGCCGATCGGGATGTCGGCGTACCACGGATGCGCTCGGAAGACCGCCAGCGTCAGCGTCACCCACTCGTGCAGTTCGGCCCGCCAGTCGGAAACCCTGGGCTCCGGCGGCGTCGGGATGTCGAGCGCGGCATCCTGCATCAGCAGCAGCAGGTCGTCTTTGCTCGTGATGTAGCGGTAGAGCGACATCGTGGTGAAGCCGAGGGAGGTGGCGACCCGGTTCATCGAGACGGCGCCGATGCCCTCGGCGTCGGCCAGTTCGATGGCGGCCTCGACGATGCGCTCGATGCTCAGCTCGCGGCGCGGACCTTTGTGTGGCTGCTCGGCGACGCCCCAGGAGAGGGCGACCGCGTGCGGGAGGGCGACGTCGTCGAGATCGGTCATCGTGGTTCCCTCCCGCCGCGGCAGATGCGCCTGAGCTGTCATTCTAGGGGCGACTTCCCGGCCTCACTGGGAGGTGCGGCGACGGTACGCGAGCGTCGCGGTGAGGTAGCTCGCCACGAGCACGCCGACCAGCCAGGCGAGGGCTTCCCACAGTGACGCGCCGGGCTGCTGGCCGCTCAGCAGGGCGCGGAGGGTCTCGATGATCGGCGTGAAGGGCTGGTTCTCGGCGAAGCCGCGGAGCCATTCCGGCATGGTGTCGACCGGTACGAATCCGCTCGAGACGTAGGGCAGGAAGAGAAACACGAAGTTGATGCTCGCGGCGGCGTCGACGCTGAGGAACAGGCCTGCCGCAGAGGCGAGCCAGGTGAACGCGACGATGACGAGCGTGGCGAAGCCGAGCGCCCCCAGCCAGCCCAGCGCATCCGCCGTGGGCCGGAATCCGAGCAGCAGCGCGACTCCGACGACGGGGATGCAGGCCGCGAGGTTGCGCAGCACACTCGCCATCACGTGGCCGAAGAGCACTGCCGGTCCGAAGATCGGCAGGGTCTTGAAGCGGTCGAAGGTGCCGCTCGTGAGATCCTGCGCGACACCGATCGCGGTCGATGCCGAGCCGAAGCCGAGGCAGAGGATGAGCACGCCCGGCACGACGTAGTCGATGTACCTGCCGCCGTCGTCGATCGCTCCGCCGAACACCACGACGAACACGAGCATGATGGCCACCGGGATGGCGAAGGCGGTGACGAGGCTGTCGACACTGCGCACCGTGCGGCGGAGCTCCCGAGCCACCATCGCGCCGATGTCACTGAAGCCGCGCCCGAGGGCTGTGCCGTGCGCGGGGGCTCCGCGGAATCCGCCAGGACCCGAGGATGTCGCCGGGGCAAGAGCGCCGTCGGAGCGGGTCAGGGTAGGGGAGTAACTGGTCATGCTGCCACCTCGTTCGTCTGGTCGGTGCGGGTGTCGGTCTGGTCGCGGGTCTGGTCGTCGGCGCGCACGTGTCCGGTCAGGGCGAGGAAGACGTCGTCGAGCGATGGCTTCACGATGGTGATGTCGGCGACGTCGAGGCCGTGCGCCGATGCCCCGTCGAGCGCCTCTCGGATCGTGCGCACCGGGGTGTCGCTCGCGATCGCGATGCCGAATCCGTCGGTGTCGGCGGCGGCCTCGCCGAGCCCGGCGGCGATCGCGGTGCGGGCGTCGTCGGCGTTCCCGAACAGCACCTCCACCCGGCCCCCGCTCACCCGTGACTTCAACTCGTCGGCGGTGCCGGAGGCGATGACCCGGCCGTCGTCGAGCACGGCGACGTGGTCGGCCAGCTGGTCGGCTTCCTCGAGGTATTGCGTGGTGAGCAGGATCGTGGTGCCTGCGGCGGCCAGCGCACGCACGACCTCCCACATCTGCGCCCGACTTCGTGGGTCGAGCCCGGTGGTGGGTTCGTCGAGAAAGACGACGGGCGGCTCGGCGATCAGGCTGATGGCGAGGTCGAGGCGTCGCCGCATCCCCCCGGAGTAGGTGCCGGCGCGTCGGCCCGCGGCCTCCGTGAGGTCGAATTGCTGGAGCAGCTCGTCGGTGCGTCGGCGGGCGGCGCGACTGCCGAGGTGGGCCAGGCGCGACATCATCAGAAGGTTCTCGCGGCCGGTCTGGAACGCGTCGACCGAGGCGTACTGCCCGGTCAGGCTGATGACGCGGCGCACGCGCTCAGGATGCTTCGCGACGTCGATCCCGCCGATGATCGCTCGTCCGCGATCGGCTGCGACGAGGGTGGTGAGGATGTTGACGGTGGTGGTCTTGCCCGCGCCGTTGGGTCCGAGCAGGGCGAAGATCTCGCCCGCCGCGACGGCGAAGTCGACGCCTCGTAGCACGGCGTGCGCGCCGTACGACTTGGCAAGGCCGGTCACCTCGATGACAGGGTCGGTGCTCATGGTTTCTCCATTCGTTCTGTGTATGCCTTACACACGTGTACAAGATACACAGTGTGTATAGGGTACGCAATACCCTTCGAACGCAGCCTGAGAAGGCCACCGGATGCGATGCGGCGGCTTGAGGTGCACGCCGAGCGGCGCGCAGACTCGAACCATGGAATCGCAGCTCTCCGTCGACGTCGTGTCCGTTTTCACCGACGCGGAGGGAGGTCATGGCAATCCGCTCGGACTGCTGCGGTCGTCGGCCGAGACGCGTGGCCGCGAGCAGGAGATCGCCACGGCTCTCGGGTTCAGCGAGACGGTGTTCGTCGAGGAGATCGAGGAGGGGCCGGCGCCGCACGGGCGCAGCGCGCGCATCCGCATCTTCACCCCGGCGGCAGAATTGCCGTTCGCAGGGCATCCGTGTGTGGGCACGGCCTGGTGGCTGGCCCGGGCGGGCCTCCCGGTCTGCGCGCTCCGGGTGACGGCGGGCGATGTGGCGGTGCGGTACGACGGCGAGCTCACCTGGATCACCGGCCGCGCATCCTGGGCGCCGGAATTCACCTGGCATCCGCTGGCGACGCCGGCCGAGGTCGATGCCCTCGACCCGGCCGACTTCGGTGAGGGCAAGCACTACTTCTGGGCGTGGGTCGACGAGGGGTCGGGCCACCTGAGGTCGCGGATGTTCGCGCCCGCAATGGGCATCGCCGAAGACGAGGCCACCGGTGCTGCGGCCGTACGCATCACGGCGCAGCTGGGCCGTGACCTCGCGATCGATCAGGGTGCCGGTTCACGCATCCTCACCCGTCGTCTCGGTGGCGACGACATCGCCGTCGGTGGACGCACGGTCGAGGCGCCCTCCGTCACCGTCGACCTCACCCCGACGCACTGAGCCGCGGATGTGATGACACCCGGACGACATTTGTTCTGGAGTAGCAAGAAATAGACGATTCTGCAAGTGGCTCGACCCGTCTATAGCAGCGAACTCAGCTCAATGGGCGGGCGTCAAAGGCCGCGGAGTGGTTTGTTTTGACGCCCCGCAAAATATCGTCTACGGTCGGGAGAGCCGACGAGATCGGCTTGTGTGCGATGACGGACACCGAGGATGGAGCAGTTCGACGATGAATGGTGTTTCTGGCAAGGGAACGGGCCTGTGGCTCGTCGGTGCACGTGGAAGCGTGGCCACAACTACGGCGGTGGGAATTGCCGCCCTGAGCCGCAACCTGGCGGGGCCCGTCGGCCTCACCACCGCGAGCGAGGACTTCGCCGGTGTGCCCCTCGCGGCATTCGGTGACATCGTCATCGGCGGACACGATGTCGGCACCACTCCGCTTGCCGAGAAGGCGCTCGCGCTGAGCGCTGCCGGCATGATTGACGGCGCGCTCGTCGCTGCTGTCTCCGACGACCTCACGGCCTTCGACCCCAACATCCTCCCGGTGCCCTCCGCTCCCACCCAGCAGGGCGAGATCGAGGCGCGCGCCCTGGACATCCTCGACTTCAAGGCCAAATTCGACCTCGCACACGTTGTCGTGATCGACGTGTCATCCACCGAACCGCTGCCCGCCTACCGCAGCGAGTTCGAGGATCGTGCCCTGCTCGAGGCATCCCTCGCGACCCCCGGGGTGACTGTGCTCCCGCCGAGCTCGATCGGCGCCCTCGCGGCTGTGCAGGCCGGGGCCGCCTACGCGTGCTTCACACCCTCGACGTCGCTCAATCTGCCCGTGCTGTGGCAGTGGGCGACGGATGCCGGAATCCCCTTCGCCGGACAGGACGGCAAGACGGGCGAGACCCTGCTGCGCACGGTGCTCGCCCCGATGTTCACCTCACGCGGTATGAAGGTTCGCTCGTGGGCGGGGACCAACCTCCTCGGTGGCGGCGACGGTTCAACCCTGGCGGACCCTGAGGCGGTGCGTTCCAAGCTCGCGTCGAAGAATCGCGGCCTCCACGCCCTTCTCGGCAACGACGTCGTCGCCCCGCTGCACATCGACCACGTTCCCGACCTCGGTGACATCAAGACCGCGTGGGACCACGTGAGCGCTGAGGGTTTCCTCGGTAGCCGCGTCCTCCTTCAGACCACGTGGAGTGCCTACGACTCGATGCTCGCGGCGCCCCTCGTGATCGACCTCGCGCGCCTGCTCTCTCTCGCGCAGGCGACCGGCGAGTCAGGCCCGATGGGCGCGGTCGGCTGCTTCTTCAAGGACCCCTGGGGCAGTGACGTCCACGCGTTCGCCGAGCAGTCGAAGGTGCTTGTGGAGTGGGCACAGCGCGTAGCGACGCGCCTGCCGGTCGGTACCCCGTAATGCCCCTGAGTGACTACCGGGAACTCGTGCGCGCCCCGGCGGCTTTCTCGGTGCTCGGTGACGCGATCGTGGGCGCCAGCTGGGCCGGTCGCCCCCTGCATGGTCGCGCGCTCGGCATCCCCGTGGCCTCGGTGCTCCTGTACTGGGCAGGCATGGCGCTCAACGACCTGGCCGATGCCGACCTCGACGCGGTCGAACGGCCCGAACGCCCTATTCCCTCTGGTCGCATCACGCGCCGTGCGGCGGGGATCACCGCTGCCGTGCTCGCCGCGGGCGGGATCGCCGCGGCTGGCATCTTCGGTGGCCGCCGCTCCGTGGCCATCGCCGTGCCGCTGACGGCAGCTATCGCCACATACAACCTCGCCGCCAAGAATGGCCCATTCGGGCCCGTGGTGATGGCGGCCTGCCGCGGACTCGATGTGCTGATGGGCGCAGGTTCCGACCGGATGCTCGCCGCAGCGCCCGCCGCAGCGATAGTGGCAGGGCATACCGCCAATGTCACCGTGCTCTCCCGCGGTGAGGTGCACGGATCGACAAGTCGCGCCGTCGCGGGATCGGTTGCCGCCACGGCTGCCGTCGCTCTGGCCACGGTCGCCGTGCCGGCTCCGGCCGCCGCTGCACCCGACGCGTCACTCGGCCGCACCGCCGGCGCCGTCGCAACCGCACGCTTCGGCGTCACCGTCGGGCTGCCGCAGTCGGCGGCTGCTGCTGAGCCGACCGCGGGCACCATTCGCACGGCGACGCGAGCCGGCATCATGGGCATGATTCCCCTGCAGGCAAGTCTCGCAGCGCGTGCCGGTAACCTCGTCGCCGCGATCGCGATCGCGGGCCTGGATCTCGTACTCGAATCCCGCGCCGCCCGCGCTCGTTCTGCCCGGCAAGGTCAGGAGGGGGGCTCGATCACGTGATCGCCCCGCTCCCCATCCTCGGCTATGGCACCAACGGCTTCACCGACCACACCCTCTCCGACACCCTCGACGTGCTGTCGGGCTACGGGTACGGCGCCGTAGCGCTCACACTCGGGCACCCGCACTTCGATCCCTTCGGCGACGACTGGGAAGCCCGAGCTCGGGAGCTGCGCGACGATCTCGCCGAGCGTGGCATGCGTGTGGTCGTGGAGACCGGCGCGCGATACCTGCTCGACAAGCACGTGAAGCACCGCCCGACCCTCGTCGATGTCGACGCCGGCCGGCGCATGACCTTCCTCGCCCGCGCGATCGAGATCGCGGAGGTACTCGGTGCCGACTGCGTCTCGATGTGGTCCGGGGTCACGCCTGACGGGATGTCCGACACCGAGGCGTGGCGACTCCTGGTGGAGCGCACGGCCGACGTCGTGGCCCTCGCGTCCGTGCGTGGCGTGCGACTGGGCTTCGAGCCGGAGCCTGGCATGCGCGTCGAGACGGTCAGCGACGCGCTCGCCCTACGGTCGGAGCTCGGCGACCCCGACGCGTTCGGCATCACCGTCGACCTCGGGCACTGCGTCGCGGTGGAACCCGGCGGTGTCGCCGAAGCACTGCGCCAGGCGGGAGACCTGCTCGTCAACGTGCAGGTCGACGACATGATGCCCGGTGTCCACGAGCACCTCGAGCTCGGCACCGGTCAGCTCGATGTCGATCTCGCGTTTCGAACGCTGAGCGAGATCGGGTACACCGGAGTTGCTGCGATCGAGCTCCCGCGGGATTCGCACGCCGCACCCCGACTGGCCAAGGAGAGCATCGCGAGGATGCAGCAGGCTCTCGACGCCATCACCCACGATGTTGTGAGGAGTGCACGATGACAGCAGAGGAGTGGATGGCCCGAGCGCGCGAGGCCGTGCGCGAGAAGCCGACGGCAGCCCTCCGCTGGCTTGCTCAGGCCGGCATCGGAGTCGGTCGCGACCTCGTGGACGAGGCATCCGACCCCCACGGCCAGATCCTCGGCACGACGGCGGATGCCGCGCGCGCAGAGCTCATCGCCGTGCTGGCCGAGGCGCAGACCCCGCAGGAATTCGCGGTCTCCGTCGAGACGCTCTACGCCCAGGGAGACAACGATGTGAAGCGCGGTGTACTGCGCGGCCTGAACCTGCTCACCGAGCGGGGTGCACTCCCCGACGAGACCGTGACCGCGGGAGTCGCGTTGGTTCACGACGCCTTGCGCGCGAACGATCCGCGGCTCGTGGCATCCGGAATGGGCGCCTTCGCCGGCGCGCACCTCGACCAGGACACCTGGCGCCAGGGCGTCATCAAGCTCGTCTTCATGGACGTGCCGTTCTCGGCAGTAGCCCGGCTCGACGAGCGCCGCGACGCGGAACTCGGACGCATGGCCCGCGACCTCGTGCGCGAGCGCAGCTCCGCCGGTCGCGTCATCACCACAGACCTCGGCACTCTCGCCGAGCCGATCGCGAAGGGATAGCGCGATGCGCATCTTCGACCCCCACGTCCACATGTCCGCCCGGACGACGGATGACTACGAGGCCATGTACGCGGCTGGCGTTCGCGCCGTCGTCGAGCCGGCGTTCTGGCTCGGACAGCCGCGTACGGGCGTGACGTCGTTCGTCGACTACTTCGACCTCATCACCGGGTGGGAGCGTTTCCGCGCGTCGCAGTTCGGCATCCGTCACCACGCGACGATCGGGCTGAACCCCAAGGAGGCCAACGATCCGCGCTGCCGTGAGGTGATGGCCGAGCTGCCCCGGTTCCTCGTGCGCGAATCGGTTGTCGCGATCGGCGAGACCGGCTACGACTCGATGACCGCCGCGGAGCAGGACGTGTTCGAGGAGCACATGTCGCTCGCGCTCGAGTACGAACTGCCCGTGCTCGTGCACACGCCACACCGCGACAAGCTCTCCGGCACGCAGCGCACTCTCGACGTCGTCGCGGCCTCCGGAGTTGCTCCCGAGCTCGTCGTGGTCGACCACCTCAACGAGCTGACCGTCGACATCGTTGCCGACAGCGGATGCTGGATGGGCTTTTCGATCTACCCGGACACCAAGATGGACGAACAGCGCATGGTCGCGATCCTCCAGCGCATCGGCACTGACCGCATCCTCATCAACTCGGCGGCGGACTGGGGCCGTTCCGACGTGCTCAAGACGCTCAAGACCGGCGAACTCATGCTCGAGTCCGGGTTCACCGAGGCCGACGTCGACCGCGTGCTGTGGCAGAACCCGATCGACTTCTACAGCCAGAGCGGACGCGTGGATGTCACGCCCCTCCCCGGGTTCGAGGCCTTCATCGCCCCACCGCTGTTCGAGGGCAACTCGGTGCAGCGCGGCGCTCCCGCGACGACGCCGGATGCGGTCCGGGCATGAATCGGGTACAGCCGTGATGCACCTGTCGTACTGCACCAACGTGCATCCCGCCGAGGACCTCGACGGCGTGATCGCCCAGCTCAGGGAGTTCGCAGGCCCGGCGAGGCGACAGGCGGGGTTCGACACCCTCGGCGTCGGCCTGTGGCTGCCGGCGCAACTCGCGCACGAGTTGGCCACCGATGAGTCCGCACGCGATCGACTGCGCGCCGTGCTCGACGAGCAGGGTCTCGAGGTGCGCACGCTCAACGCCTTCCCCTACGCGGCCTTCCACGCCGAGGTCGTCAAGCTCGACGTCTACCTGCCGGACTGGACCGACCCGCGGCGGCTCGAGTACACGATCGATGCCGCGCGTGCGCTTGCTGCCATGCTGCCCGCGCGGGCAGACGGCAGTATCTCGACCCTGCCCCTCGGCTGGCGTACCGGTTGGGGGCCCGAGCAGGATGCCGCAGCCACCGAGGCGTTCGCGGTGCTCGTTGCCGCCCTCCGACAGATCCACGACACGACCGGTCACACGATCCGCATCGCTATCGAGCCGGAGCCCGGGTGCATCCTCGACAACGTCGCGGACATCGTCGACTGGCTCTCCGCGCGCACGGATGTCATCGACCCCGAGTTCGTGGGAGTGTGCCTCGACACCTGCCACCTGGCTGTTTCCTTTGCCGATCCCGTCGCCGCTGTTGCTGCCATTCACGACGCCGGGCTCACGGTCGTGAAGATCCAAGCCTCGGCCGCTCTCGAGGTTCTGACGCCGGCCGACCCCGCGTCGCGCGAGGCGATCGCCGCCTTCGCCGAGCCGCGCTACGTGCACCAGGTTCGCGAGAACCAGGGCGACCGGATACTGCGCGTCGATGACCTCGACGAGGCTCTCGCGACGCTCCCGGCCGATGGCCCGTGGCGCGTGCACTTCCACGTGCCTCTGCAGATGGTTCCGGATGCCCCGCTCTCGGCAACCACGGATGTGCTGCTCTCAGCAGTCGACGCCGTCGTCAGCTCCCGCCCGGAACACGATGTGCACGTCGACGTCGAAACCTACACCTGGTCGGTGCTGCCCGAGCCGCCGGCGGACCTCGCAGCGGGCATCGCGAGCGAGCTCCTCTGGGCACAGCGCGAACTGATGGGAACCCGAACAGAATGACCACTCGCCCGATCCTTCTTCTCGACATCGTCGGACTCACCGCCCCGATCCTGAAGAACATGCCGCGCCTCGCGGCCCTCGCGAGCAAGGGTGCACAGGCGAGCCTCGGCACGGTGCTGCCCGCGGTGACGTGTTCTGTGCAGTCGAGCATCCTGACCGGCACGATGCCCTCCGAGCACGGCATCGTCGGCAACGGCTGGTACTTCAAGGGGCTCGGCGACATCTACCTGTGGCGCCAGCACAACAAGCTCGTGCACGGCGAGAAGATCTGGGAGACCGCTCGGCGCACGCAGCCGGGTTACCTCGCGGCCAATGTCGGCTGGTGGTACGCGATGGGTGCGACGACGGATGTCACGATCACCCCTCGCCCCATCTACCACGCGGACGGCCGCAAGTCCGCTGACGACTACGTAAGACCGCCCGCCCTGCACGACGACCTCGAGAAGCGGCTCGGCGTGTTCCCGTTGTTCCAGTACTGGGGGCCGACTGCCACGATCACGTCGTCACAGTGGATGATCGACGCGACCCGGTACATCCTCGAGGGTGGCGGCACCGGCGGGGCGGTGCCCGAGCTCACGATGACCTACCTCCCTCACCTCGACTACGACCTGCAGCGCTTCGATCCTGAAGGCCCGGAAGCCGCGAAGGCGGCAGCAGAGTTGGACGCCGCGCTCACGCCGCTCCTCGACCAGGCCGAGGCCCAGGGCGTGACCGTCGTCGCCCTCGCGGAGTACGGTCTTTCGGCGGCCACCAAGCCCGTCGACATCAACCGCGCTCTGCGCCGCGCGGGCCTCCTGGAGGTCTACGTGCAGCAGGGCCTCGAGCAGCTGGACCCGTGGACGTCCCGCGCCTTCGCCGTTGCCGACCACCAGATCGCTCACGTCTACGTGGACGACCCCGAGGACATCCCCGCCGTCCGCGCAATCCTCGAGGCGCTCGACGGAGTGGACGAGGTGCTCGACCGCGAGGGACAGGCTCGCTACGGTCTCGACCACGAGCGTGCCGGCGACCTGGTCGCCGTCGCCGAGCCCGGTGCCTGGTTCACCTACTACTTCTGGCTGGACGACGCGAAGGCGCCGGAGTATGCGCGGGGTGTCGATATCCACCGCAAGCCCGGCTACGACCCGTCCGAGCTCTTCTTCAACCCGTCTGACCCGCTCGTGAAGGTGAAGGCTGCGGCCAACCTCGCGAAGAAGGCCGTCGGCCTGCGCTACGCGATGAACGCGATCTCCCTCGACCCGTCGATCGTCAAGGGCACCCACGGGCGCCTCCCGAGCGGCCCGGCGGACACCCCGATCATCCTGTCGTCAGACCCGACGTTTCTAGTGGGCGAGGGCGACACGGTCCCGGCAACGTCGGTGAAGGGTCTGATCCTGAAGGCGCAGGGCCTGAGGTAAGCCGTTTCGGGTGGCTAGTGGGCGATCACCGGCTCGGGGGCGGCATCCGTCGCGGCCGCGGCGGGGGAGTGCGAGAGCGAGAGCCCCTGCCCCTTGCGGCGGAACAAGAGGGCAGCCAGCACCGCGCCGAACGCGAAGAAGCCGGCGCCCCACCAATACGCGGTGGAGTAGCTGGCGATGGCGGCGTCGGCCGCCACCTGGGCGGTGGCCGGCCCGTTCGAGGCGATGAAGTCGGCTGCGGCGGTGGCCGCGAGCGTGTTGAGCAGGGCCGTGCCGATCGACCCGCCCACCTGCTGGCTGGTGTTGACCATCGCCGAGGCGACGCCGGCGAATTGCCGGTCGACGCCGAGCGTCGCGGTCTGCATCGCAGCCGGCATGATCGACCCCATGCCGAACCCGAGGATCATCAGGGGCGGCAGGATGTCGGCCGCGTAGACGCTGTCGAGGTTGAGGTGGGTGAGGTAGATCATGCCCGACATCGCCACCAGCATGCCGAAGGGCACCATGATCTTCGGCCCGAAGCGGGGCACGAAGATGTTGGTCGAGAGCTGCGCCGCGAGCACGAGCATGCCGATCATCGGCAGGAACGACAGACCCGTCTGGATGGGGGAGTACCCGAGTGACGCCTGCAGGTAGTAGGTCACGAACAGGAAGATGCCGAACATTCCCGCGCCCGCGATCAACACGGAGCTGTAGGCCGCGCCGCGGTTGCGGTCGAGCACGATGGAGAGCGGGAGCAACGGATGCGCCGCGCGGCGCTGCCAGAGCACGAAGGCGATCAGCAACACGCCGCTCGCGGCAAGGAACCCCCAGGTCAGCGGCGAATCCCAACCGTCGGTCTCGGCGTTCGAGAAACCGTAGACCAGCGAGAACAGGGCGCCGGAGACGAACAGGGTGCCCGGGATGTCGAGCTTCGGCCGCGGCCCGGTGCGCGTGAGGCTCGTGACGAGGATGGCCGCACCGATGACCGCGACCACGGCGATGACGACGTTGATGTACAGGTTCCAGCGCCAGTCGAACGCCTCGGTGAGGAAACCGCCGAGCAGGAGGCCCACCGCTCCACCCGCGCCTGCGATGGCGCCGAAGACGCCGAAGGCGCGGGCGCGCTCCTTCGGGATGGTGAAGGTGGTGGTCAGCACGGCCAAGGCGGTCGGCGCGAGCAGGGCGCCGAAAGCCCCCTGCAGGGCGCGCGCGGCGACCAGCGTGCCGAAGCTGTCGGCGGCGCCACCGAGGGCGGAGGCGACGGCGAACCCGATCAGTCCGATGATGAAGGTGCGCTTGCGGCCGATCAGGTCGGAGAGGCGCCCGCCGAGCAGCAGCAGGCTGGCGAAGGCGAGGGAGTAGGCGGTGATGATCCACTGACGGTCGCCGTCGGAGAACCCGAGGTCGGCTTGAGCGGCGGGGAGGGCGATGTTCACGACGGTGGCGTCGAGCACCACCATGAGCTGCGCGAGGGCGACGGTGACCAGGGTCCACCAGCGGCGGCTGGAGACCGTGGGAGCGCCGACGGGAGCGGCGTTGTCGGAAGGATTCTGAGGCATGAGGAAGACTATATACGGTACTGGGCAGTTTCGGATCTATTCGGTCTAGAATTAACCCGAACGTCAGGAAAGGAGATCGCCGCAATGACGCAGAACGATTTCGACGACGCATCCGAGGCCACCGCATCCGCTGCCCCCTCGCCGGAGGTGCCCGAGCAGGTCAAGCTCGGCCGCAAGCGCGACCACACGCGCGATCCCGAGATCCTGGAGGCCGCACTCGACGTGCTGGCCGAAGAGGGGTACGACGGGATGACCATCGACATGGTGGCCGCCCGTGCCAAGGCCGGAAAGGCGACGCTCTACCGTCGCTGGGCCTCGAAGGGCGAGCTCGTGGTCGACGCCGTGGCCTGCATGAAGAAGAACGACCTGCAGCCCGATCGGCTGCCCGACACGGGCACTCTCCGCGGCGACCTCGTCGGCATGATCAAGCAGCGGTCGATCGCCGATGCTGAGCGCAAACTCCAGATCATGGGCGGTCTGATGTCGGTGCTCTCGCGCTCACCCGAGATGTCGGAGGTGATCCACGCCGCCATCATCGAACCCCGCGTCGAGGCGAACCGGGTCCTCCTGCGCCGGGCGCTCGACCGTGGTGAGATCGCACCGGACTGCGACATCGACACACTGGCTCTGGTGTCGCCCTCGATGGCGTCGTATCGCACACTGGTGCTGAAGAAGCCGGTCGACCGCGAATTCCTGATCTCGGTGATCGACGGTGTCATCCTGCCGGCGGCGGGCATCCGATCGCCGTCGTCTGCTACCGCCTGACCATCGCCGAACTGCGGTCCCAGAGCGCCGCGGCCAAGGCCGGATCGTCGACGCCCTTCTTCAGGCGCGCCGGTTTGCGTTTCGCGAAGTAGCCGCCGCTCGGCCAGTCGAGATCGGGGGTGGTGGTGGCGAGCCACACCAGTGTGTCGGCGCCCTTGGCGGGCGAGAGGATGACGCGGTTGAGCACCGAGCCGTACATCACTCGCAATCCGCTCTGCGATCCGGCTGAGAAGCTGGTGGCCACCACCCCGGGGTGGAATGCGGCCGAAGAGATGCCCCGATCGTGGAAGCGCTTGTGCAGTTCCCGGGTGAACAGGATGTTCTCGAGCTTGGCGTTGCCGTACGCGAGTTCGGGTCGGTAACGGCGCCGGGATTCGAGGTCGTCGATGTCGAAGTCGCTGTAGAGGCGGTGCGCGACGCTGGAGGTGGCGATGACCGTGGCCCGGCTCTCGGCCAGCCGGTCGGCCAGCAGCATGGTGAGCAGGAACGGCGCCAGGTGGTTCACCTGGAAGGTCTTCTCGTGGCCGTCGACGGTTCCTTCCCGCGGCCCCATCAGGCCACCGGCGTTGTTGGCGAGCACGTCGATGCGCGGGTAGCGGGCGAGCAACTGCCCGGCCAGCTCGCGCACGTCGTCGAGGCGGGCGAAGTCGGCGGTGAACGAGGCCGCGCCGAGCTCGGCGGCCACCGCGGCCGTCTTGTCGGCCGAGCGTCCGATAACGACGACCTCCTCGCCCTGGCGGGAGAGTTCGCGCGCCGCGGCGGCTCCGATCCCGTCGCTCGCCCCGGTGATCACGACCGTCCTGCCCGCCATGGTCTGAGACTAGCCCGACTCCCCCGTGTCGGTGGCCGCGACTAGCCTGATGGTGACCTCGAACGGAGGTCGGGCAAGAAGGAGAGCGGATGATCGTCGCCGGCGGAGCAGAGCACCCCCAGACGGTGCTCTACAGCGCCACCGACCTCACCGCTGCCGCGAAATGCGAGTTCGCGTTGGTGCGCCGGCTCGACGCGAAGCTCGGTCGCATCCCACCGGTCGCCGATGGTGCCGACGCGATGCTCGAACGCGCGGCCCGGTTGGGTGACGCGCACGAGGAGCGCGCACTCGAGGCATTCCGGCGGCGGTTCGGGACTTTCGACGGCGTCTCGCCCGCTGGCGTCGCCGAGATCGAGCGGCCCGAACGCACCACCCCCGAGGCGCTGCTCGCGCGGCAGGATGACACGGTCGCGGCCCTGCGCCGCGGTGCCGACGTGGTGTTCCAGGGCACCTTCTTCGACGGCCGATTCCTCGGCTTCGCCGACTTCCTCGTGCGGGTTCCGGATGCGGCCGGTGCGGCGGGCGCATCCACCCCGGTGTACGAGGTCTACGACACGAAACTGGCCCGGCATGCGAAGGTCACCGCGCTGCTGCAGGTGGCCGCCTACGCCGACCAGCTGGAGCGACTCGCTGTGCCCGTCGGTGCGCAGGTGCATCTGCTGCTCGGAGACGGATCGACCTCGACGCACGAGCTGCGCGACATCCTGCCGGTCTACCGCGACCGACGCGCGCGCTTGGAGGCGCTGCTCGACGAGCGGTTGACGGCGCCGCCGGTCGAGTGGGGCGACCCCCGTTACACCATCTGCGGCCGCTGCGAGGTGTGCGCTCCCGAGGTGGAGGCGCATCGCGATCTGCTGCTGGTGGCGGGCATCCGCATCACCCAGCGAACGCGGTTGCGGGATGCCGGCATCACCACGATCGATCAACTCGCCGAATCGGAGGGGCAGGTGGCCGACCTGCCCGAGTCGACCCTCGAAGCACTGCGCGACCAGGCGCGCATGCAGGTCGCCGGGCGCGCGGGCTTGGCGTACCGGGTCTACGATCCGAACGGGTTGGCCGGACTGCCCGTGCCCGATCCCGGCGACATCTTCTTCGACTTCGAGGGCGACCCGCTCTACTCCGAGAACGCCGGCCCCGACTGGGGGCTCGACTACCTGTTCGGGGTGGTCGAGCACGCGCCCGCGACCCGTGGTGGCGCCGGCATCGGCGAGACCGTCTTCCGTCCGTTCTGGGCGCACGATCACGCCGAAGAGAAGGAGGCCCTGCGGGCCTTCCTCGACTATGCGACCGAGCGCCTCCGCGAGCATCCGGGCATGCACATCTACCACTACGCCAATTACGAGCGGGCCCACCTGCAGTCGCTCACCGCCCGGCACGGCGTCGGCGAGGAGCAGCTCGACGAACTGCTCCGCCGCAACGTGCTGGTCGATCTCTATCCCGTGGTGAAGAAGAGCATCCGGGTGAGCTCGCCGTCGTACAGCCTGAAGAAGCTCGAGCCGCTCTACATGGCCGAGCTCTACCGCAACAGCGAGGTCACCAACGCGGCCGATTCGATCATCGCCTACGTCGACTACGTCGAGCTGCGCGAACGGGGACGAACGGATGCGTCGGCCGCACTCGCCGCCGAAGCCCAGTTGCACGAGATCGCCGACTACAACGAGTACGACTGCGTCTCGACCCTGCGACTGCGTGACTGGCTGCTCGCGCGAGGTGCCGAGAACGGGGTGACCCCGGCAGCCGACGAAGCGCTCTTCGCGGCGAGCGACCTCACGCTCGATGGCGTGGCCGGCGCGTTCGCCGCAACGCCGCCACCCGCGAACGCGGTGGAGGCGGCCGCCCCCTTCGAACCGAGTGCCCTGCACAAGGCGCTCAGCGCGCGGCTCGACCATGCCGACCCCGCCCACCGCACGGCCGACGAGACGGCGATCGCCCTCGCCGCCGCGGCCATCGACTATCACCGCCGCGAAGACAAGTCGTTCTGGTGGGAGCATTTCAACCGGCTCGACCAGCCGGTCGAGGAATGGGCCGACACGCGCGACGTGCTGGTGGTCACGGCTGGCGTCGTGGAGACGGATTGGTACCGCAGGCCCGGTCAGCGCACCGATCGGCGCGAGGTGCGCCTGCGAGGGCAGCTCGCGCCCGGAAGCCGGCTCGAACCGGGGGAGACCGGGCGGTTCTTCGTCTACGACCCGCCGCATCCGTGGCCGTCGCCGCGTTCTCGGGTGAGCGACCGCGTGGCGCACTCGCGCACGTCGCTCCTCGACGTGATCGTTCTGCCGAACGGCGTGACCCAGTATCTCTTCGAGGAGCGTCAGACCATGAACGGCGTCGGCTACTCGGCGCTGCCGGTGGCCATCACGCCCTCAGCACCTCCGAAGACGACCTCGTTGCAGATCGCGATCGCGGAGTGGGGGCAGCAGCTCGCCGATGCGCTGCCGGGCTTCCCGGCCGATGCGGCGCTCGACCTGCTGCGCCGCCGACCGCCGCGGCGGAGCGACGGGCGAGCGCTCGAGCCCGTGCGCGAAGGCGCGCGCGGGGCGATCGACGGCATCCGCGACTCCTTGCTGGCGCTCGACGACTCCTACCTCGCCGTTCAAGGCCCGCCCGGCACAGGCAAGACCTATACCGGTGCGCGTGTCGTCGCCGACCTGGTGAATCGGCACGGTTGGACGGTGGGGGTCGTGGCCCAGTCGCACGCCGTGGTCGAGAACATGCTCGACGCGATCGTGGCGGCGGGCGTGGCACCGGATGCGGTGGGCAAGGCGAGCGAGTCGCCCGACGTGTCGTTCACCCGGCTGCAGCGAGACGGGCTCGGTTCCTTTCTCGGGCGGGCGCGGGCCGCCGGTTCCGGTTCGGTCATCGGCGGAACGGCGTGGGACTTCACGAACACGGGCCGCGTCGACCGCCGCCAGCTCGACCTGCTCGTCGTCGACGAGGCCGGACAGTACTCGCTCGCCAACACCATCGCCGTGAGCGTCGCCGCCCGCAACCTGCTGCTGCTCGGCGACCCGCAGCAGCTTCCGCAGGTGACACAGGGCACGCATCCCGAACCCGTCGACACCTCGGCGCTCGGCTGGCTGACCGAAGGGCACGACGTGCTCCCGGCGGAGCTCGGCTACTTCCTCGATGTGAGCTGGCGGATGCACCCGGCCGTCTGCGAACCGGTCAGCCTGCTCTCCTACGAGGGGGAGCTGCACGCCAAGCTCCCGGCGACCACCGATCGCTCGCTCGCGGGGGTCGCGCCCGGTCTGCACCTGCATCCGGTGATGCATCACGGCAACTCGACGGAGTCGGTCGAAGAGGCCGAGAGGGTGACGGAGATCGTGCGGGGGCTGATCGGAAGGGAATGGAGCGACCCGGCCGACACCGGAGCGCGTGCCCTCACCGAGACCGACGTCATCGTCGTCGCCGCGTACAACGCTCAGGTCGAACGATTGCGGGCCGTGCTGACGGCCGCAGGGCTGCCCGACGTGCCAGTGGGCACGGTCGACAAGTTCCAGGGGCGCGAAGCGGCCGTGGCCATCGTGTCGCTCGCCGCATCATCCGCCACGGATGTTCCGCGCGGCATCGGCTTTCTGCTCATGAAGAACCGCCTCAACGTCGCGGTGTCCCGCGCGAAATGGGCGGCCTACCTGGTGTTCTCACCCGAACTGGGTGACCACTTGCCGGTGAATGCGGCCGATCTGGCCACCCTTTCGGCGTTCTTGCGCCTTACGCGAGAGGCTCCCAGCGCCCCTGAACCTGCCGGGTGACCTGCCAGGCGATCGGCTCCGCCGAGACCCGTGCTCCGTCGATGCCCTGCTCGGCGATCAGGTAGGCGGCTTCGTCGGTGTCGGCGGTGAAGCGCACGGTGACGCGCGGCGATCCGCCCACGACAGCGATGTCCGACGCCTCGACGGTGGTGAAGTCGGCGATGGCCTGGGTGAGGGTCGGAAGTACCTCTTCGGGGCGCACGCCCAGTTCGAGGGTTCCGACGATCATGATGACACGGTAGGAGGGCATGGTCCCAGCGTAGGGGGAAGGCATACGGTGGGCAGATGGAGCTCGTCGAATTCCGTGTCGAGGGGGAGGCTCCCGTTTCGGCGCGACTGGCCTTCAGCCGGGTGGTGCCGCGCGACGACCGCACGCTGTTCCGTGGCTACCTCCGGGTACTCCCCGCCGTGGTCGACGTCTCCGACCAGACCGGGCCGTGGAACCATCCCGGCGAGCAGCGCACGGTGCACCTCTCCGACGGCGGCGAGTTCCGCGAGGAACTCGTGCGCTTCGCGCCCCCCGACGACCCGGATGCGACGGGACTGTTCGAATACCGTGTCACCGGATTCACGAAGGCGCTCAGCCGGCTGGTGTCCGACGCCTATTCGAGCTGGCATTTCGAACCCAGCCCGGGTGGATCGGTCATTCGGTGGAGCTACGGCTTCCGGCCCCTGCCGCGCCGGCGCTTCGTGGTCGAGCGGGTGATCGGTCCGATCTGGCGCCGCTACATGCACCGCTCGATGAAGGAATGCGTGCGCGTCGCGGCTGGTGCGTGAAATCATCGGACGATGAGCTATCTCGCATCCGACGACCGTTACTCGACGTTCCCGTACCGCCGCACCGGCCGGAGCGGATTGCTGCTCCCCGCGGTGTCGCTCGGCCTCTGGCAGAACTTCGGCGACGCGACTCCGCTCGACACGCAGCGAGCCATCCTGCGCCGTGCCTTCGATCGCGGGGTGACCCACTTCGATCTGGCGAACAACTACGGCCCGCCCTACGGCAGCGCCGAGACGAATTTCGGCCGCATCTTCTCCCAGGACTTCCGGCCCTATCGCGACGAACTCGTGATCTCGAGCAAGGCCGGCTACGACATGTGGCCCGGTCCCTACGGCGATCACGGCTCCCGCAAGTACCTACTGGCCTCTCTCGACCAGTCGCTGGCGCGGATGGGTCTGGACTACGTCGACATCTTCTACTCGCACCGGGCCGATCCCGACACGCCTCTCGAAGAGACGATGGGCGCGCTGCACACAGCGGTGCAATCGGGTCGGGCGCTCTACGCCGGCATCTCGTCGTATTCGCCGGAGCGCACCGTCGAGGCGGCGCGCATCCTGGGCGATCTCGGCACTCCGCTGCTCATCCACCAGCCTTCGTACTCGATGTTCAACCGCTGGATCGAAGAAGGATTGCTCGACACGCTGGAAGACCTGGGGGTGGGGTGCATCGCCTTCTCGCCGTTGGCGCAAGGACTCCTCACCAAGAAGTACCTGGGCGGAATCCCCGCCGAGTCTCGGGCGGCGCGCGAGGGGTCGATGTCACAGCGGATGCTCTCCGACGAGACGCTGGCCCGCGTGCGTTCCCTCGACGAGATCGCCTCGAGCCGCGGTCAGTCGCTCGCGCAGCTGGCGCTGTCGTGGGCGCTGCGCGACGAGCGGGTGACCTCGGTGCTGATCGGCGCCTCCTCGGTCGAGCAGCTCGACGACAACCTCGACGCCACGAACGACCTGGCATTCGACGCGGCCGAACTGGCGCGCATCGACGAGTTCGCAGTGGATGCGGGTATCAATCTCTGGCAGTCCTCCAGCGCGGTCTGAGCGCCGGATGACCGCGGTGCTCCTCACCGGGTCGCGGGCGCCCGCCACCCTCGACCTCGCGCGCCGTTTTGCGGAGGAGGGTGCCTTCGTCGTCGTCGCCGACAGCGAGCCGACGCTCACCTCGGCATCGCGGGCCGTGGGAGCCGCCTACCGAGTGCCCTCGGCGCGGTTTCGGCCGTGGGAGTTCGCGGAGGCCGTCGCGGGAATCGCCCGACGCCACGCGGTCGACCTCGTGGTGCCGACCTGCGAGGAGACGTTCTGGCTCGCCGCTGCCGTCGACGGCGCGTCGGCGGGCCTGCTCTCCGAATTGCATCTTTCCGAATTGCGCCCCCGGCTGTTCGCCCCGTCGATTGACACGTTGCGGCGCCTGCACGACAAGGCGGCCTTCGCCCGGGTGCTCGACGAGATCGGGGCGAGCCGTCCGGCGACCGAAGTGATCGACTCGCGCATCGCGTGGCGACGGCGGGCGGCGGCCCGGGCCGCGCATCCCGAAGCCGCCTTGGTGGTCAAGCCGGCCTTCTCGCGTTTCGGAAGTCGCACCCGCTTCGTCGGCCCGGGCGAGCCGTTGCCCGCAATCGATCGGATCACCCGCGATGAGGCCTGGCTCATTCAGGAGCGGCTCGCCGGCGCCGAGTTCTGCAGTTACGCCGTCGCCGTGGAGGGGCGGGTGACGGCATTCGTCGCCTACCGGCCGGTGTGGCGTGCCGGTGCGGGAGCCGGTGTGGCCTTCGAACGCCTGGACGCCTCGGTGGGGCCGGGAGCGGAGGCGCGCGCGATCGCCGAGCTACTCGCTGCCCACCTCTCGCTCACCGGCCAGTTCGGGCTCGACCTGATGGCGACGCCGGCCGGGGTGCGAGTGCTGGAATGCAATCCCCGGGCGACCAGCGGCGTGCATCTCTTCGCGCACGGCGACGGACTGGCCGGTGCGTTCTCGGGAGTCGCCGCCCACCCGCCGAGTCTCGCGTCGGCGCGGCTCGCGATCCCGCACGCGATGTACGCCGTGGCGGGCATGAAGCGACCCGCCGACGTCGCGAGCTGGGTGGCGCAATTACGGTCACCGGATGCGCTCCGGCCGCCGGGCGATCGCGTTCCGATGGCGACGCTCCTGCGCTCGGTGGCCGTGCAGTGGAGAACGTCGCGACGGGCACGGGTGGGGCTGACCGAGGCCTCGACGTACGACCTCGAGTGGAACGGAGAACTCGTTCCGGGCCGTTCCGGCGCGGTGCCGTCGAGGTTCGCCGCCGCCGAGCCGTCGGCTCCGCCGTCGAGGTTCGTGACCGACGACTCGGCCGCTGCGACGTCGCGGAGCTGTCAACCGTCAGCGGATGGCGTTCACAGCGGAGCGATGGCAGCCTTCGTCGATGGCGTGCGTGCAGCGGGTGGCACCGCCGCCTTGGTCGCGAACGTCGACGTCGAGATGGGGAGCACCGAGGTCGGGGGAGAGGTTCTCCCGGTGACGAGTCCTGCTCGGCGGCGCCCGGGCGCGTCACCCGCGAGTGGACCACCGAGCTACGTCGTGTCGCCGTTCACCCACTACGTGCACTACGCCCGCGAAGAACTGGGCGAACTGCCGTCGCCTGCGCTGCGAGTCGTCGCTCGCCTGACGCTCGGTGCCCTGAGCGCTGTGCTGCGCGCCGGCCGGGTCGACGAGGTCGTGATGGTGGGCAACGCCTTGCTCTCCACAAACCTCCTGCCCGATCCCGAGGAGCGCGCCGTCGTCGAGGTGACCGCACGGCTCGTCGCGGAGCATCCGGGTCGTGCGATCGCCTGGCGCAGTGTGCACGGTCGGGGGAGTCAGTTGCCCGAGACGCTTCGGCGCGCGGGCTACCGGCTCATCCCCTCGCGGAGTGTGCTCTTCGCGGCCACCCGCGACACGGAATGGTCGACCCTCCGCGACGTCAAGCGCGACCGCGCCCTCCTCGAGGGCTCCGGGTTCACGGTTCGCCGCCTCACGGCACGCGATGCCCGCCCGCCGACGCCGGCTACCGCTGCCACCCCGCCGCCACCCGACCCCGTCCACACCCGTATCGCCGAGCTCTACCGGCAGCTCTACATCGCGAAGTACTCCACCTCGAATCCGCAGTACACGGCTGAGTTCGTCGCCCTCGCTCAGCACACCGGGCTGCTCGAATTCACGCTGCTCGAACGCGACGGCCGAATCGTGGGCGTGTTCGGCTCCCGAGTGGCCCACGGTTTGCTCACCGCGCCGCTCGTGGGCTACGACACATCCGTCCCGCAAGAGATCGGCCTCTACCGGATGCTGAGCTACCTGATCGCCCGCAACGCCCACGACGAAGGCGTCGACCTGCACAACTCCAGCGGCGTCGCCGACTTCAAGCGCAACCGGGGAGGGGAGCCCGAACTCGAGTACACCGCGGTCTCCACCCAGCACCTGCCCGCGCGGCAGCGTGCCGCCTGGGCCGTGCTCGACGCCGTCGTGAACCGACTCGCCGTGCCGATGGTCACTCGTCACCACCTCTGAGCGGTACAGCGCAAACACCACCACTGTGAAAGCGAGCGGTGCACATGCTCTGGTTGCGCGAGCATGGGGCCGGTAGGCATGAGGTGTGAGTTCCGTCCATTCCGATGCCGCGCGTGTGCTCGGTGCCCGCATCCGAGACGAGCGTCACCGCTTCGCGATCAACCAGATGGAGCTCGCCGAGCTCGCCGGTCTGCATTTCACGAACCTCGGCAAGATCGAACGCGGTCAGGCGAACCCGTCGCTCCACACCATCCTCAGGATCGCGGGCGCGTTGAACGTCAACCCCGCGGTGCTGCTCGACGGACTGTCGGCCGACATGCTGCCCGACCGGCCGCACAAGGTCACGGTGGCCGATCTGATCCGAGCCCGCGAGGCCGGCGAGAAGCCGACGCCGTAGCCCGGCCGACCGGCATCAGAAGCTCACCCGCCAGAGATACTCATCTCCGTTCGGGCGGAACCAACGGATGATCAGCACCGCCGACTGGGGCAACGACTCGCCCCGGATGCGCAGCAGCACCTCCTGCCCCGGGGCGAGGAGAAGTGGTGCGGTCGCGCGCATCAGCCCCGAGCCCAGCAGGCTGAACGACAGGCCCCGAATGGGCTCGTCGCTGATGTTGCTGAGTCGATAGCTCCGGGGTGCATCGCGTCGATCGAGGCGGAGCGGTACGGGGTAGGCGACGGAATCGGTTTCGTGATGAGTGATGTAACTGCTTGCCATGCCCAGAGCCAAACCCCCACCACCGACAATGGAGCCCTTCAGAGGCCCCTCGGCGACCAACTGTGGATAACTTCGTCAGGAAGGGTCGGCTGTGTCGGAGGAGTAGCGGGCCAGGGCCTCGTCGATCGGGCCGTCGAAAACCAGCCGCCCTTTGTCGAGATAGAGCCCCCGGGTGCAGAAGCGGCGCAGGTCGCGCTCGTTGTGCGACACGAAGAAGAGGGTACGCCCGCCCTCCAGCAGTTCCTCGATGCGTCGGTAGCACTTCTCGCGAAAACCCTTGTCACCCACGGCGAGCACCTCGTCGACCAGGATGATCGGCTCCTCCAACTGGGCGATGACCGAGAACGCGATCCGCACGCGCATCCCGCTCGACAGGTGCTTGTAGGGGGTGTCGAGGAAGTCGCCGATCTCGGCGAAGGCGATGATGTCGTCGAATCGGGCATCCACTTCGCGGCGGGTCATGCCGTGCAGCCCCGCCGTGAGGTAGACGTTGTCGCGCACCGAGAGGTCTTCGACGAATCCGCCCGTGATCTCGATCAGCGGAGCGACGCCCTCGTTCACCCGCACGTGCCCCTCGTCGGGCAGCACCACCTCGGCGACGAGCTTCAGCAGCGTGGACTTGCCCTGCCCGTTGCGTCCGATGACGCCGATCGCCTCGCCCTGCCGCACCGTGAAGCTCACGTCGCGCAACGCCCAGAATTCGCCCGGCCGGGAGCGGCGGGTGCTGCCGGCGAAGAGGTCTTTGAAGCTCCGGCGGGCGCGCTTGTTGCGCTTGAACCGGATGCCGACGCGGTCGACCGAGATGACGTCGCCCTGCACGCTCAGATCTCCTTCAACACGCTGCGCTCGGACTTCTGGAACACCAGGATGCCGATGGCCAGCAGCACGAGGGCCATGCCGGCCCCGACGCCGACCTGATACCAGTCCAGCTGATCGGAGAAGAACCCGGCCCGATAGAGAGAGAACACCCCGCTCAGCGGGTTGAAGGCGGCCCAGGGCTGCAGCCCCTCCGGCAGGTCGTGGGTGCCGTAGATGATCGGCGACGCGTAGAAGAGAAAGCGGAGGGCCAGCTTCACGGCCCGCTCGAGGTCGCGGAAGAACACCACGAGAGGGGCGACGATGAGCGCGACACCGACGGTGAGCACCGCCTGCAGCACGATGCCGAGCGGGAAGAGAAGGATGTCCCAGTTCACGGTGGCGCCGGCGAACACGGCGAACAGCACGAGCACCGGGATGCTGGCCAAGAACTCGATGCCCTTCGACAGCACCAGCCGGTTCACCCAGATGGTGCGGGGGATCTTGGTCGAACGGATCAGCTTGGCTTCCCTCAGGAAGGCGCGCGTCGAATCCGACACGGTGCCGTTGAACCACATCCACGGCAGCAGCGCCGACAGCAGGAACACGATGT
Organism: Herbiconiux aconitum; assembly: GCF_024979235.1. Classification (NCBI taxonomy): domain Bacteria; kingdom Bacillati; phylum Actinomycetota; class Actinomycetes; order Micrococcales; family Microbacteriaceae; genus Herbiconiux; species Herbiconiux aconitum. The sequence goes on from NZ_JANLCM010000002.1 coordinate 481,060, forward strand.
AGGGCTCGGTGCCGACCGGGCGGTGGAACACCTGCGTGAAGACGAACCAGTAGATGCCGGCCATCACGAGCGGGTCGAGGATCGACCAGACGTAGCCGAGCGCCGATGTCGAGTACCGCACGCGCAGGTCGCGACGGGTCAGCAGCCACAACGAATGACGGTACCGCGACCACCCGCCGCTCTTGCGAGACAGCGGCGCCAGTGTCGCTGCGCTCACGTGCCGGGGCCCTTCCGTTGTCGGTAGGCCCCTACTCTATTTCAGACGAACAGGTTTGCTCGTTCCAGGTCTTCCTGGAAGTCGACCTCGACGGCGTACAGGTCGGAGATGTCGACCGGCTCGATCAAGACTCGGTCTTTCTCGATGGCGAGCTCGAGGCCGCGCTCGAAGTAGTCCTGGTCGTTCACCTTCTGCAGGTGACGGATGAACGAGGCCTTGTCGCGTGCCGAGATGTAGTTGATGCCCACGGCTTCGCCGAGTCCGCCGACCACCGTCTTCGAGAGCTCGTCGATGTAGCCCTCGGCCGTCGTCGTGTACTTGACCTCTTCATCCGACACCTTCGCGGTGTTGACCATCACGAAGGACTGGTCGCGCGCGATCATCGGCACGGCCCGGTCGAGAACGCTCGGGTCGAAGACGACGTCGCCGTTCATCCAGAGCACGCCGCCCGACGTCGAGGCCTGGAGCGCACGCAGCAGGCTCTTCGAGGTGTTCGTCTGGTCGTACTCCTCGTTGTAGACGAAGGATGCTTCGGGGAACGCCTCGATGATGTGCTCGAGCTTGTAGCCCACCACGATGGTGACCTTCGCGTTGGAGTCGAAGGCGTGCCGGATGTTGTCGAACTGCTGGCCCATGATGGTGCGGCCGTCGCTGAGTTCGGTGAGCGGCTTCGGAAGGGAGCGGCCGAGCCTGCTCCCCATTCCTGCGGCAAGTATGACGACCTGAGTGGTCACGTTTGTCTCCTCTGGTTGGCGGTCATTGCTGACCATGAAGTGCTGGGAGAGGACGGACATGAAGCAATATCGCTACCGAGCAACACCGCAGAGTTCAGGCCCGATTAACCTCTCGGAATCGATCCAGACACCTCGTCATGCCTCAGAACAGTGTACTGTGCCCCCATTTCGGGGCAAGGGCAGGTCTGTGTATCGTTTCTGTTTCGTGATGCGGCCCCCGGGCCCAAGAGATGTCAGACTGAGGGCTTCGCGACTGAGTCCTTCACGCAAGGACGACGAAGCCCGATGCAGGGCAGTAGAGGGATTGATAGGTTAGTGCGGTGAGCTCAGAGTCAGACACTCCAGATGCCGGGGGAGCACGGTCTGGCGGCCCACGCGCCCCTCGTCGCGCACCCGCGAAGGCGGCCGGCACGGCGTCGGCGAGCACGGGTCGTGCTCCGGTGAAGCGCACCGCCGCGAAGAAACCCTCCACCCCGGTGAAGCCGACGACCCCGGCGAAGCCCACCACGGCGCGCCGCCCCTCCACGGCTGCCAAGCCCGTTCCGGCCGATGGCCCTGAGGTCGCCGCCGCGGCGACCTCCGCTCCCGCACCGGCCCGCAAGAAGCCCGCCGCGCCGCGGAAACCGGTGCAGCGCAAGACCGCGGCCACGACGGCAGCCGCAGCGCCCGAATCCGACGTCGTCGAAGCGCCGCCGACGACCGCCCCCGGCGACGAGAGCGTCGTCATCCCTGCCATCCCGGCACCGGTGTCCGCGTCCGCCCCCGACATCGCCTCCGCCCCCGACACCGTTCCGGCTCCCGCCGCCCGCACGCCGCGCGTTCCGCGCACGCCCCGCAAGCCGCGCACCGCCGTGTCGACCCCGCCACTCGTCGTGCGCGACATCGACCCGAACAACATCGTGCTCTCGATCTCGGGCCTCATGAAGAAGTTCGGCAGCACCACCGCCGTGGCCGGCATCGACATCGACGTGCCGCAGGGCTCCTTCTACGGCATCGTCGGCCCCAACGGTGCAGGCAAGACGACCACGCTCTCGATGGTCACCGGGCTCCTGCGGCCCGACGGCGGAACCATCACGGTGCTCGAGCAAGACGTCTGGCGCGACCCGGCGTCGGCCAAACGTCTGATCGGCGTGCTGCCCGACCGGCTGCGGCTCTTCGACCGCCTCACCGGCCGTCAGCTCCTCTACTATTCGGGCACGCTCCGCGGGCTCGACTCGGCGACGGTCGCCCAGCGCAGCGACGATCTCGCCGTCGCTTTCGGCCTGGAGGACGCCCTCGGCCGCCTGGTCTCCGACTACTCCGCGGGCATGACCAAGAAGATCGCGCTCGCCTGCTCGATGATCCACTCGCCGCGCATCCTGGTGCTCGACGAACCGTTCGAATCGGTCGACCCGGTGTCGGCCGCGAACGTTGTCGAGATCCTCCAGAAGTACGTCTCGGGCGGTGGCACCGTGGTGCTCTCCAGCCACAGCATGGACATGATCCAACGCGTCTGCGACCGTGTCGCCATCATCGTCGAAGGCCAGGTGCTCGCGAAGGGCACGGTCGACGAGGTGCGCGACGGCGGCACCCTCGAACAACGATTCGTCGAACTCGCGGGCGGCCGCAAGAGCGCAGAAGGCATGGAATGGTTGCTGAGTTCCTCCGACTGAGGCTGCGCCTCCTCGCCAACAACGTCAAGCGGCCGACGCCACAGCTGGTCGGGGTGATCATCGGAACGGCGTACGCCGTGATCATGGGCATCGCCCTCATCGCCGTGCTCTTCTCGCTGCGCACGGGCGAGCCCGAACTCACCCGCAACATCGTCGTGATCGGCGGTTCGGTGGTGGTGGCCGGGTTCTTCCTGCTGCCCTTGTTCTTCAGCACCCGCGACCCGATGGATCCGCGGTCGTTCTCGCTCTACGGGGTGAGTGACGGTTCGGTCGCGTTCGGGCTCTTCGTCGCCGCCTTCCTCAGCGTGCCGTCGGTGATCGTCACCCTGGTGAGCCTCGCCACCATCGCCACCTGGTCGCAATCGCCGGGCTCGGTCGTTCTCGCCGTGGTCTCGGCCGTCGTCGGCGCGCTCACCTGTGTGCTCGGCGCGCGGCTCGCCACCTCGATCTCGGCCTTCGTGTTCGTCACCCGCCGGGCGCGGGAGATCGGCGTGACCGTCGGCGTGCTCGCGATCATCCTCATCGTGCCGGGCATCCTGCTGCTGATGCTCACCGGCTGGGGCAACGACGGCGGCGGCTTCTTCTCCGCGCTCGAGAACGTTCTGGGCTGGACGCCACTCGGCGCCGTGTGGGCCATCCCGGCCGACGCGGCGAACGGCCAGTGGGTCTTCTCGGTGCTGAAGCTGCTGATCGCCCTGGCGACCCTTGCGCTCCTCTGGCTCGGCTGGAAGGGCCTCGTGGCCCTGATGATCGTGACCCCGGGCCACCAGAACGAGACCCGCGAGCACGCCGGTCTCGGCTGGTTCGGCCGCACCCCCACGACGCGTACGGGCGCCATCGCCGCCCGCTCGCTCACCTACTGGGGCCGTGACGCGCGCTATTACGCGCAGCTCGTGATCGTGCCCGTGGTGCCGATCATCGCCGTCGTCGTGTTCGTCTTCGTCGGCATCCCGATCGAATACACGGCTCTGCTACCCATCCCGTTGATGTGCGTCTTCCTCGGTTGGGTGGTGCACAACGACGTCGCGTTCGACCACACGGCCATCTGGCTGCACGTCGTCGCCGGGCGCGTCGGCGTCGCCGACCGCATCGGGCGGATGATCCCGGTCGTGCTCATCGCCATCCCCCTGATCGGCATCGGTTCGTTCCTCAGCGTCGTCTTCGCCGGCAACCCGGATGCGCTTCCCGCGGTGCTCGGCACCAGCACCTGTCTGGTGCTCACCGGCCTCGGTCTCGGCAGCATCTTCTCGGCGCGCTTCCCCTATCCGGCCAGCCGCCCCGGCGACAGCGCCTTCACGCAGCCGCAGTCGACCGGAGCCACCTCGGTGCTGGCCCAGGGATTCTCTCTCGGGGGCACCCTGATCCTGTCGACGCCCGCCGTCGTCTACGGCGTGCTGGGCGTGTTCGTCGACCCCGAGTACTTCTGGGTGTCGCTCTGGACGGGTCTCGGCATCGGCGTCGTTGTGGTCGTGATCGGCGTCGCGTGGGGCGCACGCATCTTCACCCGCCGTGGGCCCGAGATCCTGGCTGCCGCACAGCGCAACTGATGCTGGAGCGATCTACAATCGTCTTCATGGTCAATCCCGTTTTCGACAGCATCTCCGAGCCCGGGGACATCCCATCCGGGGGTGGCACGGCAACGCTCGATCGTGAGCTCCAGGAGCTGATCGAGGCAGAACAACTCGATCCTGGAGACCACGAGCGCTTCTCGCACTACGTGAAGAAGGAGAAGATCCTCGAGTCCGCGCTCACCGGCAAGCCGGTGAAGGCGTTGTGCGGTAAGAAATGGACCCCGGGTCGCGATCCGGAGAAGTTCCCGATCTGCCCCACCTGCAAAGAGATCTACGAGAAGCTCATCGACGAGTAGTCGGCGCGTCGACGTACACGGTCGGCAACGCCGGGTCGCCGGCCGCGAGGCGGAACGCCTCGGCCGGCAGTTCGCGGAGCGCCGTGGCCCGGCGCTCCCGTGCCGCTTCGACGCCCTGCCCGCCCGTGTAGGCCGGGTCGGCGACGCCGTCGGTCATGAGCGCTGAGTGCAGCGTGCGTCCTCGCACGATCGCGGGCGCCGTGGCTCCGACGTAGATGGTCTCCGAGGAGGCGGTTCCGGATGCGTCGAGCAGCCGAACCGGATGCTTGCGGCCCCCGTGGGTCGCCTTCTCCGGCGACTTCTTGGCCACCGAGATCCACTCGCCCTGCGAATCCTGTCGGGCCACGAGCTTGTAGACCATGCCGGCAGCGGGGGAGCCGGAGCCGGTGACCACGGAGGTGCCGACACCGAAGGAGTCGACCGGCGTCGCGGCGAGGGCGGCGATCGTGTACTCGTCGAGGTCGTTGGTGACGGTGATCTTGGTGTCGCGGTTGCCGAGTTCGTCGAGTTGAGCGCGCACGGTGGAGACCAGGGTGAGAAGGTCGCCCGAGTCGAGCCGCACGGCCCCGAGTTCGGGCCCGGCCACGCGCACGGCCGTGCGCACCCCTTCGGCCACGTCGTAGGTGTCGACGAGAAGCGTCGTTCCCGCGCCGAGAGCGGCGACCTGCGCGCGGAAGGCCTCCTCTTCGGTGTCGTGCAGCATCGTGAAGGCGTGTGCCGCGGTTCCCATCGTCGGCACGCCCCAGGTGCGTCCGGCCTCGAGATTCGAGGTCGCCGCGAAGCCCGCGATGTAGGCGGCGCGGGCGGCGGCGACGGCCGAGCGCTCGCCCGTGCGCCGCGACCCCATCTCGGCGAGCGGACGGCCGCGGGCGGCGGACACCATGCGCGACGCGGCACCGGCCACCGAGGAGTCGTAGTTCAGCACGCTGAGGATGAGGGTCTCGAGCAGCACGCCCTCGGCGAAGCTGGCCTCGACGACGAGGATCGGCGAGTTGGGGAAGTAGATCTCACCCTCGCGGTAGCCGGTGATCGTTCCGGAGAACCGGTAGTTCGCGAGCCACTCGAGAGTGGGGGTGCTGACGACCCGCTGCTCCCTCAGGAACTCGAGTTCGGCATCCTGGAACCGGAAATCACCGATGAGTTCGAGCAGGCGTCCCGTGCCGGCGACCACGCCGTAGCGGCGGCCGGCCGGGAGCGAGCGGCCGAAGGCCTCGAAGACGCTGCGCCGGTCGTGGGTTCCGGCGCGGATGGCCGCGTCGACCATCGTGAGTTCGTAGCGGTCGGTGAGCAGGGCGGTCGACGAGGTCACCCTTCCGAGCTTAGGCCGTGGCACTCGGGCTAGGCTGTCCTATCGTGAGTGATGCCCCCATTGGAATCTTCGACTCCGGCGTGGGAGGTCTGACGGTCGCCCGGTCGGTGCGCGACCAGCTGCCGCACGAATCCATTCTCTACGTCGGCGACACCGCCCACTCGCCCTACGGGCCGCGCCCGCTGGCCGAGGTGCGCCGCTTCGCGCTCGAGGTGCTCGACGACCTGGTGGCGCAAGACGTGAAGATGCTCGTCATCGCCTGTAACACGGCGTCGGCGGCGATGTTGCGGGATGCCCGTGAGCGCTACAGCGTGCCCGTGATCGAGGTCATCCAGCCGGCCGTGCGCACCGCGGTGTCGGTGACGCGCAACAACAAGGTCGGCGTGATCGGCACCACCGCCACCATCACCTCGCGCGCTTATGACGACGCCTTCGCGGCCGCACCGCACCTCGAGCTTTTCAGCCAGGCCTGCCCCGAATTTGTGGAGCACGTCGAAGCCGGCGACACCACGAGCCGCGAGCTCGTGGCCCTCGCCGAGAAGTACTTGACACCGCTGGTGGAGCAGGGGATCGACACCCTCGTTCTCGGCTGCACGCACTACCCCTTCCTGAAGGGTGCGATCTCCTACGTGGTGGGCGAGGACGTGCGGTTGGTGTCGAGCGACACCGAGACCGCGAACGACGTCTACCGCACCCTGGTGCGGGCCGGCATCGAGCGCACCTCGCCCGGCCGGGCGGTCTACCGTTACGAGGCGACCGGGGGCAGCGCCGAGGAGTTCATCCGCTTGTCCGAGCTGTTCCTCGGGCCCGAAGTCTCGTCGGTCGAGCTGGTGGCGACCGGCACCATTCCCATCACCGATTCCACAAGGAGCCATTCGTGACCGACATCATCCGCAAAGACGGCCGAACCCCCGACCAGCTCCGCCCCGTCACCATCGAGCGTGGATGGAGCGACCAGGCCGAGGGGTCGGCGCTGATCTCCTTCGGCAAGACGAAGGTGCTCTGCACCGCCTCGTTCACCAACGGCGTTCCGCGCTGGAAGTCAGGATCGGGCAAGGGCTGGGTGACCGCCGAGTACGCGATGCTTCCGCGCTCCACGAACGACCGGATGGACCGCGAGTCGGTGAAGGGCCGCATCGGTGGCCGCACGCACGAGATCTCCCGCTTGATCGGCCGCTCGCTCCGGGCCGTGGTCGACATGAAGGCGCTGGGCGAGAACACCATCGTGATCGACTGCGACGTGCTGCAGGCCGACGGCGGCACCCGCACGGCCGCCATCACGGGCGCGTACGTCGCCCTCGCCGACGCGATCGAGTGGGCGCGTGAGAAGAAGTTCATCGGCCAGCGGTCACAGCCGCTGCTCGACACGGTCTCGGCGGTCTCGGTGGGCATCATCGACGGCGATCCGATGCTCGACCTGGCCTACGTCGAAGACGTGCGGGCCGAGACCGACATGAACGTCGTCGTCACCGGACGCGGGCTCTTCGTCGAGGTGCAGGGCACCGCAGAGGGCGCGCCATTCGACCGCACCGAGCTGAACGCGCTGCTCGACCTGGCGCTCGTCGGCACGACGGAGCTGGCCGTGCTGCAGAACGCGGTGCTGGCCGCCGGCGCCGTCGCAGGCCAGGGCGAGTAGCGGAGGGCATCCGGATGCGCGTCGTGCTCGCCACCCACAACGCCCACAAGGTGCAGGAGTTCCAGGGCATCCTCGGGTCGGCACTGCCGGAGCTCGAGATCGTGGCCTACGACGGCCCGGAGCCCGTCGAAGACGGCACGACCTTCGCCGAGAACGCCCTGATCAAGGCGCGGGCAGCGGCCGCCCACACCGGACTTCCGGCCATGGCCGACGACTCGGGCATCTGCGTCGACGTGCTGGGCGGCGCCCCCGGCATCTTCTCGGCCCTCTGGGCGGGCCACGGGCGCGGGTCTTCGGCCAACCTCGACCTGCTGCTCGACCAGCTCGCCGACATCGCCCCCAGACATCGTGCGGCTCACTTCGACTGCCACATCGCGATCGTGGTGCCGGCGACTGGATTCGAACAGGTCGTCTCCGGCCGCTGGCCCGGGCGGCTCGCCACGACAGCGCACGGCGGGGGCGGCTTCGGTTACGATCCGATCTTCGTTCCTGAGGGCCTCGACGTCACGGCCGCGGAGTTGCGCGCCGAGGAGAAGAACGCGATCAGTCATCGGGCACGGGCGTTCGAAGCCGCCATCCCGGTACTGAGAACGAGCCTCATTCCCGAGTAGCCGCGGCAGTGGCATCCGGCTCTCCCGGGCGGCTACCGTTGATGGTGATGACGAACGATTCCGGCGCGCACGAGCACGCGCACGAGCACGGAGGCGCCTCCGGCTGCGGGCCGGGCTCGGCGCACGCCGAGGCGGCAGCGCGCGACGAGGCGGCCCGCGCGGCCGCCGACGGATCGGGGCGCACCTCGGGTGCAGGAGGCCACGGCCACAGCCACGGCTCCGGTGCGAACCGCTCTCGTCTCACCATCGCCATCGCCATCGTCGCCACCGTCTTCGTGGTGGAGGTGTTCGGCGCCGTCTTCACCGGCTCGCTGTCACTCTTCGCCGACGCCGGCCACATGCTCTCCGACCTGATCGGCCTGATCATCGCGCTGATCGCCACCATCGTGGCCGCCCGGCCCGCCAACGACCGGCACAGTTACGGCTACCAGCGGGCCGAGGTCTTCGGTGCTCTCGCCAACAGCCTCATCCTCATCGTCGTGGCCGTGTTCGTCACCTTCGAGGCCGTCACCCGCCTGATCTCCTCCGAACCGGGGGAGGTGCGGGGCGGCCTCATGCTGATCATCGCGTGCATCGGCCTGGTGGCGAACTTCGCCTCGCTGATGATCCTGCGCGGGGGCGCCAAGTCGTCGATCAACATGCGCGGCGCCTATCTGGAGGTGCTGGGCGACCTGCTCGGGTCGATCGCCGTCATCCTGGCCGCCGTCGTCATCCTCACCACCGGATTCGAGAAGGCCGATGCGATCGCGTCGCTCCTGATCGCCGCCATGATCGTGCCGCGTGCCATCTCGCTCCTCCGCGACGTGGTCTCGGTGCTGAGCCAGTCGACGCCCTCGGCGATGGACGTGCAGGAGATCCGCACGCACATCCTCGAGGAGCCGGGCGTGGTCGACGTGCACGACGTGCACGTCTGGGCCATCACCTCAGGTCAATACGTGTTCTCGGCGCACGTGGTGGTGGCGCGGGAGGTCTTCGAGCGGGGCGAGACCGGACCGCTGCTCGACTCGCTCGGCTCGTGTCTCACCGCGCACTTCGACGTCGAGCACTCGACCTTCCAGCTCGAGCCGGCCGAGCACGCGCGGCACGAAGACCAACAGCACCTCTAGGCGAAGGCCTCAGGGGCGGTTGTCGACATCGTTGCCGAACACCTCGGGCTCGAGGGTGAGCTTCTCGGCGGCGGCCTTGATCTCCATCTCCTCGGCCAATCCGGCGGCGGCGTTCTTCTTGGCCTTGCTCCGCTCGCGGAGGTAATGGATCGTCGTGGGCACCACGGTGAGCACCACGACCCCGATCAGCACGATGTCGAGGTACTTCTCCGTGAACTCGCGCACCGGCTCGATCTGGCCGAGCGCGAAGCCGAGCAGCACGATGCCCGAACCCCAGATGAGGGCGCCGATGGCGTTGTAGAGCGAATAGCGGCGGTAGTTCATGTGGCCGACACCGGCGGCGATCGGGGCGAAGGTGCGCACGATCGGCACGAAGCGGGCCATGATGACGGCCAGGGCGCCGAATCGTTCGAAGAAGGCGTTCGTACGCTCGACGTTGCGCACACTGAACAGGCCCGACTCCTTGCGTTCGAACACCCGGGGGCCGAGCTTGTGCCCGATCAGATAGCCGACCTCACCACCGAGGAACGCGGCCAGCGAGATGGCCAGACACACCCACCAGATATCGATGCCGAACTTGCCGCCCACGGCGAGCACTCCCGTGAAGAAGAGCAGCGTGTCGCCCGGAAGCAGGAATCCCACGAGGAGACCGGTCTCTGCGAACACGATGGCGCACACCACGAGCAGGGCCACGGGGCCGAAGACTCCGCCCAGGAGGGTGTTCGGGTCGAGCCAGGGGATGAGGGCGTTGGGTACGGCGGCGATCACAGGGGGTTCTCCAGTCGTCGGGGTGGTCCGTCCACCCGGCGGGCCCAGACATCAGGCACGGGCACATCGAGAGTACGGGAGAAGGGACTTGAACCCTCACGCTCGAAAGCACAGGAACCTAAATCCTGCGTGTCTGCCAATTCCACCACTCCCGCAAAGCTAATTCCAGTGTAGGGGGTGCGTATTGAGCATCCTTGGAGTATGCCGTTCAGCGCGCCGCGCGCGGGATGTGCGGGAGATACCGTGGCACGTTCCGAATCAGGATGCCTGCGCCCACCAGACCGATCACCCCGACGAGCCCGGTCGCCAGCGAGAGCGAAGCCACCGCCACGATGGCCGACACCGCGAGGGGCGCGGCGGCGGCCCCAGCGTCGGCCGTGAAGCGGAAGGCGCCGAGGAACGGAGCCGGGTTCTCCCGCGGCGCGAGGTCGGCGCTCAACGTCATGATGATGCCGCTGCCGACGCCGTTGGCGACGCCCATCACGATGGCCACCACGACGAACCACTGCACCGCACCGGGCAGGTCGTGGGTGAACGACAGCGTGATCAGGGCGAGCCCCATCCCCACCATCGAGGGCACGACGCTCCACAGTCGCCCGAAACGGTCCATGATCTGCCCACTGGTGTAGAAGAGCGCGAAATCGGCAGCGGCGCCGATGCCCACGATGAGCGCGGTCGACGATTCCGAGAGGCCGATGCTCACTGCCCAGAGGGGCAGGATGGCCATCCGGCTGGCGCGAAGGGCGCCCACGACGCCGGCGCCGCTGCCCATGCGCAGCAACACCCCGCGGTTCTGCCAGATCGTGCTGAACAGGCCCACCGATTCGGCACGCACCTCGAGCTCCCCGGCATCCGGCTTCGCCCTGCCCCGCGTCTTCGTCGAGCCCGCCGCCGTCGCGGTCGGGTCGGGCATCACGATCAGCACCACGGCCACGATCACGGCGCAGCTGATGTGCAAGACGAACGCGGCCTGCACCGAGCCGGTGAGTGCGATCACGGCGGCCCCGAGGAACGGGCCGATGAACCAGCCCGCCCGGAACGAGCCGCCGAGGGTCGAGAGGGCGCGAGCCCGGATGCGCACGGGCACGAAGGTGGTCATGAACGCCTGGCGGGCGAGCGCGAACACGGCGGCCGAGAGGCCGAGGAAGAAGATGGCGACACCGAACAGCGCGGCGGTGGCGGCGAACATCGCGACCGTGACGGAGGCGATCGAGAGCACCGCGGCCGAGATCATCGAGACCCGCTCGCCGATCTTCGACACGAGCCAGCCGCTCGGGATGTCGCCGACCAGCTGCCCGACCACGATCATCGCAGCGATCAGGCCGGCACCCGCCAGCCCGGCTCCGAGCGACGAGGCGACGGCCGGGATGATCGGGATGATGGCGCCCTCGCCGATGCCGAACAGGAGGGAGGGAAGAAGGGCAGGGAGCGCGATCGACCGGAACCGGAAGTCGTCGGCCGCCTGCACACTCATTGCAACTACTTTACGCCTGCTAAGCAATACTCCCTCCCTGGGCTGGCAGCGCCCACTCGATAGACTGTCGGGACGATGTTAGACATTGACCTTTCAGAACAGATCGCCCAGCTCCGGAGCACCTTCAGCGACATCCGATCGGTCGTCGACGTCGACGCTCTACAGGCCGAGATCGCGCGCCTGAGCGAGGAGGCCGGCGTTCCCGATCTGTGGGACGATACCGACAAGGCGCAGAAGGTGACCAGCGCCCTCAGTCACCGCCAGGGCGAACTCGCGCGCATCGAGTCGATCGAGAGCCGCCTCGACGACCTCGAGGTGCTGATCGAACTGGCGAACTCGGAGAACGACGAGGAGTCGGCCGAGGAGGCCAAGGCCGAACTCGTCTCCCTGCAGAAGGTGCTCGGCGACCTCGAGGTGCAGACCCTGCTGAACGGCGAGTGGGATGCGCGGCCCGCCGTCGTGACCATCCGCTCCGGCGCAGGGGGAGTGGATGCCGCCGACTTCGCCGAGATGCTGATGCGCATGTATCTGCGCTGGGCCGAGAAGCACAACTACTCCACCACGGTGATGGACACGAGTTACGCCGAAGAGGCGGGCATCAAGTCGGCGACCTTCGAGATCGACGCGCCCTATGCCTTCGGAACCCTGTCGGTCGAGGCCGGAACGCACCGTCTGGTGCGGATGAGCCCCTTCGGTGCGGCGGGCAAGCGCCAGACCAGCTTCGCCGCCGTGGAGGTCATCCCGCTGATGGAGGAGGCCGGTGCGATCGAGATCCCGGAGAACGACATCCGCGTCGACGTCTTCCGGTCGAGCGGCCCAGGTGGCCAGTCGGTCAACACCACCGACTCCGCCGTACGCATCACGCACCTTCCCACCGGAACGGTGGTCTCGATGCAGAACGAGAAGAGCCAGATCCAGAACCGTGCCGCCGCCATGCGCGTGCTCGCCTCCCGGCTGCTCGTGCTGCAGCGCGAAGCCGAGGCGGCCCAGAAGAAAGAACTGGCCGGAACCATCACCGCGAGCTGGGGCGACCAGATGCGCAGCTACGTGCTCGCGCCCTACCAGATGGTGAAAGACCTGCGCACGGAGTACGAGGTCAACAACCCCTCGGCCGTGTTCGACGGCGACCTCGACGGGTTCATCGCTGCGGGCATCCGGTGGCGTAAGCGCAAGACCGAGTAGGTGCCGCGCGAACCCGTCGGCGGCCGTTTCTATGAATCGGCGTGTCCAGCGAGTCGTGCGCTGCAAAAGGGCGAAGCCCTGCTTAGTCTCAACACGTCATGATTCGGTTTGATCACGTAACCAAGACCTACAAGGGCACCAAGCGGCCGGCCCTCAACTCGGTCGACCTCGAAATCCTGCGCGGGGAGTTCGTCTTCCTGGTGGGGGCGTCGGGGTCGGGTAAGTCGAGCTTCCTCCGCCTGATCCTCAAGGAGGACAGGCCGACCAGTGGAAACATCCACGTGCTCGGTCAAGACCTCAATGCCATCTCGAACCGCAAGGTTCCCTACTTCCGCCGCAACCTCGGGGTCGTCTTCCAGGACTTCCGGCTGCTGCCGTCGAAGAACGTCTTCGACAACGTGGCGTTCACGCTGCAGGTCATCGGCAAGTCGCGCGGCTTCATTCAGGAAGCGGTTCCGGATGTGCTGCAGATGGTCGGTCTGGCCGAGAAGGCGAACCGCCTGCCGCACGAGTTGTCGGGCGGTGAGCAGCAGCGTGTCGCCATCGCTCGCGCCGTGGTGAACAAGCCTGCCATCCTGCTGGCCGACGAGCCCACCGGTAACCTCGACCCCTCCACGAGTGCGGGCATCATGACGGTTCTCGAACGCATCAACGCCGGGGGCACCACCGTGGTCATGGCCACCCACGACAACGCGATCGTCGACCACATGAAGCGGCGGGTGATCGAGCTCGTGACCGGCCAGATCGTGCGCGACGAAGACCAGGGCGGCTACGGCATGACCGCCGAGATCGCGCTGCAGGACTCGGGGCTCACCGCCGAGATCGCGCTCTCCGAAGGGCTCGTGCGCCCGGTCGGTCCGGCGCAGCCGCACGTGGCTCCGCCGCGCTATGCGCCGCCGGTGCCCACCTCGACCCAGGCCACGCCCGTGGTCGCGCCACCGCCGCTGCAGCCCGTTTCGCCGCCGATGCCGGCCTCGCAGCCCGTGCCGGTCCAACAGCCGGTGCCCGTGCAGCAGCCTGCCGCCGAGCCGGTCACCGTGCCTCCGACCCCGCAGTACGCGCAGTTCGACCGGCCGCAGCAGCCGGCGCCTGCTCCGGCCGCACCCACGCAGACCGGCCCCGTCGCACCGGCAGGTGCGCATCCGGGAACCCCGCCGATGCCGGTGAATCCACCGCAGCCGGATGCGAGTGACCCGGCCACCGAATCACTCACCCTCGCCGAGAAGCTCGGCCTGCGGGCGCCCGGCGCCCCGGCCGATCAGGCGAACGACCAGAACGTAGGACCGACGACGTGAGATTCGCACTCATCCTGGGTGAGGTCGGCACCGGCCTCCGGCGCAACGTCTCGATGGTCATCTCGGTCGTTCTCGTCACCTTCATCTCGCTGACCTTCGTGGGCACGGCCGGTCTGATGCAACTGCAGATCAACCAGATGAAGAACTTCTGGTACGACAAGGCGCAGGTCGCCGTGTACATGTGCACCGCGACATCCGGCGGCGACAATTGTGCGGGTGGCGAGGCCAACGCCGACCAGATCGCGGCGGTGAAGGCTCAGCTCGACTCGCCGACGCTGGCGCCCTTCATCCAGCAGTACTACTTCGAAGACCACGAGCAGGCCTACGAGAACTTCAAGCAGCAGTTCGCCGACAACCCGGTCACCGCCTACGTCACACCCGACCTGCTGAGTCAGACCTACTGGGTGAACCTCAAAGATCCGCAGCAGTCGGACGTGCTGGTCGAGAGTCTCTCCGGCCTGCCCGGCGTCGACGGAGTGACCGACCAGCGGAGCTACCTCGAGCAGATCTTCAACATCCTGAACATCGCCAGCATCACCGCTCTCGGAATCGCGATCATCATGCTCGTCGCGGCGGTGCTGCTGATCGCCACCACCATCCGGCTCTCCGCCTTCTCGAGGCGGCGGGAGATCGGCATCATGCGGCTCGTCGGAGCATCGAACCGCTTCATCCAGACACCCTTCATCGTCGAGGGGGTCATCGCGTCGCTCATCGGCTCGGTGCTCGCCGGCCTCGCGTTGGTGCTGGTCGTGAAGTTCTTCGTGCAAGACCAGTTGGCGACCGCATTGCCGTTCACCTCCTTCATCGGCTTGGGGGAAGCGTTCTTCGTGGCGCCGATTCTGATCGTCGGTGGCGCGCTGCTCGCTGCCTTGGCGGCCAAGGTCGCGATCACCCGGTATCTGAAGGTCTAGAATGGTGGGCTGCCCCATTTCGGGCATCCACCCCTGATCGAGGAGACGCCGTGCCACGCGAACGCGGAGAGAAGGTCGTCGCGACCAACCGCAAGGCGCGACACGACTACACCATCGAAGACACCTATGAGGCGGGCCTGGTTCTCACCGGCACCGAGGTGAAGTCGCTGCGGGAAGGCCGGGCCTCGTTGGTCGACGGCTATGCCTTCGTCGAGGGCGGAGAAGCCTGGCTCGACGCCGTGCACATCCCGGAGTACAACCAGGGCACCTGGAACAACCATCCGCCGCGCCGCAAGCGCAAGCTTCTGCTGCACAAGGAGCAGATCCTCAAGATCCACAACAAGACCAAAGAGGGCGGCTACACCCTCGTTCCGTTGAAGCTGTACTTCAGCGACGGTCGCGCGAAGGTCGAGATCGCGGTGGCGAAGGGAAAGCGCGAGTACGACAAGCGCCAGGCCCTCCGCGAGCGGCAAGACAAGCGCGAGGCCGATCGCGCCATCTCGAGCCACCGCAACCTCGGCGACTGACTCGCCCTCACCCCTCTCCGCGTCATCCCGCCCCGTCGAAACGACGGAGTTTCGCCGCGAAACGCACACACTACGGTGTGACACCCCGAACCCCGGGAGGAACTCCGTCGTTTCGACGCGGTAAGACGCGGTAAGGGGGAGGGGTGTGGGTCAGTCGGGGAGGTCGTAGGTGGCGCCCGTGAGGTGCTCAGCGGCGGCCCAGAGAGGGCGCGCGATCGCGGGGTCGCGGGCGTAGGGCTTCGCGCCGACGACGGCCGGACGGCCCTTCAGCTGTCGCCAGCCGGCGGGGCCCCAGTACTGCCCACCAGCGGCGGCGGCGTCGGTGGCGGCGGCCACGATCGGCCAGGCGCCCGCATCCTTGCCTTGGGCGATCACACGATAGCCCGGGCGGAGGAGTGCCGGGGCGCTCTTCGGGGTGGGCAGGATGTCGCGTCGCGGTGCGAGCTCGTCGACCGAGTACCCCGGATGCGCCACCAGGCTCGCCACCGGAGCTTCCGCCAGGCGGAGCCGCCGGTCGAGCTCGAACCCGAAGGTCATTACGGCGAGCTTCGACCGCCCGTAGGTGCGGAACTCACGGAATCGCCCCGCCTCCGACTGCAGGTCGTCGAGATCGAGGCGGAAGAACTCGTGACTGATGCTGCCGAGGTGCACGATGCGACCGGGCGTCGGCTGGGCCAGGAGAGCCGGGAGCATCCGCCCGATGAGGGCGAAGTGGCCGAGGAAGTTCGTGCCGATCATGGCTTCGAAGCCGTCAGCCGTGGTCTGTCGGCCGTGGGAGGCCAGCACACCCGCGTTGGCGATCAGAGCATCGACGCGGGGGAGCGCCGAGAGCTCGGCAGCGGCATCCGCGATCGAGGAGAGATCGGCGAGGTCCAGGCGCACGAAGCGCGCGTCGGCCGCCGGCACCTGGGCGGAGAGGGAGCGGAGGGCTGCCGCGCCGCGTTCGGCGTTGCGGGCCGCGATCACCACCGTGCCGCCGGCTGCGGCGAGCTGCTCGCTCGCCCAATAGCCGAGGCCCCCGGTTCCGCCGGTGATCACGAAGGTGCGGCCCGTGAGGTCGGGCACGACGGGGGCGCCGCCTTGCGAGGCCACGGAGCGGGAATCTGCGCCGCTCACGCGAGCGCGGTCTGCGACGAGAAGCGGGCGTGCACGGTGGCCTCGATCACGATCGCGCTGGGCCGCAGTTCCATGCCTCCGCCGCCTGGCGCCCCTTTGGCCATGGCCATGGCGGCGAACTGCGTCGCCGGTGCCGGGTTGTCGAGCAGGCCGGGATCGGAGATCGAGATCGGCACGACATCGCCGAGCCCCAGCGCCGCGGCGTATTCGCGGGCCTTGGTGACGGCATCCACGACCGCGCCCCGACGGGCCTCGGCCTGCAGTTCCTCCTCGGTCTCGCGGGAGAGCAGCCAATCGATGCCGTCGATCGCGATGCCGTCGCGGATGGAGACGACGTCGATCCACTCGGACAGGGCTTCGAAGTCGTCGAACTCGGCGTCGACGAAGACGGCGCTGTGGAACTCCACCGGCAGCCGGGTGGCGTCCTGACTCCAGGGGCGCTGCCCCCAGACGCGGATGTCTTCGGAGTGCCAGCCGATCACCGGCCCGTCGTGCTCGTCGAGGATCGACTCGAGAGACCCCGTGAGCGACTCGTGCGCCGCCCGCGTGGCCGCGAGCACACTGTCGCGTTTGGAGCCCTCGAAGCCCACCCCGATGCGCACCCGGGCGCGTTCGGGATTGCGGCGCAAGCGGCTCGACCCGGCCACGGTGATGATCGTCTCTGACATGCCTCCACGATATTCCATGCGAAAGCACCGGCTCGTCCGCGTTCAACCGCGGTGCGGAACTCGTGCGGGAGAATGAATCATGAGCTCAGCGTCACCCTCCGGATCTCTCGTTCCCGGCACCGTCAATTTCCGCGACGTGGGCGGCCTGGCCGCTGGTTCGGCCCTCGTGCGCAACGGTCGGCTGTTCCGATCGGATGCGCTGCACAGCCTGGGTGAGACCGGCCGCGCCGCGGTGCGCTCCCTCGACGTGCGCACCGTCATCGACCTCCGCGACGAACTCGAGGTGACGGCTGAACCCGACGAACTCGGCGGCCTCGACGTCACGGTCATCCACGACCCGGTGCTCGAGGGCTCGGCGATGTCGCTGGTGGCGCAGGGCGCCGACCTCGCGGCTCTGTACCGGCACATGACCGAACAGAGCGGCGCGGTGCTCACTCGCTGCGTCGGCCAGATCGCCCGCGCTGCCGAGGGTGGAGTCGTGGTGCACTGCACAGCCGGGAAAGACCGCACGGGCATCGTCGTCGCCCTTACGCTCGCAGCTCTCGGGGTCTCCCGCGGCGACATCGTGCGCGACTACGCGGTCACCGAGCAGAACCTCGCCGGCGCCTGGCTCGACGGCATGGTGGAGCGCGCCTCCCACCATGGCATCACGGTCGACGACGCCATCCGAGAACTGATCGGCGGCAGCCCGGCGACGGCGATCGAGGCCGTGCTCGACGAGGTCGACGAGCGCTACGGCTCCGCGGAGGGCTTTCTGCGTGCCCACGGATCGAGCGACGACGATCTGATCGCCCTGCGGCGCACACTTCTGGTCGAATCTGTCGTAGACTAGAGGGCTGCTTCAGGGTGAGAGCCTTGGGCAGCGCTTGGCAACTCAACAGCGTGCACCAGTGACCCACCAGGGGGATGATCGGTTTCGACATCGCCTGCGAAACTGCGAGAAGCGGGTCGAGGATGCGGGGTTATCTCGTTAACGCCCTCCGCAAACTATAAGTGCCAATTCAAACAGCACTGTTGCGGCCAAGAAGGCCTCCTTCGCCCTTGCGGCGTAGGACTTCCTTCCTAGCTAAATAGCAACTGTCGGTCCGGGAATGCTCTCTACCCGGGTTCCGGCATTATCTAGAGAGATTGCTGCGTGGTTATGCCTTAGGGCCACGCGGGACTTGCACTAAGACTGGGCTCGTCGACCTAGATGCCTGTAGCAAAGGTCGGAGCCGAGCAGAACGCCTCAACAGGCTACGCCCGTAGAAGGCGCAGAATCACAGCGATGGACGGGGGTTCAATTCCCCCCATCTCCACCACCGGTCACTGGTGCACGTTCGTTGGGATTGCCACCTTCTGTGCCTGCCACGTCTTCAGGCGGCAACCTCCTGTTCATCCGGCTACGACATCATCGGGTTCGTGTCTGAGGTGCAGCGGTATCGGGAACTCGCTGAAGCGTTGCGCGAACGGATAGCCGCGGGCGAATTCGCCCACGGGAATTCGTTGCCGAGCGAGCAGGCGTTCGCGGTCGAATACGGGGTGACGCGCACGATCGTGCGCAGCGCCCTGCGCTGGCTGGAGCAGCGCGGACTCGTCACCGCGCGCCGCAACATCGGGTGGTTCCTGCGTGCGCCGCACCAGGTGCAAGGGTTCGACCGGCTGCGCTCCTTCACGCAGTGGGCGGAGGGGCGGGGCATGCTGGCCGGCGCGCGCATGGTGAGCCGGGAAAGTGGGCCGGCGACCGAGCGTGAGGCGCAACTTCTGCGCATCCCGATCGGCGAACCGGTGCTGCGCTGGAGCCGGATTCGCACGCTCGACGACCGCATCGTGATGCTCGAGCGTTCGAGTTGGGCGCCGTGGGTCGCGCCGCTGCTCGAGACCTTCCCCGATGACGGAGTGTCGTCGACCCAGGCTCTCGCAGAGGCGGGGGTGGCGGTGGTCTTCGGCAACCACCGGATCGAAGCCGTGGCCGCGTCGAGCGAGGAAGCTCGCCTGCTCGGGGTGCGCCGGTCGAGCCCCTTGCTGCAGGTGCGACGCGAGGTGTTCGCGAAAGATGGGCGTGTCGTCGAATTCGGCGTGGATCGCTACCTTCCGAACACGATCGCCTTCGAGGCGCAGGCGGCCGGGACAGCAGACCACGCCGAGCGCGGACGACGCTCGGGGCCGGGGATGGCCGCGGGAGCAGCGATCCTGTTCGGCGCCCTCGTGGCCCACTGCGTACCGTGGGCCATCGCGGCCAACGATCTCGTGTCGGCGGCGAGCGATCTGGTCGCGTGACGTTTACCTCCAGGTCACGAGAACCGGCTGCACTGAGCGGCATGCCCCATCGTCGAATCGCACCACTCCTCCTCGCCGTGTTCGCCGCACTCCTCGCGCTGCTACCGGCCGCGCCCGCCGTCGCGCACACCTACTCCGCGACGGTGTACGCCGAGGTCACCGAACCGCAGCCGGGGCTCGTGCATGCCGTGCTCGACATCGAATACGTGCTGCTCGCCGTCGACGGCGGCGCGGCGATGGGCGATTCGGACTTCACCGAAGCCGCCTACGACGACGTGCAGGCGAGCGGGCAGGATCCCACGAAGCTCACCCCGAAGGTTCTCGACGAGTACTCCGACACCGTGCTCGGTTACGTGCAGCCCCGTTTCGACATCGCGGTCGCTCCGGGCGCGGGTGAAGAGCCTGAGCCCTGTGCGAGCGACCTCGTCGAACCCCTCTCGATCGTGCTGATCGAGAACGTGCCGCACGCCCACTTCGTGCTCGACTACGACTGCCGGGCGTCCGTCGGCGCCGCGGCCCCCGCGTACCGGATCTCCACCCAGCTGTTCCCGAGCACCGGCCCGGGCGGCAAGACGACCACGGTGCTCAGCTACGACACCCGGTCGGGCTCGGGCGTCGCGAACCTCGACACCGACACGAGCCCGACCGTGACCACCGTGCAGGACTGGGGATCGCGGATGTGGGAGTTCTTCCTTCTCGGCGCCGAACACCTGCTGACCGGACTCGACCACATCCTGTTCCTGCTGGCGCTCATCGTCGGCTCGCGACGTCTGCGCGACATCGTGCTCGCTGCCTCGGCGTTCACCGTGGCACACTCGCTGACCTTCATCCTCGCCGCGCTCGGCGTCGTGTCGGTTCCCGCGATCATCGTGGAGCCGCTCATCGCGGCCTCCATCGCGTTCGTCGCGATCTGGTACCTGTACGGCGTCTGGCGTCGACGGCCGACGGTGATCGTGGAGACGGCGATGGTGCCGCCGCGCGCGCCCATGCGCGGCGCGGATTGGCTGCGGGTGGGCGTGGTGTTCCTCTTCGGCCTCATCCACGGTGTCGGTTTCGCGGGCGCGCTCGGCATCGACGAGCCCTTCAGTTGGGGCCTTCTCGGCGCCCTGCTCGTCTTCAACGTCGGCATCGAGGTGGTGCAGCTCAGCATCATCGCGATCGTGTTCCCGATCATGGTGCTGCTTCGGCGACGCTTCTCGCCGGTCGGCTTCTGGGTCGGAGTCGCCGTCTCGGCGGGAGTGGCGGTCGTCGGTCTGTACTGGTTCGTCGAGCGACTGGTCAATGCAGCCTGATCGGCGGGCCCCTGCGCTCAGTGCGCACAGTGGGCCCGCGAGTTCGGCGGAAATCGGGCGGGGAGAGCCCTCCTGACCGCTTCCGTTCACCTCCGCGTCGCTTGGCGGCGGTGGTCTTCATCCGTATCAATCGGCACTCGTCATCGGAGTCTCATGCCTCTTCGCACACCCCCCTTACCTCCCCATCCTCGACACCCGTGGCTCCGCCGCGGTCTCGCGGCGACGATCGCTGCGGGTCTCGTGACGACAGCGGTCGTGGTCGCCGGTCCGGCGTTCGCCGCCGCTCCCGGCCCGGACGACGCCACCCACGAGACGGCGAGCACGCCGGCTCCGAGCGCCGACCAGGTCGACGTCGTGGACACGGTCGCTCCGATCGTGAACGCGGTGACCACCCCCGCCGGCAAGGCTGAGCTGAACGTCGAGTACGTCGCTCCACAGGCCGAGGCCAGCGATGACCTCGATGCGGCGCCCGCCACCTCGATCTCGGTGACCGGACCGGATGGCGTCACCGCCCCGCTCGACCTCGCGACCCTCGCCTTCACGCCGAACGTCGACGGCGTCTACAGCCTCGTCTACCAGGCCGTCGACGCCGCGGGCAATGTCGGCACGATCCAGTATCCCGTCGCGGTCGGCGATGCGTCAGCCCCCGAGTCGGCGCAGAAGGCGGATGCTCTGCCCGCTTCGACCGCCGACGGCGTGAACGACTGGAAGTTCTCGGCCATCGGCGACATCCACGACAACTGGGACGAGCTCAAGGAGGCCTACGACTTCTGGGCCACCCAAGACGTCGAGACGACCCTCTGGCCCGGTGACCTCACCAACGGCAACTCCGAAGAGGAGTACTCCCAGCTCAAAGACGTCATCGACTCGGAGGACCACTACGGCATCGAGCACTACGTCTCGCTCGGCAACCACGACACGACGAGCGGCGCCGACCTCGGCGACTACGCGCTCTTCGAGACCGCGACCGGGCAGCGCCCGAACGCCGACTACACGGTCAACGGCTACCACGTCATCACGGTGAGCCCCGGCTCGGGCGAGTTCGCCGAAGACGCGGATGCCGCGCCCGGCACCGACTCCTCCGGCATGCCCACCACTGCGGCCAGCGGTTCCTACGGCTACGCGTCCACGTGGCTCAACACCCGCCTCGCGGCCGACACGGCCGCGGCTCCCGAGAAGCCCGTGTTCGTGCTGGTGCACGCCCCGCTCCGCTGCACGCACTACGTCTCGAACGAGTGGTACGGCTCGGGACTGGCCACCGGCTGCGGCGACAATTTCGACTCGCTCTTCGAGAGCTACCCGCAGGCTGTGGTCTGGTCGGGCCACATCCACACGCCGAACCACATCCCCACCTCGCTCTGGCAGGGCACCCAGGCCGGCGGCGGTTTCACCACGGTCAACGCCCCGCCGCTCGCGTACTACGAGATGGAGACCGGCGTCGTCAGCTCGGTCTCGAACGACGTCTCCGACTCGACGCCGGATGACGCGGGCAACAACCGCGAGACCGCGATCGTGGAGGTCGACGGCAGCAAGGTGACCATCACGAACTACGACCTCCAGGCCGACATGTGGGAGCCGACGGTCTGGGAGTGGGACGTCGCCGAGTCGCTCGACACCTCCAAGAGCTACGAGGAGCGCTTCCCGCTGGGAGACGCCCGTGCGAACCACACGGCAGGCCCGGTCTGGGATGCGAGCGACGCGATCACCGTGACGAACGTCAAGGAGAACACCGCGCAGGTCGACTGGACGCAGGCCGAGGCCGCGCCGAACGACGTGCACGACATCGTACAGAAGTACCTCGTCGAGGTGATCGACCCCGAGACGCGGGAGACCGCGGTCTCGTTCTACCGCTGGTCGCAGTACTACGTCATGCCGCTGCCTGACAGCGTCGGACACGAGGTCTGGGATCTCAAGCCCGGCACGGAGTACACGGTGCAGATCACCCCGATCAACGCCTGGTCGAAGGCCGGTGCGCCGCTGACGACCACGTTCACCACCACGGGCGAGAGCACGCACGAGACGTCGACCTTCGAGGACCACGGTGCCGCGATGCCCGCAGCCGACATGCTGGACATCGACTTCGACACCGTCAAGGACGTCTCGACGAACCCGGTGCCGTACGCGCTGCTGGATGCGACCGGAAAGGCCCCTGCGACCGGACAGCCGGCCCAGGTGCTGGTCAGTGCCGCCGACAAGCTGAAGCTCGTCGACGGGTACACCACGAGCGCGGCGTTCGTCGCGAACGGCCCCGGAGACGTCTTCACCTACGGCAACCCCGCGCTGGTGTCCAACGTCATGCGGATCACTCCGTTGAGTGCGACCCGCGGCACGTTGACCGACATCGCGGTCATCCAGGGCGCCGAATACGAGCTGGTTCGCCAGGTGATCACCTACGGACAGCCCTACCACGCCGCCCTGCGCTTGGACGGCGCCAACATGGACGTGTGGTTCGACGGCAAGAAGGTCGGAGGGTCGGATGTCTCGGCAGACCTTCTCGCGATCATGGCGGCTCCGCAGTACGACTACTACATGGTGGCCGGCGGCTCGACCGACGGCACGGGAACGATCGTCAACCCGTTCGACGGTGAGCTGAGCGTGGCGCGTGCCTACTCGACCGCCCTCACCGACGTCGAGATGGCCCGCATCGCCCACCAGGCGCAGCCGAGCACGGACTTCGTCCTGCCCGCGGTGCGCGCGGTCTCCGCGCCGGTGGGCGCCGGGACGGCGGGTGTCGAGTCCTCGTTCCCCGCCCTCGAGTCGGTGGACGACTCCGGCGTGGTCGCGGAGACGTCGATCACGGTTCTCGGACCGTCGGGCGACGAGCTGGGGTCGACGACCGGTGCGGCGGGTGCCTTCACCCCCGAGCTGCCGGGAGGCTACACCCTCGTGTATGCGGCCACCGACGGCGCCGGCAACGAGAACTCGGCACGGTACTCGGTGACCGTCGCGGCCGACCCGACCGTGCCGGCCGACCCGACGAACCCGGGCGACCCGGCCGATCCTGCCGACCCGACGAGCCCGTCCGCTCCCACGGACCCCTCCGGTTCCGCGGGTGCATCCGATCCGTCGGATGCGAGCGGGGCGTCGCAGAACGCCGGGGCACTCGCCAACACGGGTAACGCCCTCGGCGCACCGATCGGCCTCGCCCTCGGCTTGCTGCTGCTCGGGGCGGTCACCATCGTGGTCATGAGGCGGCGGCGAACGACGTCGTAACCATCCTGCGATCGCAGGCACCACCGCGCGGTGCGGGCAGGTTCGTTCTTCGACGAACCGGCCCGCACCGTCGGCGTTTCAGCCCAGGGCTTCGCCGGTGGGGTCGGGCGCCGACACGTCTTCGAGCGCCAGACCCCCGAGCGGGGTGCCTTGCCAGTGCGTGGTGATCCAGCCCTCCGCAGCCGAGCCCTCGAGCGTCACGACACCGGTGTTCTCGAGCGGATGCGCGCGGCTGAAATCCGCGTCGAGGTTCGACGACGACCAGGACGCCCAGGTGCGGATGGCGGCGCCATGGCTCACGACCGCGATCGTGCCCTCATACTGCTCGCTGAGCGCGGAGATCGCGCCGTCGTACCGCTCGTAGAACTCGGTTCCGTTCTCGCCTCCGGGGATGCGGGCGCTGAAGTCGGTCCACCAGGTGAAGATCGTGCCCATGTAGCTGCGGATCGCCTCCTCGTCGGAGCGGCCCTCGAGGGTGCCGGCGTCGATCTCCTGGATGCCCTCGAGCACGACCGGGCGGAGCCCCAGCGCCCGCGCGAGCGGAGCAGCAGTCTCCTCGGTGCGGAGCATCGTGGAGACGAAGACCGCCTCGATCTCCTCGTCGGCGAGAGCGGCCGGAACCGCGGCCGCCTGCTCGCGCCCGAGGTCGGTGAGACCGGGGCCGGGCACCACGGTGCCGAGGGCGCCGCGCACGTTGTCGATGGTCTGGCCGTGTCTGATCAGAAGGAGTCGCATCCCTGCCAGCCTACGGCCACCACCCCGACGTCGCTGCGGTCAACCCAATCGCTCCCGCAGGCGCATCGCGTCGAACGGCGCGTGACCACGGGCGTCGTTGTCGAAGTACAGGTAGACGTCGCGAGGGCGATGGTCGGTTGCGCCGCTGCCGTCGAGCCAACCCTTCGTGCGTGCGGCCCATCCGTCGAGCGACGAGTCGTCGTAGCCGCTCGCGTAGAGTTCCTCGGCGCCGTGCAGACGCACGTAGACGAAGTCGGCGTTGACGGCGTCGATCACGGGCCAGCGACCGGCCGTGTCGGCGATGACCGACCCGACGTCGTGGGCTGCGAGAAGCGAGGCAAAGTCGGGATCGGTGTAACTCGGGTGCCGCACCTCCAGACAGTGCCGGAGGGGCGCATCCGTCTCGATCTCCAGCCAGTCGCGGCCGTCGAGCCGCTCGTCGTGCCGCCGGGCGAGTTCACGGGCGGCACCGGTCGTGCGAGGAAGCAGCGTGAGGAAGTGCTCCAACACCTCCGGGTCGAACGGCAGGCGCTCGGGCAACTGCCAGAGGAGCGGTCCGAGCGTGGGCCCCAGCGCGAGCACCCCTGACGCAAAGAAGTTGGCCAAGGGAGTCTCGACCTCGCGCAACCGTTTCATGTGGGTGATGAACCGACCGCCCTTCACCGCGAACACGAAGTCGCCGGCACCTCCGAGCGCCAACGCCGGTAGCTCTCCGGCCGCTGCAGCGAATAGAACGAACCGTTGATCTCCACGGAGTCCAGACGCTCGGCCGCGTATTCGAGCTCGCGGCGCTGCGCGAGCCCTTTCGGGTAGAAGTCGCCGCGCCATCCCGGGTAGCGCCAGCCCGAGATGCCCACGAGTGCCCGGGTGCTCTGCGCGTCCATATCGCGGAGCGTACGCTGGGGTGGTCGTCTCCGAAAGGATGCAGCATGACGGATGCCCCGCAGAGCTTCGTGATCGTCGGCGCCGCCCTCGCGGGTGCCAGCGCCGCCAAGACGCTCCGGGAGGAGGGCTTCGACGGGCGGATCGTGCTCGTGGGTCTCGAGGAGCATCATCCGTACATCCGCCCTCCGCTGTCGAAAGAGTTCTTGAGCGGTGCTGCCGAACGGGATTCCGTGTTCGTCGAGAAGCCCGAGTGGTACGGCGAGCACGAGGTGGAATTGCGCCGCGGTGTGCGTGCTCTGAGCGTCGACCCGATCGACCGTCTCGTGGCGCTCGATGACGGCCGCGAGCTCCATTACGAGAAGCTGCTGCTCGCGACGGGGTCGCATCCGCGCCGTCCGCCGCTCGAGGGTCTCGATCTGCAGGGCGTGCATCTGCTGCGCACGCTCGACGACGCAGAGGTGCTGCGCGCGGAGCTGGCCGGGGGCGGCCGCAGCGTGGTGTCGGTCGGTGCCGGCTGGATCGGCCTGGAGGTCGCGGCGACGGCGCGCACCCTCGGAAACGACGTCACGGTGCTGATGCGGGGGGCAATGCCGCTCGCTTCGGTGCTCGGCGACGAGGTCGGTCGCGTGTTCGCTCGGCTCCACAGCGACAACGGCGTCGAGCTGCTGGGCCACGTTTCGGTCGCCCGACTCCTCGGAACGGGCGGAACCGTCATCGGCGTCGAACTCGCCGACGGCACCGTGCTCTCAGCCGACCTCGTGGTGGTGGGCATCGGTGCGGCTCCGAACCTCGAGCTGGCGGAGTCGGCCGGACTCGAACTCACCACAGGCGTCGCGGTCGACGAGCACCTGCGCTCGAGCGATCCGCACATCTGGGCGGCGGGCGACATCGCCGACGCCTGGCATCCGCTCGTCGGTCTGCGCCTGCGCACCGAGCACTGGGCGAACGCGCTGAACGGTGGAGCGGCGGCGGCCCGCTCCATGCTCGAGCAGGACTCGGTCTACGACGACATCCCCTACTTCTACACCGATCAATTCGACCTCGGCATGGAGTACTCCGGCTTCGGGCTGCTCGCTCGTGGTGCCGAGGTCGTGTTCCGTGGCGACACGGATGCGCGCGAGTTCATCGCCTTCTGGCTGGCCGACGGCAAGGTGGTCGCCGGCATGAACGTGAACGTCTGGAACGTCAACGAAGCGGTGCAGGATCTCATCCGCCGCGGCACCGTCGTCGATCGCGCCGCCCTCGCCGATCCGGGCGTGCCGTTGGCCGATCTCTGAAGGTCAGCTGATTCCCGGCAGACCGTGTCCTCCGCGTTATCTGCCGTTGTTACGGTGGAGCCAGATCCGGTCCTCCGACCGGCGCGCACCGTGAACGGGAGTGATGGGAATGAAGCTCCACGCAGTCACGACGCTGGGCCTGGCGGCCCTCGGTCTTGCCGCCGTGATGTCGCTCGGCGCGTGCGCCTCGGGCGCCTCGTCACCCGCGTCGAGCCCCGCCTCGACCAACGGTGCCGGAGAGGCCGACCCGGCGACCGAGGCCGATCTCGTGGGCGCCTGGGTGACGAGCGAGAGCTACGGCTCGCCGAACACGCCCTTCCTCGACTTCGCCGACGACGGCACGTGGACGGGGTCAGACGGCTGCAACGGTGTGCAAGGCGAGTGGGCGGTGGCCGCCGACGGATCACTCACCGTCTCGGCAGGCCCGAGCACCTTGATCGCGTGTGATGGAGCGGCACTGCCCGCGATGCTGAGCAGCGCCGCCGTCGCCTTCATCGACGGCGATTCGCTCGTTCTCGCCGACGCCGAGGAAGAGGCCTTGGTCACCCTCGTGAGGGCACCTGACGGAATGGTTCCGGGTGCCGGCGGCGTCATCGGAACGTGGACGGCGGATGCGCCGGACGGCGTCGACGTGTTCCTCACCTTCACCGACGGCAAGGTCACCGGCAAAGACGGGTGCAACAACCTGATGGGCTCCTGGAGCGCCGGTGAGGGGAGCTCGGTCGTGCTCTCCGGATTGGCCTCGACGATGATGTACTGCGAAGGCGTCGACACCTGGCTCTCGAAGGCCGTCGGCCTCACCCTCGACGGCCGCACCGCGGTCGTGCTCGACGACACCGGAACCATGATCGGCACGCTGACCAAGCAGGGCTGACAAAAGCTCGTTTCTCTGTAAGATGATGGATAGCTGAGCAGCGCTCACTATCGACCATCGAAAGAGAGATCATGAGCCGATCGAATCCCATCCGTGCGGCAGTCGCCGCCTCCGTCCTTCTCGCGACCGGCACGCTCGCGGGCTGTGCCGGAGGTGGGGGAGGTGCCGCGGGCTTCGACGGCGTACAGTCCGCGACCATCCAGATCGAGTCAGAGGGAACGTTCGCGAATCCCGACGACGGCCAGACGGCCGAGGAGGCCGGGCTCGGCTCGGGCTTCTTCATCTCGGCCGACGGTCTGGCGCTCACGAACAACCACGTCGTGGCCGGCGCCGGCACCACGAAGGTGTACGTGGGTGGGGGCGATGAGGAGTTCAGCGCCGAGATCCTCGGCTCGTCGGAGTGCCTCGATCTCGCGGTCATCAAGGTCGACGGAACGGGCTTTCCGTTCCTCGGCTGGCAGAAGGGCGAGATCACCACGGGTGAAGAGGTCTACGCCGCTGGGTTCCCCCTCGGCGACCCCGACTTCACGCTCACCAAAGGCATCGTGTCGAAGAACGACACGGCCGGGCAGTCGGCCTGGGCGTCGATCGATCACATCATCGAGCACGACGCGAAGATCCGGCCCGGTAACTCCGGCGGGCCGCTGGTGAACGCCACCGGCCAGGTCGTCGGGGTGAACTACGCCAGCGTCGCCGAACTCGACTCGAACTTCGCCATCCATCGCGACGAGGCGCAGAAAGTCGTGAAGAAGCTCATCGCCGGAGAAGACGTGTTGAGCCTCGGCGTGAATGCGCAGGCGTTGCCGGTGGATGACGAAGGAACAGCACTCGGCGTCTGGGTCAGCTCGGTCAAGGCCGGTTCGCCGGCGGATGCGGCGGGCGTGCTGCCGGGCGACATCCTGATGCGTATGTCGGGCACGACGCTGGCGGCCGAGGGTTCGCTCGAAGAATACTGCGACGTCATCAAGACGCAAGGCGTCGACGGAACGATCGACGTCGATGTGTATCGCCCCTCAGAAGACGCGCTCTACCGCGGCCAGTTCAACGGCAAGGAGCTGGCGGCGGTGACCGTGCCCGGCATCGGTGCCCAGTCGGGCGGCGGAACCGACGACCGCGACTACGTCACGATCACCGACGACTCGGGCGTGCTGAGCGTCGAGGTGCCGGCCGACTGGACAGACGTCGACGGAGCCGCCTTCGAAGGGATCGGCGGGCATCAGTTCATCGACGTGCGGGCGAGCACCAACCTGCAGCAGTTCTCGGAATCGTGGGGAACCTCGGGGGTCACCGTGTCGGCCGCCGAGATGGCCGACGACCTCACTCCGCAGGCCGTCTTCGACTCCTACGCGGGCCTCACCGGCCAGTGCACGGCGACGGATGCCGACGTCTACTCCGACGGGGTCTACGAAGGTCAATACCAGTACTTCTCGCAATGCGGCGGGCAGAGCGACTTCGTCATCGTGGTCGCGTATCCCGAAGATCAGAGCTTCGTGCTCGTGGTCACGGTCGCCATCGCGAGCGACGCCGATCTCCCGGCCATCGAACGCGTGATGGGCAGCTTCGCGGCGACGTTCTGAAGCCCCGCTGGGGTGGCTACTCGGCCACCCCAGCGAGGGAGCCCACGACCTTGGCCTCGGGGTCGCCGATGAGACAGGAGACGAGGCGGTCGTCACCATCGGTCCACGATTTCTCAGTGGGCGTGAAGTAGGTGTACCCGTAGACGGAATCGTCGTAGGAGATGCCGACGAACGGCTGGAAGAGCTCGAGACACTGGGCGTCGGACTGCTCGTCGATCGCGTCATCACCCGGGAATTCGTCGCCGGCGAGTTCGAGTTCGCCGTAGACCTCGAAGTCGTGCTCATCGGCGCAATCGACGAGAGGCACCTCGCTCACCTCAGTTCCGTCGGTGTCGTTCAGACACTGGCCCACCGAGAGCGTGAAGACGTCGGTGTCGGTCTGCTCGATCTCCTCACCGGACTGCGAGTCCGTGGCAGCCGGTGCAGCGCTCGGGAACAACTCAGAGCACCCCGAGAGGGTCAGGCCGAGGGCGAGAATCGCTGCGACGCTGAGAGTGAGCTTGCCGGAGGGAGAAGTCGCCATGCTCCATTCAACCCTGTTGACCGGCGATCAGCGCGAGTGCTTCGCTGTGGAGCAGTCCGTTGGTCGCCAGAGCGCTGCCGCCCCACGGTCCGTCCTCGCCGTCGGCGGAGCTGAAACGTCCGCCGGCCTCCTGCACGATCGGGACGAGAGCCGCCATGTCGTAGGGCTTCAGGTCGAACTCGGCGGCGATCTCGAGTTGGCCCTCGGCCACCATCATGTACGACCACATCTCGCCGTAGGCGCGGGTGCGCCAGACCGCGCGCGCGAGCGCCGTCAGCTCGTCGAGGCGACCCTCCTCGTCCCAGCCCTTGAAGCTGTTGTAGCTGAGTGAGGCGTCGGCGAGCGCTGCGATGCCGGAGACGTGGATGGGGCGGGGCGATCCGGTGCGGTCGTCCAGCGCATCCGTCGTGAAAGCACCGAGCCCGGTGGCACCCCACCAGCGGCGGCCGAGAGCGGGGGAGCTGACCACGCCCACCACGGGCACGCCGTCGACGGCCAGAGAGATGAGGGTCGCCCAGACGGGGACGCCGCGCATGAAGTTGGCGGTGCCGTCGATCGGATCGAGAATCCACTGCCGCGACGATTCGCCGGCGCTGCCGAACTCCTCCCCGAAGATCGAGTCGTCGGGTCGCTCGGTCGACAGCGCATCGCGGATGGCCTGCTCGACGGCCCGATCAGCGTCCGTCACCGGTGTGCGGTCGGGCTTTGTCACGACCGTGAGGTCGGTGGCGCGAAAACGTTCCCGGGAGATGGCATCCGAGAGGTCGGCCAGCCGCAATGCGAGGGCGAGATCGTCGGGGGAGGCGGCAGCGGCAGGCGTGGTCGAAGTCACGCATCCAGGCTATCGGGCGCCCCAGTCGCTCCGGGACTGATCAGGCCGTGTGGTCGATGAGTTTGCGCAACGACTCGATGCGTGCCTTGCCGCTCTCGCCCAGCTCACCGGCCTCGACGCGGTCGATGATCTCCCAGTCGTGGGCTTCGGTGAGCGGAATGCCGCCGGGAGGTTCGCCCTCGGGCACGCGGGCGGTGGCGGCGAACGATTTCAAGATGTTCGCCGGATCGACATGTCCGAGACCGAAGGAACGCACGCCGGGGGTGTCGATGATCCACCCGGTGCGGCCGTCGGCGGCGCGCAGCCGGAGACAGATGGTGGAGGAGGAGGTGTGCCGGCCGCGTCCGGTGACGGTGTTCACGACTCCGGTGGCGCGGTCGGCGCCCGGCACCAGGATGTTGACGAGAGTCGACTTGCCGACGCCGGAGTGGCCGACCGTCACCGTCGTCTGTCCGACCAGCAGGTCGGTCAGCTCCTCGACCGGAACCGAATCGCGCGAGAGCGTGACGATCCGGAGGTCGAGGGCGTCGAATTCGGCCAGCAGAGGTGCCGGGTCGGCCAGGTCGGTCTTCGTGATGCAGAGGATCGGCGTGATGCCGGCGTCGAAAGCCGCCACGAGGTAGCGGTCGATCAGCCGGGCCCGCGGTTCGGGGTTGGCTGCCGCCACCACGATCAGCATCTGATCGGCGTTGGCCACGACGACGCGTTCGACGGCGTCGGAGTCGTCGGCACTGCGCCGCAGCAGAGTGCTGCGCTCGTGCACGCGCACGATGCGCGACAGTGTGCCCTGATCGCCGGTGGTGTCGCCGACGAGGTCGACCCAGTCGCCGGTGACGATCGGGGTGCGGCCGAGTTCGCGGGCGCGAGACGAGGTGATCTCCCGCTCGTTCGGTGTGTCTTGGTCGATCAGCACCGAGAAGCGCCCGCGGTCGACCGTCATGATGCGACCGGACAGGGCATCCTTGTGCTCGGGGCGCGTCTTCGTGCGGGGCCGGTTGCCCTTGGGATTCGGGCGCATCCGGATCGACGACTCGTCGAACTCGTCGTCGTCATCCTCGTCGCCGTCGGCCCACCAGCTCATACGCCACCCGTGAGCATGGCGCGCCAGAGCTCGGGGAACTCGGGCAGGGTCTTCGACGTGGTGCCGATGTCGTGAATCAGCACACCCTCGGTCGCGAGGCCGATGACCGCGCCGGCCGTAGCCATCCGGTGGTCGGAGTAACTCGACCAGATGCCGCCGTGGAGCGGTCGCGGCGAGATGGCGAGGCCGTCGGAGAGCTCTGTGACGTCGCCACCGAGCTGGTTGATCTCGGTCGCCAGCGCGGCGAGCCGGTCGGTCTCGTGGTGACGGATGTGCCCGATGCCCGTGATCTCGCTCGGCCCGCTCGCGAGCGCGGCGAGCGCGACGACGGTGGGGGCGAGCTCGCCGCCGGTGCTGAGGTCGAGCGTGACGCCGTGGATCGTGTCGCCGCCGATGACGGTCAGGCGGTCGCCGTCGCGCTCGACGGTGGCGCCGAAGAGGGGAAGGATGTCGGCGAGGTCGGCGCCGACCTGGGTCGTCGCCTCCGGCCACCCGGTGATCGTGACGCGCCCGCCCGTGACGACTGCGGCCGCGAGGAACGGCGCGGCGTTGGAGAGGTCGGGCTCGATGGCGACCTCGGCCCCGGCGATGCGGCCGGCCCGAACGGTCCAGCTGTCGCCTTCGGCGCCGACCGCCACGTCGACACCGCGAGCCCGAAGCGCGGCGATCGTCATCTCGATGTGCGGCTGGCTGGGCAGACGCGAGCCGGAGTGCTGCAAGTCGAGGCCGTCGTCGAAGCGCGCGGCTGCGAGCAGCAGCCCGCTGACGAACTGGCTCGAGGCGGACGCATCGATCGTGAGCGCACCGCCGGCGACCTTCCCGGTGCCGTGCACGGTGAAGGGGAGCGCGGCGCGGCCGTCGTCGCCGATGTCGACGCCCAGCGAACGGAGAGAGGTGATGGTGGTGGCCATCGGCCGGCGCCGGGCGCCCTCGTCGCCGTCGAAGGTGGTGGGGCCGAGGGCCAGGGCTGCGACCGGGGGCAGGAAGCGCATCACCGTTCCGGCCAGACCGCAGTCGATGGTCGTGCTGCCGAAGAGCTCGTCGGCCGGCGTGATCGTGAGATCCGGGCCGAAAGCGCCCGATCCGGCGACCTGCGTGATCGTGGTGCCGAGCGATCGCAGAGCCTCGACCATGAGGTCGGTGTCGCGCGAGCGCAGGGGCGCACGGAGGAGAGAGGGGGAGTCGGCGAGAGCCGACAGCACGAGTTCACGGTTGGTGAGCGACTTCGATCCGGGCACCGAGACGATGGCATCGACGGGCGCAGCAGCGTGAGGCGCCGGCCAATGCTCTTCGGTGGTCTGGGGCGCGTCATCGCCGTAGGGATTGAACTCCGGCTTGGAATATCTCGAAACAGGCATCGGTTATCAGAATAGTCGGCAGAGAAAATCCTGGAGGTAATGCGCGTGGTGGCAACGTCGGTGCTCGCAGACCCGGTCGAGATCTCGCTCGGGGTGGATGTTTCCGCCCCGGTCGTAGACTGGAGCGTGATGAGCACACCCACTCCAGATCCTCGCGCCCTATTCGAAGAGCAGGCCATTCCGTTCCTCGATCAGCTCTACGGCGCGGCGCTGCGCATGACCCGAAACCCCAGTGACGCTCAAGACCTCGTGCAAGAGACGTTCGTGAAAGCGTTCGCGGCGTTCGCGCAGTTCGAGCAGGGCACCAATCTGAAGGCCTGGCTCTACCGCATCCTCACGAACACGTTCATCAACACCTACCGCAAGAAGCAGCGCGATCCCTACCAGGGCTCCACGAGCGACATGGAGGATTGGCAGCTCGGAACAGCCGAGTCGGCCACCGCCAGTCTCTCCAGCCGTTCGGCCGAGGCCGAAGCGATCGATCACCTGCCCGACAGCGACGTCAAAGAAGCGTTGCAGTCGATCCCAGAAGACTTCCGTCTGGCCGTCTACCTGGCTGACGTCGAAGGCTTCTCCTACCAGGAGATAGCCGACATCATGAAGACCCCAGTGGGAACGGTCATGAGTCGCCTGCATCGTGGCCGGCGACTCCTGCGGGGTCTGTTGACTGATTACGCACGGGAGCGCGGTTTGGCCACCGCGTCCGTCAAAGGGAGCAAGAAATGACTGACTGCGGCTGCGACAAGGCACGAGCGGAACTCGAAGAGTATCTGCGCAACGAGATCTGCCGAACGGATGCCTCGGAGATCCGAGCTCACCTGGAGACCTGCGAGGGGTGCCAGTCGGAACTCCACATCGGCATCGTGCTCACCCAGACCGTGCAGCGCGCCTGCAAGGAGACCGCGCCCGAGGAGCTGAAGGACCAGCTCCTCGCGCGGTTGCGCACCCTGCAGGTGCTGTAGGCGCAGGGTCGAGAACGGGGTACCCTCCGCCTGGGGCGGGGAACTTGGTACCGCGCCGCATTCTTCGGGCTCGCCCGGCCTTCGGCTGGGCGGGCCCTTATTGCTCGCGCCGCCGCTACTGCGGCGCGAGGCGACATGTTCGGCTGAGGTCGGAGGGCCCGGCCTGCGGTCGGACCCTCCGGCCTCGGCCTCACCCTGGGTCGTCCGGGAGCGGCCCGCGGCCTGCGGTCTCGTGCCCCATGACTTGGGAAACGAGAACGAGAACGAGAACGAAACGACGGAGGGGGCGCGGAATTGCGGGCGGAGGCTCCGTCGTTTCCGGTGTGGGGCCCGAAACTCCATCGTTTGGCACACGAGAGCGCGGGACGGCACGCAACGGGCCCTACTCGACGACCCAGGGTGAGCGCGCGGCCGCGTCAGCGACCGCACGCGAACATGTCGCGGCGCGCCGCAGAAGCGGCGGCGCGCCCTGAAGGGGCCGCGCAAAGCACGGCCCCTTCAGCAGCTAGCACTCCTAGTGCGCCACAGCCCGCGCGATCAGCTGCGCCTGCTCCACCGCGTGACGCTTCGCCGACCCTGCCGCGGGCGATGCCGCCGCGGGGCGGGACACGACCGCGATGGTGCGCCCGTCGAGGTGGCGCGCCAGTTCGGTGCAGATGAACGGCCAGGCGCCCTGGTTCTGCGGCTCGTCCTGCACCCACACCAGTTCGGCGTTCGGGTACTGCGCGATCACGGCGTTGATCTCCTCGAGCGGCAGCGGGTAGAACTGCTCCACCCGCACCAGGGCGATCGTGTCGTCGGGGTTCTTCTGCAGCTCGCTGGCGAGGTCGTAGTAGACCTTGCCCGAGTGCAGCAGCACCTTCGTGACGGCGGCCTTGTCGGTGATGCGCACATCGTCGATCACCGGCTCGAACCGCCCGGCGGTGAGGTCGTCGACCGAACTCGTCGCGCCGCGGAGCCGCAGCATCGCCTTCGGGGTGAAGACGATGAGGGGCCGGCGCGGACGGTCGTAGGCCTGACGGCGCAGCAGGTGGAAGTACGACGCCGGCGTGGAGGGTCGCGCCACCACCATGTTGTCTTCGGCGCACATCTGCAGGTAGCGCTCGATGCGAGCGGAGGAGTGGTCGGGGCCCTGACCCTCGTAGCCGTGCGGAAGCAGCAGCACGAGGGAGGAACGCTGTCCCCACTTCTGCTCGGCCGAGGAGATGAATTCGTCGATGATGGTCTGCGCACCGTTCGCGAAGTCGCCGAACTGCGCCTCCCAGAGCACCAGGGCATCCGGCCGCTCCACCGAGTAGCCGTATTCGAAGCCCATCGCGGCATATTCGCTGAGCAGCGAGTCGTAGATCCAGAAACGTGCCTGGTTGTCGGTGAGGTTCGCCAGAGGCAGCCATTCCTGACCGTTCTCGCGATCGTGCAGCACTGCGTGACGCTGCACGAAGGTGCCGCGGCGGGCATCCTGACCGGCGAGACGCACCGGGGTGCCCTCGACCAGCAGCGATCCGAGCGCGAGTAGCTCGCCGAAGGCCCAGTCGATGTTGCCCGACCGGCTCATCTCGAGTCGCTTGGACAACAGCTGCTGCAGCTTGGGGTGCACCGAGAAGCCCGAGGGCGGGTTGTCGAAGGCGTCG
Source organism: Herbiconiux aconitum (assembly GCF_024979235.1). Taxonomy (NCBI): domain Bacteria; kingdom Bacillati; phylum Actinomycetota; class Actinomycetes; order Micrococcales; family Microbacteriaceae; genus Herbiconiux; species Herbiconiux aconitum. The sequence continues at coordinate 516,632 of NZ_JANLCM010000002.1, forward strand.
CCGACGAGGTGGATGGTCGACTCGGCGACCGCCGTCTCGAACGGTGTCTTCGAGCTGTCGTCGCGCTGGGCCTCGGGTCGCTCCAGGTCGGCGATCGCGTTCGTGTCGCCTGTGATCACGGGGATCGACGAGGTCTGGGCCGCGTGGGTCTCGGCGAAGGCGCGCTCGAGGCGGTCTTGGAAGTCGCGGTGAGCGGCTTCGTACTCCTCCTCGGTGATGTCGCCACGACCGACCAGCGACTCGGTGTAGAGCTTGCGTACGCTGCGCTTGGCCTCGATGAGGTTGTACATCAGCGGCTGCGTCATCGACGGGTCGTCGCCCTCGTTGTGACCGCGGCGGCGGTAGCAGATGAGGTCGATGAACACGTCGCGGTGGAACTGCTGGCGGTATTCGAAGGCGAGCTGCGCCACGCGCACCACCGACTCCGGGTCGTCGCCGTTCACGTGGAAGATCGGCGCCTGGATGGTCTTCGCGACATCGGTCGAGTAGACCGAGGAGCGCGACTCCGACGGGGGCGTGGTGAAGCCCACCTGGTTGTTGATGTTGATGTGGATGGTGCCGCCCGTGCGGTATCCGCGCAGCTGCGACATCTGCAGCGTCTCCACCACGACGCCCTGGCCCGCGAGGGCAGCGTCGCCGTGGATGAGGATGGGCAGGGTCGAGAAGGTGCCGATGGGCTTGCGATCCTGCTTCGCCCGGGCGATGCCTTCGAGCACGCCGTCGTTGGCCTCGAGGTGCGAGGGGTTCGCCGCCAGGTAGACCGGGATCTCCGTGCCGGCCGACGAGGTGAAGGTGCCTTCGGTTCCGAGGTGGTATTTCACGTCGCCGGAACCCTGAACCGTGCGGGGGTCTTGCGTGCCCTCGAACTCGCGGAAGATCTGGCCGTAGGTCTTGCCGGCGATGTTGGTGAGCACGTTCAGACGGCCGCGGTGCGCCATGCCGATCGCGACCTCGTCGAGGCCCTCCTCGGCTGCGCCCTGGATGATGCGATCGAGCAATGCGATCGTCGACTCGCCACCTTCGAGCGAGAATCGCTTCTGGCCGACGTACTTGGTCTGCAGGAAGGTCTCGAAGGCTTCGGCCTCGTTGAGCTTCTCGAGGATGCGCATCTGCTCGTCGTGGCCGGGCTTCGCGTAGGGGCGCTCGACCTTCTCCTGGATCCAGCGGCGCTGACCGGGGTCTTGGATGTGCATGTACTCGATGCCGATCTTGCGGCAGTAGGAGTCGCGCAGCACGCCCAGGATGTCGCGCAGGTAGGCCTGGCGGGTGAGGCCGAACTCGCCGGTCACGAACTCTCGGTCGAGGTCCCAGAAGGTCAGCCCGTGGGTGGCGATGTCGAGGTCGGGGTGCGAGCGCTGGCGGTATTCCAGCGGATCGATGTCGGCCATCAGGTGCCCGCGCACGCGGAAGGCGTTGATGAGCTCCTGCACGCGCGCCGTCTTGTCGATGGCGCTGGCCTCGTCGACACTGATGTCGGCGGCCCAGTGGATCGGCTCGTAGGGGATGCGGAGCTCGGCGAAGATGTTCTCGTAGAACTTGCGCTCACCGAGCAGCAGCTCGTGCACCTTCTTGAGGAACTCGCCGGAGCCGGCGCCCTGGATGACGCGGTGGTCGTACGTTGACGTGAGGGTGATGATCTTGCCGATGCCGAGATCGCTGAGCACCTTCGGCGAGGCGCCCTGGAATTCGGCCGGGTACTCGAGAGCACCGGCGCCGATGATGGCGCCCTGCCCCTTCATGAGGCGTGGCACCGAGTGCACGGTGCCGATGCCGCCCGGGTTGGTGAGCGAGATCGTGGTGCCCTGGAAGTCGGTGGCGGTGAGCTTGTTGGCCCGGGCGCGCTGCACGAGGTCTTCGTAGGCGGCGAGGAACTCGTTGAAGCCCATCGTGTCGGCGCGCTTGATGCCGGGAACCAGAAGCGCCCGCGAGCCGTCGGGCTTCGGCAGGTCGATCGCGATGCCGAGACCCACGTGGGCCGGGGCGACGACCGACGGCTTGCCGTCGACCTCTTCGTAGTAGACGTTCTGGCTCGGGAACTCCTTGAGCGCCTGCACCAGCGCCCAGCCGATGAGGTGGGTGAAGGAGACCTTGCCGCCGCGGGCGCGGCGCAGGTGGTTGTTGATGACGATGCGGTTGTCGATCAGGAGCTTCGCCGGGATGGACCGCACGCTGGTCGCGGTGGGAACCGTGAGGCTGGCGTCCATGTTCGTCGCGAGCGACTTCGACATCCCGCGCAACGGGGTGACGGTGTCTTTCTCGGCGTCTTCGGCGGCATCCTTCGCCGCTTCTTCGGGCGTCATCGGCCGGGCGCTCGGCGCCTCGGCCGGGATCGGCTGCGGTTTCGCCTCGACGCTCGTGGTGCGCGCGATCGGCTGGGTCAGCTGGCGGGAGTCGGCTCCCGACGCCTCGGCGATCTGCTGCGATTCGGTCTTGGCCGTGGGCGGCGTCGCGACCGCTTCGGCTGGGGCGGACCCCTCCGCGGGTGCAGCCCCCTCTGCGGGCGCTGCGGATGCCGCGGGGGGCGTCACGCCTTCTGCCGGTGCTGCACTGCCTCCGGAGACGTGCGATCGGTAGCTCTCCAGCACCGGCCACCACGACTTGTCGACCGAGTTCTTGTCGACGAGGTACTGCTCATACAGCTCGTCGACGAGCCACTCGTTCGCCCCGAATTCTCCCGATGTTCCGTCATCGGTGCTCGTACCCGTCAATTGGCTAGCCAAAGCCGATCGCCCACTCTCCGTTTGCCTCACGTCCGTGGCACGTGCCGGTGTCTGCTGCGTTGCTTCTCCACGCGTGGACACGTGCTTCTTCAACCCTAAACCTTTCGCGGCTGTGGTCTGATCATCAGGCGTCGGGGTTAGCGTTGAGACATGGAGTTCTATGGCGGGGCCGGGCACACCGACCTCACGTATTCAGACGTCTTCCTCATCCCGTCGCGCTCGGCGGTGACGAGCCGACTCGACGTCTCGCTCGCCCCGGCCGACGGCACGGGCGCCTCGATCCCGATCGTCTCGGCCAACATGAACTCGGTCACCGGCCCGCGCCTCGCCGCGACTCTGGCTCGCCGTGGCGGCCTCGGCGTGCTGCCGCAGGACATGCGCTTGCAAGATCTGGATGCCGCCATCCGCTGGGTGAAAGATCAGCCGGTCGCGTTCGACACACCCTTCGATTTCCGGCCGTACGACACGGTCGAACAGGCCCTCAAGACGGTTCCCGCCGTGGCCGGCCACGGCATCGTGCTGCATGACGACGACGGAACGTTCGTCGGCTGCATCATGGCTTCCCGGCTCGCCACTGCGCTTCCGGATGCGCAGCTCGGCGACCTGGTGCACGGCGCCCTCACCTCCATCTCCGCCGACGACGTGGCGGGTGCGCGCGAGGCCTTCGACGCCATGGTCGCCGCCGACATCGACTTCGCGCCGGTGATGCAGCACGGCGCCGTGGTCGGCACCCTGAGTCGCACGAGTGCGCTCCGCTCCACGATCTACCAGCCGGCGGTGGATGCGAACGGGCGGCTCCGCGTAGCCGCCGCGGTCGGCATCAACGGTGATGTGGTGACGAAGGCGCGCGCCCTCGTTGCCGCGGGCATCGACGTGCTCGTGGTCGACACCGCACACGGGCACCAGGAGGGCATGCTCCGCGCGCTGCGGTCGCTGAAAGAGGCGAAGCTGGGCATCCCGATCGCCGCCGGCAACGTCGTGACTGCGCGCGCCGTCGCCGACCTCGTCGACGCGGGCGCCGACATCCTGAAGGTCGGAGTCGGCCCCGGCGCCATGTGCACCACCCGCATGATGACCGCGGTCGGGCGGCCGCAGTTCTCCGCGGTGCTCGAGACGGCAGCCGCGGCGCACGAGCTCGGGGCGCACGTCTGGGCCGACGGGGGAGTGCGCTACCCGCGTGACGTGGCGCTCGCCCTCGCGGCGGGCGCGTCGTCGGTGATGATCGGCTCCTGGTTCGCGGGAACACTCGAGGCGCCCGGCACCCTCGACCGCGACGCCGAGGGCCGTCTCTACAAGGAGAGCTGGGGGATGGCGTCGACGAAGGCCGTCAAGGAGCGCTTCGGCCGGCTCGACGCCTATGAACTGGCGCGCAAGACGCTGTTCGCGGAGGGCATCTCGTCGAGCCGGATCTACCTCGACCCGCTGCGGCCGTCGGTCGAGGATCTGCTCGACATGATCACCTCCGGAGTGCGGAGCTCGTTCACCTACGCCGGTGCCGCGACGCTCGCCGAGTTCCACGACCGAGCGCTGGTGGGCATCCAGTCGGCCGCAGGCTACGAAGAGGGGAAGGCGTTGCCGGTCAGCTGGTGAGCCCTCTGCCCAGCCCTGTATAATCGCACGGACAATGGACGACCCTCCCTCTGCCCATCATCATCCTCCGTCACCGATCATGATCGAACGCGATCGACTCCATTCCGGAGGCCCCCGTGGCCTTTGAGTTGATCATGCTGGGGGTCGGCGTTCTGCTGACGGTCGGCACCGGTTTCTTCGTCGCTTCCGAGTTCTCGCTGGTCAACCTCGACCGCTCCGACCTCGAGGCGCGCACCGCCCGCGGAGAGAAGGGGCTGCAGCCGGCCATCACGGCGCTGAAGCACACCTCGACGCATCTCTCGAGCGCCCAGCTCGGCATCACGCTCACGACTCTGCTCACCGGTTACACGATGGAGCCGGCCATCTCGAGCCTGCTGCGCGACCCGCTGACGGCCGTCGGCATCCCTGTTTCGGTGGTGCCCGCCATCAGCGCCACCATCGGTATCGTCATCGCGACCCTGTTGTCGATGATCGTCGGCGAACTGGTGCCGAAGAACTTCGCGCTCGCGCTGCCGCTGAAGACGGCACGCATCGTGGTGCCGTTCCAGCTCGCGTTCACCATGGTCTTCAAACCGGCGGTGGCACTGCTGAACAACACGGCGAACGCCTTGCTCCGGCTGGTCGGCATCGAGCCGAAAGAGGAGCTGTCGGGCGCACGCACGGCCGAGGAGCTCTCCTCGCTGGTGCGCCGCTCGGCCCTGCAGGGGAGCCTCGACGAAGACACCGCGACGCTGCTGAACCGCACGCTCCTGTTCTCGTCGCACACGGCGTCGGATGCGATGACCCCGCGCCCACGCATCGCGAGCGTCAGACGCAGCGACTCGGCCGTCGCGGTGCTCGACATCGCGCGCTCGACGGGGCATTCGCGCTTTCCGGTGGTCGACGACGACATCGACGATGTCGTGGGCCTGGTGCATGTGAAGCAGGCCGTCGCCATTCCCCGCGAGCGGCGCAGCGAGGTGCCTGTGGCCGCGATCATGACCGACACCGTCCGGGTTCCCGAAACGATGATGCTCGACGTGCTGCTCGGCGAACTGCGTGGTCGTGGCTACCAGATGGCCGTCGTGGTCGACGAATACGGCGGAACCGCGGGTGTCGTGACCCTCGAAGACCTCGTGGAGGAACTCGTGGGCGACCTCGCCGACGAGCACGACCGCACGCGGGCCGGTGTCGTGCGATCCCGCGGTGCAACGACGTTCCCGGGCATGCTGCGACCCGACGAGCTCGCCGACCAGGCCGGCATCCGCGTGCCCGAGGAAGGGCCGTACGAGACGGTCGCCGGTTTCGTGATGAGCGAACTCGGTCGACTGCCGGTCGTGGGAGACACCGTCTCGCTCCCCGAGGGAGCGCTCCGTGTGGAGCGGCTGGACGGGCGCCGGATCGACCGACTGCGCTTCATCCCGTCACCGGATGAGGCGGAGTTGACCGCTGAGGAGGCGGCGCCCGGCCGGCTCGCGCAGGAATCCGCGCACGCTGACGACGATCGAAAAGACAAACGCAAGCACGAGCGAAAGGAGGCGACCCGTGGCTGATTGGCTCGGAATCGTCTGGCTCGTGGTGCTGCTCGCCGGCAATGCCTTCTTCGTCGCGGCCGAATTCGCCGTCATCTCCGCGCGTCGCTCGCAGATCGAACCCCTTGCCGAGCAAGGCAAGTCGAGCGCGAAGACGGCCCTGTGGGCGATGGAGCACGCGACGCTCATGCTGGCCACCAGCCAGCTGGGCATCACCGTGTGCTCGCTGCTCATCCTGAACGTGTCGGAGCCCGCCATCCACCACCTGCTGGAGGTGCCGCTCCACCTCACCGGTCTGCCGGAGGAGGTCATCGGAACCGTCGCGTTCATCATCACGCTGCTGCTGGTGTCGTTCCTGCACGTCGTGCTCGGCGAGATGGTGCCGAAGAACCTGTCGTTCTCGATGCCCGACCGGGCCGTGTTGGTGCTCGCGCCGCCGCTGGTCGGCATCGCCCGCATCTTCAAGTTCATCATCGTGGCGCTGAACTCCACCGCGAACGGCGTGCTGCGGCTGTTCCGCGTCGAACCCAAGAGCGAGGCGGCGAGCGCGTTCACGCTCGACGAGGTGTCGACGATCGTGGCGCAGTCCACAAGGGAAGGCGTGCTCTCCGACCGCGCCGGAACACTCTCGGCAGCATTCGAGTTCACGGCGAAGACGGTCGCGGAGGTCGCGGTGCCCCTCGAATCACTGATCAGCCTGCCGGTTTCGGCGACTCCCGCCGACGTCGAGCGGGCCGTGGCGAAGTACGGATTCTCACGCTACGTCGTGCTCGATGCCGACGGGCTGCCTGCGGGATACGTGCACCTGAAAGACGTGATCGACCTCGACGACGACGAGTTCGACGACCCGATTCCGGCCAAGCGCATCCGGCAGCTGCCGTCGCTCTTCGAGAAGACCGATCTCGAAGACGCGCTCGCCTCGATGCGTCGCACCGGTGCGCACCTGGCGCGGTCGTTCACCGAGTCCGGGCTCACGAAGGGTGTGCTGTTCCTGGAGGACATCATCGAGGAGCTGGTCGGAGAGGTGCAGGACGCGACCAGGAGATAGTGTCGCTGGCGTGAAGTCGCTGTCGCGGCCTCGCGCTCACCTTGGGTCATCGAGTAGGGCCCGTTGCGTTCCACTGCGCGCGGAGGTATTGCGCCGGCCAGTAGTCGATGTCGACGCCGAGCTCGTGCGCGGCCCGCAGCGGGAAGTGCGGGTCGCGCAACAGTTCGCGGGCGAGCATGACGGCGTCGGCCCGGCCACTCGCCACCACGTCGTCGGCCTCCTCGGGCGTGGTGATCAGGCCCACCGCCGAAACCGTGACACCGGCCAGCGACTTCACGGTGGACGCCAGCGGCACCTGATAGAGCGGACCGAGCGGGATGCGCGCCCCGGCCACGTTGCCGCCGCTCGACACGTCGAAGACGTCGGCTCCGGCATCCCGAGCCCATCCGGCCACGACGGCGGTCTGCTCCTCGTTCCAGCCGCCCTCCGTCCAGTCGGTCGCCGAGAACCGCACGAACAAGGGCAGCTCCTCGCCGATCTCGGAACGCACTGCGCGCACGGTCTCGAGCAGAAGGCGCGACCGATTTTCCAGCGATCCGCCGTACTCGTCGGTGCGGACATTCGACAACGGCGAGAGGAACTGGTGCAGCAGGTAGCCGTGTGCGGCGTGCAGTTCGAGCACCGCGAATCCCGCGTCCACGGCCCGCCGGGCCGCCGCCCGGAACGCCTCGACCAGGCCGTGGATCTCCTTCACGCTCAGTTCCCGGGGCGCGGCGTAGTCACCGAACGCGACCGCCGAGGGGCCGACGGTCGGCCAGCCGCCGTCGGCAGCCGGCACGGTGCCTCGGCGGCTGTCCCAGGGTCGGAAGGTCGACGCCTTTCGGCCGGCGTGGGCGAGCTGAATGCCCGGAACCGCGCCCTGCGAGCGGATGAACGCGGTGATGCGCGCGAAGGCGTCACGCTGTGCGTCGTTCCAGAGCCCCAGGTCTTGCGGTGCGATCCGCCCCTCGGGAGTCACGGCGGTGGCCTCGGTGAAGACCAGCCCGGCGCCGCCCGTCGCGAAGGAGCCGAGGTGCACGAGGTGCCAGTCGGTGGGCACGCCATCGCGTTGCTCGGCCGAGTACTGGCACATGGGCGCCACCCAGATGCGGTTGCGCACGGTGACCGAACGGATGTCGAGGGGGGCGAAGAGCGCCGACGCAGCCACGGATGACCTTTCACGGAGGGGGTTCGGCAGAGCGTCGCCGACTCTTCGATTATCACCCCGCGCAGACCTCCTCCGGCCGCCCTATCGTGGTCACATGACGACGGATGCGCACGACACCGAGACGCCGGACACGCCGGAGACACCCGGAACCCCCTGGCGGGATTGGACCGAACTCGACGCGGCGGAGTGCATCGTGGTTCCCGGAGCCTCCGACGACAAGTACTCCCGCGGTGTTCTCGGCGTGGTCACCGGCTCGGCCGAGTTCCCCGGAGCCGCCGTGCTCGGCGTGGAAGCGGCGGTGCGCACCGGGCTCGGCATGGTTCGCTACCTCGGCCCCGGACGGCCGAGCCGGCTGGTGCTCCAAGCACGGCCCGAGGTGGTGACGATGTCGGGTCGGGTGCAGGCCTGGCTGGTCGGGTCGGGAATGGATGCGGCGCAGCGGAGCGCCGAGACGGCCATTCTCCTCGACCACGCGCTCGATGACGGGGTGCCGCTCGTCGTCGACGCCGGCGCCCTCGATCTCAGCGGGAGAATAGACGGCCCCGCCGTGCTCACCCCGCACGCGGGCGAGCTGGCGACCCTGCTGAGTGCCCGGGGAACCGAGGTCGACCGCGCGACGGTCGCGGCGCATCCGGAGCACTGGGCGGCGGTCGCCGCCGACGCCACCGGCCACGTCGTGCTCCTGAAGGGGCGCCTGACGCATGTCTGCGCCCCGGCCCGCGAAGGCACCGAGCGCGTCGCTGTTCGTATCGAAGCGCCGTCGAGCTGGGCGGCGACCGCCGGATCGGGCGACGTGCTGGGCGGCATCGTGGGCGCGCTCGTCGCCACGAACGCCAGTGCCCTCCAGCAGCTCGACGAGACGGCTGCCGCCGAGCGTCTCGTCGCCCTCGCCGCGACGGGGGCGTACGTTCACGCCTGGGCCGCTGAACGCGCCTCCGACAAAGGCCCGATCGCCGCTCTCGACATCGCGCACGCCGTTCCTCGCGTCATCGCACGGCTCGCAAGCGGCACTCGCGACTGACCGGGTCAGCGCGCGGGCGAGGCCACGAGGTCGACGTCGATGTAGGCCGTGTCGTCGAGATCGAGCACCCCGAAGTCGGGCACATCGATGCCGTACGACGCCAGATCGACCGGGATGCTGCCGGTCATCATGCCGGAGTCGCCGTCGAACGCGAGGGAGACCTCGGCCTCCACGGGGTTCGTGATGCCGCGCACCGTGAGTGCGCCGACGATCGATACGGTGCGGGGAGCGGGCACGGCATCAGCGGACGCGTCGATGGCGTCGCCGAGGTCGACCGGTTCGGTGAGCACGAACGAGGCCGTCGAACCTCCGCCGGCCAGGATGAGTGACTGGAGCAGCGCATCCATGCCGCCGTCGTCGCTGGCGAGCGTCGACAGATCGACCATGAACTCCGCGTCGGTCAGCCGGTCGCCGCTCATTTCGATCACGCCCGAGAGCTCGGAGGTCTCACCGCTCACCACGTGGTCGCCCGACGACGAGATGCGGTATCCCACGGTCGACGCGGGGTCGAGGTGCCAGGAGCGGGACTCGTCGCCGGTGCCGGTCGTGTTCTGCTCCGGCGAGTCGAACACCGTGGGCACCACCTGCTGCACCGAGGCGCCCGGGTCGAGGGAGACGCCGCGGCTCACGATGGGCAGCGCGACGACCGCCACGACGCCGACGGCGGCGACCCCTGCCACGAGGGCGAGGGCATATTTGGCTGTGCTGTTCACGAAGGACTTCCGGTTCGGGTCGACGCCACAGTCAACCAAGCGAAGGTGTTCGGCGGCTGAGAGCGCGCGGAGCGGCACCTGAGTCCTTCGTCACCCTCCTTTCAGAAAGCTCAGAATAGGATCGACGCGTGCTGATACGCGTACGACGACTCGCGGCAAGGCCTGTCGTCCTCTGGGCCGCATTCCTCGCCACTCACCTGTGGCTCGGGTATGCGGGCCTCACCCATCCGAATCTGCCCTTCGGCGACGTCACGAACGTGTACCTGCCGTGGGTGGAGCAGTCGCTCGACGGATTCCGGCTCGGGATCGACGGGCCGTGGGTGTATCCGATCCTCGCCTTCCTGCCCATGCTGGCTTCGATGGTGCTGGGCCCGGGCCTGTACGGCATCGGCTGGATGATCATGGTCACCATCGCGAACGCCGCGATCTTCGCCTTCCTGATCACCCGCCGCCACCCCGGAACGGTCGACGGCCCGTTGCGGCTGACCGCCGCCTGGTGGTGGCTCGCTTTCCTGCTGCTGCTCGGCCCGGTCTCGGTGGGGCGGATCGACATCTTCACCGTCGACCTCGTGATCGCGGGGCTCCTCGTCATTCGCAACCGACCCGCCGTGGCCGGAGTTCTCCTCGGGCTCGCGACCTGGGTGAAGGTCTGGCCCGCGGCGCTCATCGCCGCCGGGATCATTGCGATGCGCAGCCGCCTCCGCGTGGCAGTGGGTGCCGTGATCACGCTGGTCGGTGTGGCCGTGGGTGCGCTCGCCTTCGGTGCCGGGATGAACGCCTTCAGCTTCGTGAGCGAGCAGACCGGCCGCGGCATGCAGGTCGAGTCGCCGGCTTCGAGCCTCTGGATGTGGCTCGCCTTCGCCGGCGACCACTCCCGGGTCTACTACGACCACGAGATCCTCACCTTCCAGGTCACCGGCCCCGGGAGCGAGCTCGCCGCCAAGCTGATGACGCCGCTGTTGGTCGTCGCGGTCGCCGCCATCCTCGTGCTCGCCTTCTTCGTGGTGCGCTCCGGGGCGGCTTCGACGGTGGTGCTGCCGCCGCTCGCACTCGCCCTGGTGACCGCTCTGATCGTGTTCAACAAGGTCGGGTCGCCGCAGTTCATGGTGTGGCTGTCGGCGCCGATCATCCTGGGCATCGTCACGCAAGGGCGGCGCTTCTTCGTGCCGGCGATCACGGCGTTCGTGATGGCGGGCCTCACGCAGATCATCTACCCGATCGCCTACGACCAGGTTCTCGGCCTCGATCCGGTGATGCTCACCGTGCTCACCCTGCGCAACCTCTTGACCGTCTGCCTCCTCGTGCTCGCCGTGGTGATGCTGTGGCAGAGTAGGAAGACATCGAGAGAGGTGGATGACGATGCTGGTGGCCTTTTCCGTGGCACCTTCCGGCGGGCCGTCGCAGAGCGATAGCGTGCACGACGCGGTCGCGGCCGCGGTAGCCGTGGTGCGAGCCTCCGGCCTCCCGAACTCGACTGATTCGATGTTCACCACGATCGAGGGCGAGTGGGACGAGGTCTTCGACGTCGTGAAGCGCGCCACCGAGGCCGTACAGGCCTTCGGGCCGCGGGTCTCGCTCGTGCTGAAGGCCGACATCCGCCCGGGTCACACCGGTGAACTCACCGGCAAGGTGGAGCGCCTCGAGTCAGCCCTCGAGCGGCGAGACTCCTAGGTTCAGCCAGGCAGCACGTCGTCCTCGAAGTCATCCGCCGTCTGGTTGCCGAGGTATTCGTCGCGGGGGAGCAGTCCGTCTTGGATGGCGCGCTTGCGCAGGGCCACCTTCGTGCCCACGTCGATGCCCACCACGCGATATTTCTCACGGATGCGCTTGAGATACGACTTGGCTGTCTCCTCGGAGATGTCGAGCGCTTTCGCCACCTGTTTCACCGGCTCACCACCGCCGTAGAGCGCCATCACTCGGCGTTCTTGAGCCGAGAGGCGCGGTGACGACTCGAGGTCGTCGGCTGCGAGGGCCAGGTCGAGTTCGGTGGAGATGAAGCTGTCGCCGGCGGAGGCCGCGCGGATGGCCTCCACGATCATGTCGGCCTCTTCGCTCTTCACGAGGTAGCCGAGGGCTCCGGAAGCGATCGCCTCGCGCACCACGACGGGCTCGGAGTAGGTGCTCATCAACACTGTCTTCACTCCGGCCGACTTCAGCGCGCGGAGCTTGACCGACACCGGGAGGTTGTCTTTCAGGTCGAGGTCGAGCAGCACCACATCGACGGGGAACTGCGGATGGGTGAGCAGATCGGGCCAGGTCGTCACCGCTGCCACCATGCTGATGTCGTCGGCGGCGCCGCGGATCCACTCGGTCAACGCGCCGAGCAGCATGCGATGGTCGTCGACGATGGCCAGGCGGATCGGTTCGCGGGTTATCGTCACGAGTTCTCCTTCCGTCCGGATCACCGTGAGGCATCCGGAACGACAACATGAGCGTCGACACTGACCCGCAGGCGGCCGGCACGGGCATCCACCGAGTACTGGCCGACACGGGAAAGTGCCGACCAGACAGCCGGGTCGATGCGGCGTCGGGCAATCCCGCCGACCGACATGACTATCGGGAGCCCCATCCTATCGTCAGCCGTTGATCTGCTCGGAACATCCTGGCCGTTCACCGACAGGTCGATGGTGGGGTTCGAACGACCCGATTCGTCGACGATCAGCCAGATGGCCGAGAGCAGGCCGTCGCGCTGCACGGGCTCGAGGTAGCCGGCGAGACCGCCCGGGTCGCTCAACGTCACCGCGGGGGCGAGGTATTCGGATTCGGTGATGGCGTGGTGGAGCCAGGTCTCGCGCCGACCGGCCACGAGGGTGCGTCGGAGATCGGTGGCGAGCGAAGAGGCCGTGGAGGCGAGTTCGCGATCGAGCGGCAGATCGACGCGCCCGGTCGCGACATCCTGCAGCAGCTCCTCGGCGGCGAGGTCGAGGCGGGCGAGTTCGGAGGAGGCGAGGAGTCCGAGACCGAAGCGGGGCGCATCGATCGTGCTCTCGATGACGGTGCGGTCGAGTTCGCGCTGCACCAGCTGACCGAACGACCGCACGATCACGATGCCGGCGAAGGCGGGCATGACGGTGAGCACGAGCTGGGCGAAGCCGAACGCGGCGCTCTGCGGTTCGGTGAATGACTGCCAGCCCAGGAAGGTCAGGGAGATCGCGGTGAGCCCGATGGTGGCGGCGAGGATCGACCCGAGTGGCCGGAAGGTGACGCAGGCGAGCAGGCTGCCCCCCACGCCGATGCCGATGGTGAGGTAGTTCTCCGGGTCGTCGCCGAGCAGCAGTGCCGCGTAGTCGAGACCGAGAGCCACGGCGTCGACGGCGAGGAGCGACCGGAAGGCCCACGGCGCCAGAACGCCCCGGCTGCGTCGGGCCATCAGCACCACCGCCGCGAAGGCCGCGATCACGATCACCCACGCCACGAGCGTGAGCAGCCGCCAGTCGTTCGCCGCCCAGGTCCAGGCGAAGGAGACCAGGCCCCGGATGAGCATCATGATGCCGACGATCACGGCGCCGATGCCGAGATATCCGATGCCGAGTCGCGAGTCGCGTTCGATGTCTTGCCGCACAGCGTCGACCGCGCGCGGGCCGATGCGGCGAGCACGCACGAGCTGGGTGAGCACCCCGCCGTCGGGCGTGCGGGCGCGGCTGCGGCCCGGGGTGGTCATTTGGGCACCTCCAGCACCACGGTGGTGCCCGATCCGGGTGCCGAGAACAGGCGCACCTTGCCGCCGACGTCGCGGATGCGCGCGATCACCGATTCGGCGAGCCCCAGCCGCCCGACGTCCACCGCTTCGAGATCGAAGCCCACGCCCGAGTCGGTGACCATGGCGCGCACGGTCACGTCGTCTTGCGTGATGGTGACATCCGCCGAACCCACCTCGGCGTGTCGGCGCACGTTCTCGAGGCATTCGGAGAGCGAGAGCAGGAAGGCGTCGAGCACGTGGCTCGGCAGCAGGATCTGCCCGGCGCCGTGCCAGGCGACCTGGAGCCCCATGCGGCCGAAGCGTTGCTTCACCGACTCCAGGGTGTGGCCGAGGTCGCCGGTCTCCACCGGTTCGAGGGTGTAGCCGCCGGAGGCGCGCGGCATCGGAGTGCCGCCGAGCCGCAGCTGACGGAGCAATCGCGCGTCTTCACCCGCCTGGTTGCGGAGCGCATCCGGGTTCACACCGATGCCCGAGTGCGCCAGCAGGGTCAGCGTGGCGAGCACTGTGTCGTGCAGCAGCCGCGCACCCTGGCGACGCTGCGCCTCCATCTCGCTGGCTTGCCGCTCGACGGCGTGGGCGCGGCCGAGGCGCGCCATGCCGTCGAAGGCGCGGCGAAGGCTGGCCGAGATCCAGGCGGCGGCCACGAAGAGCGAGATCCACCCCACCGCCAGCGCGAGGATGACCACGGCTGCGCGCCCGGACGGCCAGGTGGCGAGCGTGACCAGCACCAGCACCGGCACGTAGCCGGCCAGCACGAGCAGATGGAGGCGCGTGGAGGTGGCGATGGTGGCGATGAGGGAGGGCACAGCCGTGGCTGCGAAGAACGTGATTCCGCTCGCTGTCGGCGCGTCGACGCCGGGGGTGCCGGGGAGGAGGAAGGCCGCGAGCGCCGCGAGGGCCAGCAGGTAGGTGACGAGGGGCCAGAGCAGCGAGCGGGATTCGCCCACCAGGTAGAAGCCGGCGCCCGTCACCACCATGAGACCCAGGCTCGGTGCGAACCCGCCCAGCTGCCCGAGGTTCGGAACCGCGATGGTGAGCACGGCCGCACCCGTGAACATCATTCCCAGATTGCGCGCCGAACGGGTGAGGAGCTTGCGGCGTTCACGATCCGTTCTCGGCATCAGGCCTCCTGGAGACCTGTGAGGTGGGGACTCCATCGACGGTGCAGCAACACAGTCTGCATGATACAGCCGCCCCGTACCCCCTGAACTGGGGAGAGTGGATATCGACAGCTGTCGCTAACCTCGAGATAGATCCTGGGGGGAATTGGCCGGGGAACCGTTGGCAAGGCGGTTCCCCGGCCGCACTTTTGTGTGCGGGGCGATTCAGATCGCCAGCAGGCGGGTGATCTCGCGTCCGACGAGGTCGAATTCGATCAAGAATCCGTCGTGGCCGAAGTTCGATTCGATCACCACGGGCACGTCTCCGTCGATGTTGTTGGGGAGATGCTCGGCGATCAGCTCCTGGTCGGGCACCGGGAAGAGACGATCGCTGTCGATGCCGATCACGAGGGTCTGAGCCGTCACTGACTCCAGAGCCGGGATGACGCCGGCTCGTCCGCGCCCGATGTCGTGCGAGTTCATCGCTTCGACCAGGGTGATGTAGCTGTTCGCGTCGAAGCGGCGCGTGAATTTGTTGCCGTGGAAGTCGAGGTAGGACTCCACGGCGAACCGCCCGCCACCCCCGAGCGGGCTGATGCCGCTCTGCCAGCTGCGCTGGAAGCGATCGTTCAGTTCCGACGGGCTGCGGTAGTTGAGCAGCGCCATCCGCCGCGCCAGCGCGAGGCCTTGGTGCGGGCCCTCGCCGTCGGGAGCGTCGTAGTAGGCGCCGCCGTGGAAGAGCGGATCGGCTCGAATCGCCTGGATCTGCACCGAGTTCAACGCGATCTGGTCGGCCGAGCTGGTGGCGGGTGCGGCGATCACGGCCATCCGCGTGACTTCGTCGGGGTAGCGAACACCCCACTCGAGCACCTGCATCCCGCCCATCGAGCCGCCGACGACTGCGAACCAGCGGTCGATGCCGAGCACCTCGGCGAGGCCGTGCTGTGCTCGCACCTGGTCGGCGATGGTGGTGTACGGGAAGCGGGCGCCCCATTCGGCGCCGTCGGGCGCCATGGATGACGGGCCGGTGCTGCCCTGGCAGCTGCCCAGCATGTTGGGGGCCACCACGAACCAGCGATCGGTGTCGATGGGGAGGCCGGGGCCGACGAGGCCCGGCCACCATCCGTCGGTCGGATGCCCGGGCTCGGCCGGGTGATTGAGGTTGCTGTCGCCGGTCAGCGCGTGCAGCACCAGGATCGCGTTGTCCCGCGCTGCCGAGAGCGTGCCGTAGGTCTGGTAGGCGAGATGTGTGTGGGGAACGACTTCCCCGTGCTCGAAGGCGAATTCCCCGATGTCGGCGAATTTCCGTCGCCCGACCGGGTCTCCTTCGCGCCACGCCCCGGAGGCCGGCGGTTTGCCGAGCACAGAGCGGATCTGCGCCTCGGTGATGAACCCACTGGGAACGGTGTCTTCGTTAGTCTGCCAGTCCATGTCCCTACGATTCTGGCCGAACAAATGGCCCGGGGCGTGTTTGTTACGCCCCGGGCCATTCGGTGAGCGCTACAGCGCGTTCGCCTTGACTGTCTCGCGTGCCGCGGCGAGCCCGGTCTCCAGATCGGCCTTCAGGTCGTCGACGTTCTCGAGACCCACCGAGAGCCGCACGAGGCCGGGGGTGACGCCCGCGGTCAGCTGCTGCTCGGGGGTGAGCTGCGAGTGCGTCGTCGACGCCGGGTGGATGACGAGAGAGCGCACGTCGCCGATGTTGGCCAGGTGGCTGAACAGCGTGAGGCTGTCGACGAAGGTGCGTCCGGCATCCACTCCGCCCTTGAGTTCGAAGGAGAGCACGGCACCGACGCCCTTGGGGGCGTACTTGTTGGCGGCCGCGTACCAGGGGCTCGAGGGCAGGCCCGCGTAGTACACCGTGGCGATGTCGGGGTGGCCGTCGAGCCACTCGGCGATCTCCTGAGCGTTCTGCACGTGACGCTCGACCCGGAGCGAGAGGGTCTCGATGCCCTGGATGAGCTGCCAGGCGCTGGCCGGTGCGATCGAGGAGCCGAGGTCGCGGAGCAGCTGCACCCGCGCCTTGATGATGTAGGCGATGCCGTCGCCGAGCACCCCGGTGTAGCTCGCGCCATGGTAGGAGGGGTCGGGCTCGGTGAGACCGGGGAACTTTTCGACGTTCTTCGACCACTCGAACTTTCCGCCGTCGACGATGATGCCGCCGATGACGGTGCCGTGCCCGCCGAGGAACTTCGTGGCCGAATGCACCACGATGTCGGCGCCGTGCTCGAACGGGCGGATCAGGTAGGGCGTCGCGATGGTGTTGTCGACGATCAGCGGCACGCCGCTTTCGTGGGCGACGTCGGCGACGAGGGCGATGTCGAGGATGTTGATCTTCGGGTTGCCGATGGTCTCGGCGAAGAACAGCTTCGTGTTGGGGCGCACCGCGCGGCGCCACTCCTCGGCGTCGTCCTGGTTCTCGACGAAGGTGGTCTCGATGCCGAGCTTCGCGAGGGTGTACTTGAACAGGTTGTAGGTGCCGCCGTAGATCGACGACGACGACACGATGTGGTCGCCGGCCTGGGCGATGTTCAGCACGGCGAAGGTCTCGGCGGCCTGTCCGGAGGCCACCAGCAGCGCTGCTGTTCCGCCTTCCAGTGCTGCCACGCGCTCTTCGACCACGTTCTGGGTGGGGTTCTGGATGCGTGTGTAGATGTTGCCGAACTCGGCCAGCGCGAACAGGTTCTGCGCGTGCTGCGAGTTGTTGAAGACGTAGGAGGTGGTCTGGTAGATCGGCGTCGCACGCGCGTTGGTCACGGGGTCGGGCTGGGCGCCGGTGTGGATCTGCTTGGTCTCGAACTTCCAGTTCGCAGCGTTGTCGCTCATGGACTTCTTCCTCAAAGTCGGGTGATGGATTGCCTGGAAGCCTAGGTATCCGTGGCGAACGGGTCAATCAACGCGACACGCGGCGTAACGCGCCGCGTCAGCCTCGATCGCGCTCGGCGAACAGCCAACGGGCACGGGGCTCGACAAGCGGTCGGAAGATGCGGCGCACGATCGGTGTCGAGAGCACGACGGCGATCAGGATGCTGAACAGGATCATCCCGATCAGCAGCAAATCGGACTGCGGGCCGTCGAGCATCCCGGACTCCCGGATCGGGTAGAGCACGAAGGTGTGCAGCAGGTAGACGTACATGGTGGCCTGACCGAGCGGCGAGAACCAGGTGGTGCGCCGGGGGACGAGTGTGAGGAAGGCGAAGATCAGCACCACGGCGAGCGCGATGGCGCCGAGCCGAAGCGCCCCCGCCCACCACTGGTCGTAGCCGAAATCGGGGTAGGCCTGCTGGAAGAGCAGCACGCGGCGAATCTTCAGCTCGCGCCAGAGCGGCACGTCGAGGGCGATCACGAGCGCGAGCACGCCGAAGACGACGATCGCGCCGGCCCGCACGAGCCACACCGTGCGAACGGATGCCCGCAGCCAGATCTCGGTGAGAGGCAGCTGGCGCAGCTTCCAGCCGAGCACGAAGAACGGCAGCAGCGCGAGCGTGCGGTCGAGCGCGAAGACCCCGCCGACCCCCGGCAGATAGCCGCTGGCCACCGACACGATCACCGAGATGAGAAAAGCGAAGCGCACCAGCGCGAGGTAGGGGAGGGTGACCCGCCAGATGATCAGGGCGATGAGGAACCAGAGCGTCCAGGAGGGGTTCACGAAGTCGACCAAGGCCCGGCCGGCCCGGAGACTGTGGATGACCGACCAGATCGCTTCGAAGATCAGATAGGGCAGCACCAGGTCGGTGATGATGCGCTTCAGTTGCTTGACGCCCGGCGGGTCGGCTTTGGCGAAGTATCCCGCGACGGCCACGAAGACCGGCACGTGGAAGGCGTAGACGAAGAGGTACACGCCGTAGGCGGTGTCGGATTCGGCGATCAGTTTCAGGATGGCGTGACCGATCACCACAAGGGTGATCGCGATGAAACGCGCGTTGTCCCACATCGGCACCCGGGTCGTCGCAGCGGGCTGCACGAGCGCGGGCGTGGCCGGGACGGACATCATTCCACACTACCTTTGAAGGCAAGGACGGCACCGGGTGACCCCGGTCGGCGAGAGGATGCGGATGAAGCGCGCAGTGGTGACCGGGGCGAGTTCGGGGATCGGGGCCGCCACCGTGCGGCTCCTGCGCGACCACGGCTGGAACGTGGTGGGTGTGGCCCGCCGCGCCGACCGACTGGAGCAGCTCGCCGCCGAGACGGGCGCCGAGGTCTTCGTGGCCGACCTCACGAAGCAGGCCGACGTCGACGCCTTGCGCGACCACCTCGCCGCCACCGGTGGCGTGAGCACGCTCGTCAACAACGCGGGTGGAGCGATGGGCCTGGACTCGGTCGAGGCTGCTGATCCGGCTGACTGGCAGGCGATGTTCGACGTGAACGTGCTTGCCGTGCAGCGCGTGACCGCGGCGCTGCTGCCGCTCCTGCGCGCATCCGTCGAACCTGGTGGAGCGGCCGACATCATGACGGTGTCCTCGATCGCCGGCCACATCGCCTATGAAGGCGGTGGGGGCTACAACGCCTCGAAGTTCGCGGTGCACGCGATGATCGATGTGTTGCGGCTCGAGCTGAGCGGTGAACCCATCCGGGTGCTGGAGATCGCGCCTGGCATGGTGAAGACCGAGGAGTTCTCGCTCAACCGTTTCAAGGGCGACCAGGCGCGGGCCGACAAGGTCTACGACAACGTGCCCGATCCGCTCTCGGCCGACGACGTGGCGCGCACGATCGTGTCGACCCTCGAGCTGCCACCGCACGTCAGCCTCGATCTCGTGGTGATCAAGCCGGTGGCGCAGTCGGCGGCCTACAAGGTGGCGCGCGGGCAGTTGAAGGTCAAAGCGGCGGAGTAGGCACCGGCGCGGGTTCCGGCTCGGGCTCGGGCTCGATCGGCACGGTCGCGTCGGCGAACGCGAGCTTCGGCACGAAGAACAGCAGCACCCCGGCCACCAGCGCCCCGCCGGCGCAGATCGCCCACACCGTCATGTAGCCGGAGAGACTGGACGCGGTCGCCGTGACCGCCGTGGAGGCTCCCTGGAACAGCACCACGCCGAAGACCGCTGAGGCGAACGAGCCGCCGATCGTCTTCGTGGTGTTCGTCAAGCCTGCGGCGATGCCGGTCTGGCCCCGGGGAGCGGCGGCTGCGGCCGCGGCGGGGAGTGCTCCGACCAGTGCGCCCGATCCGATTCCGGCGATGAACATGTTGACGAACACCTGCCAGGTCTCGGCGTGGAAAGGAAGGAACAGGGCATAGCCGAGCGCCACCAGGAAGGTCGCGCCGATCAGGGCGACCCGCGGACTCGACCTTCGGGAGAACAGCGGGAACAGCAGCGCACCGATGATCATCGACAGCAGATACACGCCGATCAGGATGCTGCGGCTCGACGATCCGAGGCCGAGTCCGTAGCCGTTGACCGGGTCGGTGCCGGCGAAGGTGCTGAGCGGTGCCTGCGCGCCGAGCAGGCTGATGCCGATGAGAGCGGCCGTCACCTGCACCGGCCACATGGTCGGCTGTCGGAGCACGCGGAGATCGATCGCCGGATCGGGCTGCTTCAACTCGTAGAAGCCGAACGGCACGAACACCAGCACGCCGATCACCACCAGCAGCCACACCCACCAGGTCTCGGGTCCGTTGATGCGCAGGAAGGTGAGGCCGCTCGTGATGAGCAGGAGCCCCAGGGTGAGGATCGTGAAACCCACCAGGTCGAGCGTGCGACCCGGCACCGGTGACGATTCGGGCACCCCGAACAGGATGGCGAAGAACACCAGCGTCACGGCGATGGCGGGAACCGAGAGCGTGAGGGGCACGTTCTTGCCGAAGACGTCGAACAGGATGCCGCTGGAGAGCGCTCCGATGATGGCGCCCGCCTCGAGGGCCACGACGAGGAGTCCGGCGGCTCGGCGGGTCTGCGAGGCTGCGCTTCCGGTGCGGCGGCCCCGGTCGAAGATCAGGGCGACCTCGAGCGGAAGCCACACGACGTAGAAGCCCTGGAGCGCCCAGGCGATCAGGAAGCTCGTGAAGTCACCCGCCGCGACGAGCCACCAGCTCGCCGCCGCCGTCAGCACGGTCGAGATGAGGAGCATCCGCTTGTGCCCCACCATGTCACCGAGCTTGGCGAGCACAGGCACGACGATCGCCGAGAGAAGGAGTTGCGCGGCCTCGAACCAGTTGAAGTCGGCGTCGCGGATGCCGAGGTGCTGCACCAGATCGGGGATGAGTGGAACGTAGAACCCCTGGATGATGCCACTCGTGATCTCGACGAGAAACAAGAACCCGATGAGCGATGCGGTGACCCCCACGGCCCCACTGCGGAATCCGGGGAACCCGCTCGACGACGATGCCATGAACGGATGCTAGTGGCTGGCGGGATGCAGCGGGGAAGCGGCTCGCTCTCGCGATGCTGCCGCGCGCTTCGCGCTTGCCGACGGTGGGTCGTGGCCGGGTTCCTAGGAAGGTTCCGGATGCGCGTGACCGGGCGCGTACGCATCCATCTGTTCGTCCCAGCCACGTTCCATTTCGGGCAAGCGCGGAGCGCGCGGCAGCAGATCGGCGTGGCAGGTCGAGTGTCAGTGGCTCATGCTTGAATTATTCTCATGAAGAGTTTGTTCGTGGCCCGCACCGAGGAGCTCGACGCCCGCCTCGATGCCGTCATCGACGAGCTCCGCGAGGTCGACCTCCTGACGGCCGGGTTGGATGCGCGGCGGGCCCGGGGCCTGGCCGCGGCGGCGGTGATCGCTGACGAGCGGGCCGGGTTGGTGTCGCCGGTCGGCCGGGAGTTCTCGGCCGCGCGGGACGGTGAACGCACACTCGTGGCGGTCGAGATCGCCACGGCGACATTGCGGTCGGAGCGCACCGTGGCGCGGATGATGAATGAGGCCGAGCAGCTCGTGCGCGACTACCCGACCACCCTCGCCGCCCTCGAAAACGGCCGCGTGTCGGCGTTACACACCCGGCATCTCGTCGCGCACGCCTGCACCCTGCCCGCGGAGGCCCGGCCCGAGTTCGAGGCCCGGCTGCTCGCGGAGGCGGTCGTGTTGCCGGCGCACCGTTTCGCCGAGCGGGCCCGCCGGATGCGGGAGACCGCGCACCCGGAATCCATCATCGTGCGCAATAGGCAGGCGCGGGAGGAGCGGAGCGTGTGGTTGTCTCCCGAGTGCGACGGGATGGCGACCCTCACCCATCACCTGCCCGCGGTCGACGCGGTCGCGATCGATGACCTGCTCGATAAGATCGCCCGCGCCGAACGCTCCGACACCGACCCGCGCACCCACCCGCAACGCCGCGCCGACGCCCTCACCCGCCTGGTGCTCACCCCCGGCAATCCGGCCCGGCCCGCGTCGATCACCGCCGCCGTGCTCGTGACGGTGCCGGCGGCGACGGTCGCGGGGGTGTCGGATGAGCCGGGCGAGCTGCACGGTTACGGCCCGATCGACCCCGACACCGCCCGCCAGATCGCGGCGACCGCCCCGACGTTCCTCCGGGTCCTGACCCACCCGGTGACGGGGGAGCCGACGGTGGTCACCCGGCACTGGGGCCGCGCCACCGCCGACCACCTGCCCACGCGCGACGCAGCCACCCGCCCCACGACCGGCGTCGGCCGCCGCACTGGCACTGCTGCCCCCTTGACCACTGGCGCCACCCGCCCCACCGCCCGCACCGGCCGCCACGCCGAGGGCACCACCCTTCCCACCCCCGGCACCGGCCGCCACACCGCCGAAACCCACCCCACCGCCGACACCGGTCGCCACGCCGAGGGCACCACCCACCCCACGACCGGCGCCGGCCGACACGATGAGACCGGGCGCGACCGCTACAGCGCCCCACCCGAACTGCGGCTGGTACTGGCCGCGATCGACCAGACCTGCCGATTCCCCGGCTGCGGGCGCCGCGCCAACCGGTGCGAACTCGACCACACCCGCGACTGGGCCCACGGCGGCGGCACCACCGCTGAGAACCTCACCTACCTCTGCTCCCGCCACCACCACCTCAAACACGACACCGGCTGGACCGTCAAGCCCGACCCCGACCGGCCACGCCACCTCAACTGGCGCAGCCCCCACGGCCGCCACCACCACACCGCACCCCCACGCGCCCCCGCCGACGGGTAGACCACGCGGGCGGCCAAGCCCGCACATCGGGATCGAAGCCACGGTCGTCTCCCGTCATCCAGCCTGCGCGGGAACATTCATATCGCATGTGGCGATGTCCGCTGCGCCGGATTTTCCGTTCGCTACCTTCCCCCGCCTCTGGATTCGCCGCACCGTCGGCCTCGGGCGTAGCGGGGCTTCACGGTGACAAGGCTTGCCCTGCACAGTTCATGCGCCGTGCCTCGGCATCGTCACGTCAACGACGGCGCTGTCCACACCTGTACCGCCGGGCGGGCGGGCCGTGGGCGGTGCGGATAGCGGATGTGAAGCCCGGGCACCCGCGCTCAGCGAACCACAGGGTCGAAGCGCGTCGCCGACGCCGTCGGGTCACCCGAGCCCGAACTCATCAACACCGACCTTGCCGGGCAGACAGACCGCGGGCTCAAGTGGCTCGGCTCCAAGACGCACGCGTCAGGCAGAGCGCAGTTGCGACAGCCAGGCATCCGGTAGCGTGGCTGCATGAATTCCGGCGCGAACGACCTTGAGACTGTAGAAGACGCGCCGGCGGCGCCGGAGCGGGAGGTACTCGGCTGGCTCGAGTTCGGCGACGCCTCGCGGGCACTGGCGCGCGACATCGTGGAGTCGGGCTTCGAACCCGATTTCGTGATCGCGATCGCGCGCGGCGGCCTCATCCCGGGCGGTGCACTCGCCTATGCGCTGGGCGTGAAGACCTGCGGAAGCCTGAACGTGGAGTTCTACTCCGACGTCGAGGAGACCCTGCCCGAGCCGATCATCCTGCCCCCGCTGCTCGACAACGAGCCGCTGATCGGCAAGAACGTCCTGCTGGTCGATGACGTCGCCGACTCCGGTCGCACGTTGGCTCTCGTGGTGGAGTTGCTCGAGAAGGTCGACATCACCGTGAAGTCGGCCACGCTCTTCCTGAAGCCCCGCTCGGTGATCGCGCCCGACTTCCATTGGAAGGTGACCGATCGGTGGATCGTCTTCCCGTGGTCGGCACATCCGCCGGTGAGCAACGATCTGCAGACCGAAGCGTGAGCATCCATCTGGTCGGCGGCGGCTGGCCGCTGGTCGACGACGGAGCCGTCTACCGCCCCTTCTTCGAGGAGGTGACGGCGCACGCCGAAGCCGCCGGCAAGCTCGACGGCGCGCGGGTGGTGCTCGTGCTGGTGCGCGATGGCGACGGCCCGCAGAAGTATGCCGAACTCGTCACCGCCTACCAGCAGCTCGCCAAGATCGAGCCGGTGGCGGTCATTTCGGCCGAGGGGCGCCCGATCGAACCTTCGGTGTTCGCCGAGGCCGACGGCATCGTCGTCTGGGGTGGGCTCACTCCGGCCTACCGGCAGTCTCTGGAGCCGTCGTTCGGCGAGATCAGGCGACTCGTCGCATCCGGAGTTCCCTATCTCGGATTCTCGGCCGGTGCAGCGATCGCAGCAGAACACGCGATCGTGGGCGGCTGGAAGATCGATTCGGTCGAGATCGGCACCGAAGACGCGTCGGAAGACCTCGAGCAGCTCACCGTCGAGCAGGGCATCGGGTTGATCGACCTGGCCGTCGACGTGCATGCGGTGCAGTGGGGTTCGGTCTCGCGACTGATCGCTGCCGTCGAGGCCGGTGCGGTCGACGGCGGAGTGGCGATCGACGAGCACACGGCGCTGATCGTGGGAGAAGGCCCGCTCCGCGTCGCCGGACGAGGCAGCGTGTGGAAGGTCACTCCCGACACGGGCAGCGTGCGCGTATCGACCGTGGGCGCCGACGCGAGCTGAGGATGACGGCGCTCTCGCTCTCCGAACTGGCCGAGAACGGCCTGATCGATCCCGGCTGGGCAACCGCGCTCGAGCCGGTGGCCGGCACCATCGCCGAGCTCGGCGAGTTCCTCCGGGCCGAGAGTGCCGCCGGGCGCGGCTACCTGCCGGCCGGGGAGAACGTGCTCCGTGCCTTCGCCGCGCCGCTGCAGGATGTGCGCGTGCTGATCGTGGGGCAAGACCCGTATCCGACACCGGGGCATCCGATCGGCCTGTCCTTCGCGGTGGAGCGGCACGTGCGCCCGCTCCCGCGCAGCCTCACGAACATCTACCGCGAGCTGAACGACGACCTCGGCATCCCGCCCGCCGAGCACGGCGACCTGTCGTCGTGGGGCGCCAACGGGGTGATGCTGCTGAACCGGGTGCTCACCGTGCAGCCCGGTGCCCCCGCCTCGCACCGTGGCAAGGGCTGGGAGAAGGTCACCGAACACGCCATCCGGGTGCTCGTCGAACGCGTCTCCCCACTCGTCGCCGTGCTCTGGGGAAAGGATGCCGCGGGGCTGGTGCCGATGCTCGGCAGCGTGCCCTCTGTCACCTCACCGCACCCGAGCCCGCTCTCGGCGAGCCGCGGATTCTTCGGCTCGAAGCCGTTCAGCCGAGCCAACGAGCTGCTCGTGGCTCAGGGTGCGCCGACGGTCGACTGGACAGTGGCATGACCTCCTGCTCGGTAGGCTGAATCCATGTTGGAAGAGGAGTATCAGCCCCGTCGCAAACTGCCCCGGGAGCTGCGCCCGGCACCCGCGGAGCACCCCCCGCTCGAGGTGCCCTTCGAGTTCACGATCCGGGATGCGACCGAGACCGATCTGCCCTACATCCGCGAGATCTACAACCACTACGTGGCCAACACCGTGGTGACCTTCGACGAAGACGCCATGACGCTCAAGGAGTGGCGGCACAAGTTCGCGTGGACGCAGAAGCAGAAATACCCGTTCCTGGTGGCGCTGTCGCCGAGCGGTACGCTGCTCGGCTTCGCCTACGTCTCAGCCTGGAAGCAGAAAGCCGCCTACCGCCGCACCGTGGAGAATTCGATCTACCTGGGGCCGGCCGCCACGGGTAAGGGTCTCGGCCGGGTGCTGCTCGGGGAGCTGATCGAACGGTCGCGCGAGGCGGGCATCAAGGAAATACTGGCCGTCATCGCCGATCAGGGCGCTGAGGCGTCCATCAAACTGCACGAGAGTTTCGGCTTCAAAGAAGTGGGCCGACTCGGCCGGGTGGGCTTCAAGTTCGGCCACTGGCTCGGCACGGTGCTGCTGCAGAAGTCACTCAAGTGATGGCGGTGCCGCCGCCTGGCCGGTCACGCTTCGCGACGGGCGTGCCGCGGCCACTGCGCGGCGTTCAGCCGCCGTCGCCTGGAGCTCCTGCGCGGCCGCCCTGCCTTCGGCCGTGAACTCGTAGAGACGCCGGCGAGGACCGCTCCGATCGATCTCGGTCTCCCACGATCCGACGATCCAGCCTTGGCGTTCGAGGCGCTCGAGGATGGGGTAGACCGTTCCGGAAGGCCGCGCGGTGCGCTTGACGAGCAGGAGTCCCCAGAGTGGCTCGGTCTCGCCGAGGAGAGCCTCCAGGATGTCGAGCGTCGGGGCGGTGACGCGCTGCAACGGTTCCATGCGCCCAATCTAGCGATGTACGCCCGATCCAGCTCTGGAGAAGAGGGCCTCAAGCAGTCAGCCGAGTTTGCCGGTGGCCGGCGCGCCGTGGTTGCCGCCGAGTTCGAGCAGCAGCACGCCACCCACCACCAAGGCGATGCCGACGAGCTGCTGCCAGGTGAGCAGTTCGCCGAAGGCGAGCCAGCTCACCACAGCCACCAGCACGACTCCCGCTCCCGCCCACACCGCGTAGGCGATGCCGAGCGGAACGCCGGCACCCAGCGTGAGGCTCAGCATGGTGAAGGCCAGCAGATAGCCCGCGGCCACGATGAGATAGGCCCACCACTTCGATCCTTCGCCCGAGGCCACTTTGAGGAAGGTGGTGGCGATGACTTCGGCCACGATCGCCACGGACAGGTACAGATAACCCACGATTGCTCCTCCGGATGGTCGCTCGCTCGGACGCCCCCGAGGAGACGTTACATGTATCCTCTCGTTCCATGACGGAGATCCATCGCCTCACCGCGCTCGAACAGTACCGGCTCCTGCAGAAGGGCGAACTCGGGGTCGTAGAGGTCGTCGACCACTACCTCGAGCGCATCGAGCGGCTGAATCCGGAGCTCGGCGCGTTCCATACGGTGACCGCGGAACGGGCACGGGCCCGGGCGACCGAGGTGGAGACATCCGTTCCCCGCACCGCGCCGCTCTGGGGGCTGGCGTACGCCGACAAAGACCTGGTGCGTCGCGCCGGCGTGCGCACCACCTTCGGGTCGCGGCTGTTCGCCGAGTTCGTGCCCGACGAGTCCGACGAGCTGCCCTTGCTGCTCGACCGCGCCGGCGCGATCAGCCTGGGCAAGACGGCGACGCCGGAGTTCGGCCTGCCGAGCTACACCGAGAACCTCGTGGCGCCGCCCGCACGCGATCCCTACGACCTGCGGCTCGGTGCCGGCGGCTCGAGCGGGGGAGCGGCGGTGGCCGTGGCGGCCGGGATGCTGCCGTTCGCGCCGGGTTCAGACGGCGGCGGGTCGATCCGCATTCCCGCCGCAGCGTGCGGGCTGGTGGGGTTGAAGCCCTCGCGCGGCCTGGTGCCGGCCGGATCGGGGCAGGACTCGCTGGCCGGGCTGCCGGTGGCGGGGCCGCTCGCACGCACGGTGGGGGATGCCGCGTTGCTGCTGGATGGCATGATCGCTCGCCGAGGCGACCGCATCCTGCACCACCACACGCTGCGTGCACCGAGTGACGGCGGTCCGTACCTCGCGGCGGCGGTGCGTGGGGAGGGGCGGTTCCAGATCGGCTTAACGACGGGCTCGCCGTGGGACACCGAGTACGACATCACGATCGCGCCGGAGGCCCGTGATGCGCTCGACACGGCCCGAGACGCGCTGGTCGAACTGGGGCACGGCATGGAGGAGTTCCAGGTGGAGCCGGCGCCGGAGTACGCGGAGGCGTTCCGGGTCATCTGGCAGGTGGGGGCGTCGCAGATACCGGTCGACGAGGCCGCCGAAGAACTGCTCGAACCGCTCACCCGATGGCTGGTGCATCGGGGGCGCTCCATTCCCGCTTCGGATCTCGCCCGCGCACTGGCGACACTCTCGGGCTACGAGCGGTCGATCATCCGGCAGTTCGACAGCTACGACGCCGTGCTGATGCCCACGCTCGCGATGACACCGCGCCCTCTCGGCTGGTACGACCAGGAAGACGGCGACCGCAACTTCGCCCAGCAGGTGCAGTACACCCCGTTCACCTCGTTCGTGAACGTCGCCGGGCTGCCCGCGATCACCCTCCCGGTGCATCGCACGATCGACGGCCTGCCGATGGGCGCCCAGCTCATCGGCCGCCCCGGGGGCGAACCGACGCTGCTGGCGCTGGCCCGTCAGCTCGAACGCCGCCTGCGCTGGGATCGCACCCACCCTCCCCAGTGGTGAGGGCGGGATGCCTCACACGAGGGCGCGGGACTTGTCGACGCTCTCCAGCAGCGATGTTCGCAGGAGGAAGGCTCGCGCGCGCTCCGGATCGGCCGCGAGTGCCGCCATCGCCTCCTGGGCCGAAGCGCGCTTGACCGGATCGCTCTCCTCCAGCCGCTTCTTGTTCGCGATGGTCTGCTGCTGCACGAACTCGACGTTCAGGGTCTTGCGGCGCTCGGCGTAGGCGTCCAGCAACCCGGGTGACGCGCCGGCGCTCACGTCGGCCAGCGCTCGCACGAATTCCGTGGCGTCATGGATGCCGCAATTGAGCCCGAGGCCGCCGATCGGGTTGTTGGCATGGGCCGCGTCACCCGCCAAGAAGACGCGCCGGTCGCGGAAGGAGGCGGCGACACGCTGGTGCACGCGGTAGGACTTGCGATGCAGCAGCTGATCGGCCGGGTTGCCGTGGAGCGAGAGACGGGCGAGCCGTTCGCGAACCGCGTCGTCGGAGAGGGCTTCGTCGTCTTCCTGACCCGTGGGCGCCGGGAAGACGGCGCGCCAGCGCCCGCCCGGCTCCTCGCCGGGCACCTTGAAGAGGTTGACCCACTCTTCGGGGTCGGAGAAGTAGTTGCGGTAGCTGCAACCGAATTCCGCTTCGAAGTCGAACGCCGTGGTGAGCACGAGAAATCTCTCCGGCCAGGTGTATCCCTCGAACTCGATCCCGAGTGCTTTGCGAACAGTGCTGCGAGCCCCGTCGGTGCCGATCACGACATCGGCCTGGAGCTCGGTCTCCACGCCGGCCTCCTCGACGAGGAGGGTCACGCCGGCGGCGTCCTGGCGCAGGTCGAGCGCCCGGGTTCCGCGGCGCACGTCGGCATCGCCGAACTCCGCGAGCCGTTCCAGCGCCCGTTCCACGAGCTTGTGCTGCTCGAGTTGCACCACGAACGGGAAGCGCGTGACGTCGGCGAGGAGCTGGTGATCCAAGCGCGCGGTAAGTGCGCGGGTCGGGCGGTCCCAGTGGTCGAAGTACCGGGCGACCAGCCCGAGTCGCACGACCTCGTCGGCCAATCCGACCACGTCGAGCATCTCGAGCGTCGACGGGTGGATGGTCGCAGCCCGCGGATTCTCGTCCACGGCCTGGTCGGCTTCGATCAGGGTGACGCGGAATCCGCGCTGGGCGGCGGCGAGCGCGAGAACGGCTCCGACCGGGCCTGCTCCGACGACCGCGAGATGCTCACGCGACATCCGTCACCCCCGGAATGCTCGACGCCAGGCGAGAGGGAGAGGCATGAGTGCTGATGCGCTCGTACAGCCAGCGTCCGGATCGCCCGAACCAGGGCTGGTCGGCGAGCCGCTCGCGGAGGGGCCCGCTGCGCGCTCGTGCCCGCTCCGGTGACTCCATGACGTCAAGAGTACGGAGTTCGTGCAGGGCGAAGTGCGTCCACGGACCGCCCTCGCCACTCACGACGCGGTAGCGGCGCACGCGCAGCCAGTCGTCGGCTTCGAGCAACATCGGCACGTGTTCGCCGCCGTACCATTCGTCGAATTCGGCCACGTGCTCGTCGGGCACGGCGAAGGCCACGGCGGAGAGGTAGTCGCCCGTCTCGCGGGAGCCGGCATCCTCGATCTGGCGAAGGGTGTACCGGGTGAAGCCGTTCACGATCGACAGCATTTCCTCGGTCACGGCCGACGGGGTGGTCTTCAGCGCTCGGTAACCGTCGGTCGTCAGTGCGTCGAGCGTGTCGAGCTCGTAGATGGCGAGGTAGTCGGGCGACCCTTGCAGCGCGCGGTAGCGGCGTGCTCCAGAGAAGCCCGGAAGAGCCATGCGGGCGGGGATGTGGTCGGTCTCGTACCACTCGTGGAAATCGCTCGACCGGCCGGCGGGCGGTTCCATCTGCGAGAAGAGGATGGCGGGGGTCAGTGGGTCGTGCATGTCACTCCCTTGATCGGAGGCGGCGTGTTGCGGCTTCGGGTGACGCGCACCTCGCCCATGGTGATGACGACGGCCACGGCGGGGATGTCGCCCCGCTCCAGGGCTCCGAACGCGGTGTCGACGCTGCAGCCGACGGGCGCATCGAGCACGACGAGGTCGGCTGGCGCGCCGACTCGCAGGCGACCGGCATCCAACCCGTAGACATCCGCCACGTTGCCGGTCGATGCGGAGACCGTCTGCGCCGCGCTCAGCGGGCCGAGCGAGGCGAGTTCGGCCATGCTGCGGAGCATGCCGAGCGGCAGCACACCGGTGCCGGTGGGCGTGTCGGTGGCGATGAGGATGCGACGGAAGTCGTCGATCTCGAGTGCGCGCTCGGCGACGTCGATCGCCGACCGCAGGTTGCCGGCCTGCACGAGCTGCAGCGCGATGCCACGCCCCTCCTGCACGATGCGCCGATTCTCCTCCACGGTCAACGAGGTCG
This sequence comes from Herbiconiux aconitum, assembly GCF_024979235.1. Classification (NCBI taxonomy): domain Bacteria; kingdom Bacillati; phylum Actinomycetota; class Actinomycetes; order Micrococcales; family Microbacteriaceae; genus Herbiconiux; species Herbiconiux aconitum. Next base: position 546,976 of record NZ_JANLCM010000002.1, read on the forward strand.
GTCCGCCATTGACATGGCCGGCGACATCCGGCTCCATCTCGATGAGCAGGTCCGCATCGATCTTCGCCTTGCTGCCGGGAATCGACCCGCCGCCCGAGTGGCACATCACGACGATGCCCTCGGCTCGGGCGTCATGCACCATCGGGATGTACTCCCGCGCGTCGGCGAAGGCACCGAAGCCGCCCTTCGCCAGACGCACGCCCAGCGAGCGCAGCTCCGCGAAGTCGGCGCGGGTCAGACCCGGCTCGAGGATCACGGCGCCGGCGTGCACGGTCATGCCGCCGGGGTGGTAGTCGAGGAAGCTCCGCTGGGCGGCCACGGCCAGCGCCTTGACCCCCGCGACATCGCGCGGGCGACCCGGCACGTGCACTTCGCTCGCCGAGATCGAGGTCGTGGTTCCCCCGTGCACATAACTTTCGAGGAATCCGACCGTCTGCTGCCGGGGGGTGTAGTCGCCGAAGGTCGAATGCACGTGGCTGTCGATCAGACCCGGGATCAGCGTCGCGCCGGCAGCGTCGACGATCGTCGCATGGTCGGCCGGCACCACATCGGCGCTGTCACCGATCCAGGCGATGCGGTCGCCTTCGCAGACGACGGCATCGCCGGCGAGCTCAGCGCCGTCGAGCGACCCGTCGTGCGACCCTCCGATGTTGATGACCGCGAGGCTCACCGCACACCGTCGCCGATGGCCTCGGCCACGGTCAGTCCGCCGGTCCGGGCGTGCGGGCGTCCCCCGGTGGCGACGGCGACCGCGATGACCAGCTCGCCGGGCTTCGGCGCATCCGGGAGCGATAGGGTCACGGCGTCGTAGTGGCTCCGCACGTACAGAGCGTCTTTGTAGGCCAGCGGGATGTCGAGGGCGACACCGGCGGAGCCGACCTTCGTGACCGAGGAGATCCACGCGGCTCCGCCACCGACGGCATCGCGGAAGGCGTCGCCGAACACGGTCGTGATGCAGGCCACGACGTGCTCCTGCTCGCCGGCGATGCCGGCGATGCCACCCTTGCCGTAGCTCTCGACCGGCCGGCCGCCGAGCAGTGCTGCCGCTCGCTCGCCGAGCTCGGTTCCCAATGCGGCGCTCGGTGTGGTCAGGTCGGAGAGGTCCTCCTGCCAGAGGCCGGCGAACGGATTCTCGATCACCACGGCGACGGCGGCCTTGAAAAGTGGCCCGTCGAGCGGAGCGCCGCCCGCGTGACGGATCTCCTCGACCTGGCTGTGCCAGGAACGCACGCGGTAGGCGGTGGTGACGTCGGACGTGGATCGTTCGATCATGCTGTCTTTCCTTCGTTGGGCAGTGCGCCGATCCAGTCGGCGACGGTGGTGACCAGTCGGTCGCGGGAGTGTTCGAACCAGTGCGAGTCGGGTCCGGGTTCCGACGGGAGTTCGGCGGCGGTCACCGAGGGAGAGATGCCGTCTCGCGCGAGGGCGCGCAGCTCGTCGAACTCCCAATGGGCCACCACCGGGTCGTGCTCGTCGCGCAGCAACGCGAGCGGATACGGGATGCGCGGAAGCCACTCCACGGTGCGGGCACCCGCGACCTGCGTGTCCCGGTAGCTCAGGAAGTGGCGCGCCGTGACGGGCACGGCCCGGCCGAAGATCCACGGCATCCTGGTCGGCAGTTCATCGTCGGGATGACCGGCGACGACAGCCTCGCGCGCCTCACGGCGAAGCGTGAGGTAGGTGTCGTCGTCACCGACGAGCAGGTGGCGGGTCTTCCACGGGAGGTTGGAGAACGCTCCTGTCAGCACGACGCCGCGGAGCTCCGGACGCCAGAGGGTGGCAGCGAGGTAGGCGGCCTGTGTGGAGCCCAGGCTGTGGCCGTGCAGCACGATCCGGGTGTGGCCGCGGGCGATGGCCGCCCAGAAGGCCGCCTCGATGTCGCGCACGCTGTCGTAGAACGAATCGGTGTTGACACCGTCGCCGGACTGGCGGGTGCGGATGCGCAGACTCGCGATGCCCCGTTCGGCCAGTCCTTCAGCGACGTGGGCGTGCATCGGGTGTTCCGGCTGTTCACCGCTACCGTGCACCGACAGGAAGAGCGGGGTCTCCGCAGGCGGGCCCGGCTCGATGAGAAGTGCTCGCGCCACGCGACCGTCGACGGTGGTGACGTCGAGCTCGCCGGTGTTCGCCATCAGCCGGCCACCGTGAGGGAGTCCACATCGACGGCGCCGGCGAAGCCGTTGTACTTCGTCATCGCATCCAGCCAGGTGCTGAAGGTGGCCGGCGCGATCGCGGTGCCGTAGCCGCTGATGGGTGATTGCTTGGCGACGTCGACGCTCACCTTCGTGAAGTCGGCGACGGTCTGGTAAGCCTCGTCCTTGTTCGCGCTGATCCAGGAGGCCGCGTCGTCGAGCGCCGCACGGAAGCGCTCCGCGAGTTCGGGGTTCGCCTTTGCCCAGTCGCTGGTCGTGATCCAGAAGCTCTGCCCGACGTAGTCGCCGCCCAGGGCCTTGTCGACCGAACCGAGAATGGGCATGCCCGCCCCCTCGGCTTGCGAGATGAACGGATTCTGCAACTCGGCGGCGTCGATCTGCCCGGCCTTCAGCTGGTCGACCATGTTCGGAGTCGCCACCTGGATGAACTGCACCGTCGACGGGTCGACCCCCTCGGAGTCGAGCCAGGCCTTCGTGAGGAGGTTGATGTTGCCGGTGAGGGTCGGCGTGCCGATCTTCATCCCGGCGAGCTGACTGGCTTCTGTGATGCCGTCGCGACCGGCCACCTCGAAAGACGGCACATCGGATTCGGTGTCGTTACCCGAGATGGCGACGATGCCGACACCCGCGGAGGCGGCGTTGATGATCATCGGGGCGACGCTGAATCCGATGTCGTACTGCTTGCCGAGCAGGGTGGGGATGACGGTGATGTCGGCGAGGGACGTCACTTCGGCGTTCACGTCGTGAGCGTCGAAGTAGCCCTGCTCTTGAGCCACGGCGACCAGGAGTGAGCTCGCCGTGTTGTTCGCGGCGATGCGAACCGTTCCGTCGGAAGCGGACCCTGAGGCGGGAGTGGCGCTGGAGTTCGAGCTGCAACCGGCGAGACCGATCACGGCGGTGATGGCGACGGCGAGAGCCGCGGCCGTTGCTGTACGACGCATGATTACTCCTGAGTGGTCATCCGCTGGGGCGGAGGGGTGGTCGGTGGTTGAAGGTGACTCAAGTAACGTACTTCGGTAATGCACTATTTGAGTTTCAACCATGTTGCAGCCTTGTTACAGCTTACTCAAGTGATTGACCTACATTAGGTAATTAGGCAGCATGGTCACATCGTCAGCGAAAGGTGCCGCCCATGCCTCCCACCACCCCCCTCGTCGCCAGCGCATTCGCGTGCGAGAACGTCTCTGTGACCTATGACACGAGGAACGGACCGCTCCGTGTCTTGGAGAACGTCTCGTTCACCTGCGCACGGGGCGAGTTCGTCACGCTGCTCGGGCCGTCCGGAACGGGCAAGACGACGCTGCTGCGCATTCTCGCCGGGCTGCTGCCGCCGGGAGACGGGTCGTCGGTCTCGCTCGACGGTGAGCCGCTCACCGGTCCTGCCGACGGTGTCGCGCTCGTGTTCCAGAACTACGCGGCTTCGCTCCTCCAGTGGCGCACCGTCGAACGGAATGTCGGGCTCGGGCTCGAGGGTCGTGTCGGCAAGGCCGAGCTCGGCGACCGCGTGCGTGCGGCCCTCGACCTGGTGGGCCTCGACTCGCGCCGGCGGGACTACCCCTGGCAGCTCTCCGGCGGCATGCAGCAACGCGTGCAGATCGCCCGAGCACTCGTGACGCGGCCCGAAGTTCTGCTCATGGATGAGCCCTTCGGTGCTCTCGACGCCATGACCAAGGCGCAGCTGCAGGATCAGCTGCTCGAACTCCGGGCGTCCACCGGGGCAACCGTCGTGTTCGTCACGCATGATCTCGACGAGGCCGCCTACCTCAGTGACCGCGTGATGGTGCTGTCGGGCACCCCCGCATCCATCACGGCCGAATTCGAGGTCGACCTGCCCGCCCAGCGCGATCAGATCAGCACGAAAGAGCTGCCGGGTTACCTCAGCGCACGGCACCGCATTCACGACGCGATCGGGGCGCTGCACGCATGAGCGCCCCTACCGTCACCGCGGCGCGCGGCGACGCCTCTGCACCGGCCACCCGCTCCGTGATCACCCGGGAACGGCCGGCGCGATCCGGTCGAGCACGTCGCCTCCTGCTCGGCGCGCTCCCTCCCGTCGCCCTCGTCGTGCTGTGGCAGATCGCCAAGTCGACGGGTCTGCTCGCCTACGACAGCGTTCCCTCACCGATCGACGTGGCCGCGGCTCTCGGCGAGCTGCTGGTGAGTGCGGTCTTCTGGGATGCCGTCACCCACACCCTCCTCGCCGTGTTCGCCGGCTGGGCGATCGGATCGGCTGTCGGCCTGGTGCTCGGTGTTGCACTGGGCGTCTGGCGAGGCGTCAGAGTGTGGTCCATGACCTCGGTGCAGGTACTGCGGGCCATCCCCGCCATCGCCTTCGTCTCGCTCGCCGTCATCGTCTTCTCGCAGACCCTGCAGATGGAGATCGTGATCGCCGCCTGGGTCGCCGTCTGGCCTGTGGCCATCAGCACCATGCAGGGCATTCTCGGTGTGAGCCCCTTGCACCGCGAGGTCGCGCATTCGCTCCGGCTCAGCACCGCCGCCCGCGTGGTCAAGATCGATCTGCCCTCCGCGGCCCCGAGCGTTTTGGTCGCGCTGCGGCTGTCGCTCGGAGGCGCACTCGCCCTCGCGATCGTGGCCGAGATGATCGGCAACCCCGCGGGCATCGGCTACCAGCTCGTGCAGCAGCAGTTGGGGCTGCGCCCAGACGCGATGTTCGCCTACGTCATCGTGACGGGTTTCATCGGACTCGGGCTCAATGCACTCATCCAGGCCGCCGCACCGTTCGTTCCCGGCGCCATCCGCAGATCAGGAGCAGACGCATGAGCCTCACCGTCAAGTCCGCACGCTCCCGCGGCGGCGGCCGCCGTGGCGGCATCCTCGTGCTGGGACTCGCGCCCCTTGCCGTGCTGCTCGCGCTCTGGCAGGTCTTCGGCACCATCGCCCCCAGCCCCTTCTTCCCTCCGCCCTCCGCATGGATCGGGGCGCTCACCCCACTGCTCGCGGGCAATGCCCTGCTGCTCGGCATCCTCTCGACGCTCGGCACTTACGCGGAGTCGCTGGCCATCGCCTTCGTGCTCGGAACCGCCATCGGCATCGCCATCGGACGCAGTCGTCTGGCCGACCGGGCCTTCGGACCGCTGCTCGACTACCTGCGCTACCTGCCGGCGGTGGCGGTCGTGCCGGTCATCGTGCTGTTCGCCGGATACACGCAGGAGATGAAGGTCTACGTCGTCGTGTTCGGAGCGATCTGGCCGATCCTGCTGCAAGCACGCATGGCCGCGGCTTCGATCGACCCGATCCTGAACGACGTGCGCCGGTCTTTGCGCCTGTCGCGGCGGGCGGCCTTCGTCAAGATCACGCTGCCCTCCGTCATGCCGAGCGCCCTGCTCGGGCTACGCCTCGCCTCACCGCTGACGCTCATCCTGGTTCTGGTCGTCGAGATCAGCACCCAGGTGTCGGGCCTCGGCCGGATGCTCGGCGTGGCCCAGCAGAACTATGCGACCGCTCAGGTGTTCGGTCTGATCGTCGTGATCGGGGTGATCGCCCTGGTGGTGGACGCGGTCATCGCCGCGATCGAGCGCTGGACGCTGCGCTACCGGCCAGCGGCCGACTGATCCGCGACCGGGACGCGCCGAGAGGCGCTGAGTTCAGGAGTGCGTGACGACGTCGATCCCGGTGAAGAGGGGGGTGATCCGAGGGTCGGCGTCGAGCCCGACGTAGGAGGCGAAGGTGGCCAGCGCCCCGATGCGTCCCGCGTCGTCCAGGCTGTCGGACAGACGCCGGATCTCCTCGTGCACGTGCTGGTCGATCTCCCGCAGCTTCTCGACTCCCAGGGGCGTCGTGCTGACCACGACGACGCGCTTGTCGTCGCTGATTCGGGAACGCTGCACCAGCCCGTCCTCCTCGAGTCCACGCACGGTGCGCGACACCAAGGCCGGCGGCACCGACAGGCGCTCGGCGAGTCCGGAGACCGAGATCGGCTCTGCGGCGCCGAAGGTCTGCAGCAGCGCTTGATGGCTGAGTGGCTGCAATCCGCCGCGCACGGCGCAGTCGTCGAGGATCTTCAGCACCTGCCGCAGCACGAAGCGGCCGTGGGCGATCGCGGCCACGTGTCCGGGGAAGTCGCGATGGCTCGCCTCGTCTGCCCCGACGGCCCACACCTCGCGCACGCTCTCTGCAGTCATGGGACAACTATATGTGCCAGGTACTTGACACAGGACGAGCATTGGACGGGTGTCGCCAGAGGACCGTGTCTTCAGAAAAGAGTCAGGCAATCCTTACTTAGGCATGCCTATACTTAGTGCAACATGTACATCATCGCCTCCGACGCCACCATCGTCTCCCGTGCAGCCGGCCGTGTGCTCATCGCCGGTACCGAAGCGAGCCTGGACGAGATCCGCGCCATCGTCGCGACGCTCACCGAGAAGGCTCGCGGTCAGGTGTTCATCGAGGTGCCTTCGGCAGAGCACGTCGATCCGATCGCCACGCCCGAGTGCGTGACCGTCACCTGGCTGCCCCGCGACGCGCGTTCGGGCGACATGGGCTCCGGCCTCGCGTGCGCCCCCGGACAGGCCGTCGGCCGCGCCGTGCGGGCCTGGGTGGGCGAGATGTCGACCGGCGACGCCGAGATCGACGGCGATGCCGTGTGCGTCTGGGTCGGCCGCGACGTGCCGAACGACTTCGCCACCGTCTGATCCGATCTCGGAACGACCCGCTTCAGCGCTTTCGCGGCAGGTAGTTGCCGTCTTCGAGCCCGGCTTCGATCTCGAAATGGTTGCTCAGCGGATCGCGACCCGCCAGCCAGTAGAGCAACGGGAACACCAACCCGTACTCCTTCCACTGCCGTCGATGAACGGCCTCGTGCCGAAGAACGGCCGGCGCATCGTTCGTGTCGGTGAGGTAGACCCCGCCCACACACGTTCCGCCGCGCCGGAACGCCCAGCGTGGCATCCCGACACAGACGAACAGGCCGTCGACCCGCCGGATGCGCCCGGTGCTGAACAGCACACCGAGCGCCAACCCGACAACGGTGGCGTAGAGGTAGCCGGCACGGGCGACAGGGGGAGCGTAGAGGATGCGACGGAGCCGCTCCATCAAGCGCTGTCGTCCCGTCCGTAGGTCTCGAGCAGGCGCAACCACACCTCACTGATGGTGGGGTAGGCGGGAACGGCGTGCCACAGCCGGTCGAGCGGCACCTCACCCACGATGGCCACGGTGGCGCTGGTCAGCAACTCCTGCACGTCGGGCCCCACGAAGGTGACCCCGAGCACGACTTTGCGGTCTTCGTCGACGACCATCCGCGCGTGCCCCGTGTACCCGTCGCTGTGCACGCTGGCGCCGGCGACGTAGCCGATCTCGTAATCCACCACCTTGGTGCGGTAGCCCGCCTTCTCGGCTGCGAACGAGGTGAGCCCGACGGATGCGACGGGCGGGTCGGTGAAGGTCACCTGCGGCACCGACTGGTGGTCGGCCGTCGCCACGTGCCGCCCCCAGGGGGCGTCGTGCACGGGCCGTCCGGTGGCGCGCGCGGCGATGACGTCGCCGCAGGCGCGCGCCTGGTACTTGCCCTGGTGGGTCAGCAACACGCGATGATTGACGTCGCCTGTCGCGTAGAGCCACTCGCCCTCGAGGGGTTTGCCGTCGTCGCCGAGCACGAGGAGGGTGTCGTCGGTCTCCAGCCACTGGTGCGGGGTGAGCCCGATGTTCTCGAGGCCGAGATCGCCGGTGCGTGGCAGGCGACCCGCGGCCACGAGCAACTCGTCGGATTCGATCACGGTGCCATCGGCGAGAGTCGAACGCACGACGCCGTCGGCGCCGCGCTCGACGGCGGTCGCGGACTCGCCGATCCGCACGTCGACACCCATCTCGCGCAACGAGCGGGTGACGGCCTCGCCCGCGAAGTCCTCCTCCTTCTCGAGGAGCTTGCTGCGCGCGAGCACGGTGACGGTCGTGCCGAAGGACGCGTAGGCGGTCGCCATCTCGGCCGCCACCACGCCGCCGCCGACGATGACGAGACGCTTGGGCACCGAATGGGCGCTGGTGGCCTCGCGGCTGGTCCAGGGGTCGGCGTCGGCGAGACCCGGGATGTCGGGCAGCAGAGAGGTCGACCCGGTGGAGACCGTGATGGCCTTGCGGGCGCGGAGTTGCGTCACCTCGCCATCCGGCCCCACCACCTCCAGCTCTTTGACACCGGTGAAGGTGGCGTGGCCGCGGAGGAGTTCGATGCCCGCTCCCTTGACCCAGGCGACCTGGCCGTCGTCGTTCCAGTTGCTGGTGAAGTAGTCGCGGCGCTTCAGCACGGCCTCGACGTCGAGATCGCCCGTCACGGCCTGCTTCGCGCCATCGACGTGCTGCGCGGCGCGTTTCGCCTCGCCGGGGCGCAACAGCGCCTTCGAGGGCATGCAGGCCCAGTAGGAGCACTCGCCGCCGACGAGTTCGGCTTCGACGAGCAGCGCGGTCAAGCCGCCCTGCACGGCGCGATCGGCGACGTTCTCGCCGATCGCCCCGGCTCCGATGACGATGAGGTCGTATTCCGTGGTCATGGTGTCACTCCTCCGTGTGCCGACACGTTTTCAGGCGCAGAATCATCGTACGAGCGCGGAGACGATGCGGAGGATGGTCGGCAGATCCTCCACAGCAGCCTCGGGCGCCGAGGGGGCGAACTCGGTGATGCCCGCGCCCACGAGAGTGAACTCCTCGCGGATGGCGCGGATCGCCGCGGTCAATTGGGCGGTGGTCACCCCGAAGGGCTCGGGGAAGGCGACCCCGTCGATCTCGCTCGGGTCGAGCACGTCGAGGTCGACGTGCAGGTACACCTCGGTGGCGCCGGTGTCGCGGAGAGCCGCGATGACGGCATCCGCGGTGTCGAATCGGTCGGGGGAGAGCAGCGCGATGCCGGCCTCCTCGGCGTAGTCGGCCTCGGCGTCGTCGAGAGCGCGGGTGCCCGCCAGCACCACCAGTCCGGGGTCGAGGATCGGCTCCGCCGTCAGTTGCTCCGGTCCGCCGCCGAGCAGCGTGCGCAGCACCATGCCGTGGAAGGCTCCGGATGGCGAGGATTCGGGTGTGTTCAGATCGGCGTGCGCGTCGAACCAGACGACGGCGACCGGACCGGTGGAACGCGTGACGGCGTGCCGGATGGCGGCGAACTCCACCCCGCAGTCCCCACCGATCACGACCGGCACCTCCGCCACCTCGCCGAGCACGGCCGCCGCCGCATCGGCCACCCTGCTCAGCGACGAGAACCGGTGCACCCCCGTCTCCAGGGATTCACCGGCTCCCGCCGGCACCTCGACCACGCGGGTGGTCGTCGAGGGCAGATCGCCGCGGATGGCCTCGGCGCCGTCGATCAGCCGCATCGCCCGGCTCGAACCAGAGCCTTGCCATTGGGGAACGACGACGAAGGTCGCGGACATGAGTGGTGCCTGCCTATTCGCCGCTCGTGACGGCCTTGGCCGAGCTCGTTTTCAGGGCTGCGAGCCGGGCCTCGACCTCGGTCAGCTCGCCGATGTCGTCGAGGCTCTCGAACTGCGCGTCGAGGCTGGATGCGTTGAGCTCCTCCTGGCCCCGCACGCGGGCCTCTTCGCGACGGATCTTGTCCTCGAAACGACCGAGGTCGCTCGTGGGGTCGAGCACGTCGATGTTCTTCAGCGCATCCTGAACCTGGCCCTGAGCCTCGGCCGTCTTGGCGCGGGCGACCAGGTTGTCGCGCTTGGTCTTCAGCTGGTTGAGCTTGTCCTTCATCGAGGCCAAGCCCGACTTCAGCTTGTCGACCGACTCGGTCTGCGACGCGATCGACGGCTCGGCGCTCTTCGCCTCGTTCTCGGACTGCAGCTGACGGGTCAGCGCCACCTTCGCCAGGGCGTCGAACTTGTCGGCGTCCACGATGTTGCCGGTCGCACGGTATTCGTCGGCCTTCGTGCTGGCGGCGAGCGCCTTACGGCCCCAGTCCTCAGCCGCGGCGACGTCGTCGCGGTGATCCTCTTCGAGCAGACGCAGATTGCCGATGGTCTGCGCGATCGCGCTCTCCGCGTCGGCGATGTTCTCGGTGTAGTCGCGCACGAGCTGGTCGAGCATGAGCTGCGGGTCTTCGGCCTGGTCGATCAGGGAATTGATGTTCGCCTTCGCGAGCTGGGCGATGCGACCGAAGATGGATTGCTTACTGGACATCGTGATCTCCTTCTGTGCTGACTTGTCGAGGTACTGACGCGGATGCTGGTGGGAACGAGGGATCGGCGAGTGCTGGGCGGGTCAGAATCGACCTCCGCCCCCGCGCCGGCCGCCGGAGCTGCCGCCGCTTGACCGCCCGCCGGAGAAACCGCCTCCGCCTCCACGGCTGCCGCCACCCCAACCGCCGCGGGAGCTTCCGCCTCCGCCCCAACCGCCGAAGCCTCCGCTGGAGCGGCCGCCTCCGCCGCCGAGGAGGCTGCCGATGATGCCGCCGAGCAGTGCGCCGCTGAAGTCTCCTCCGCCTCCGCCGCCGGTCGGCATGCCCTGGTTGCCGGAGGTCTGCGCCCAACTGACGTCCTGCTGCGCCGACGCGGTCGCCCGCGATGCGAGGCTGGCCGCCGTTGACGCCTCCCGGAGCGAGGACTCCGGATCGGTGGTGGCCAGCGCGAGCGACTGGTCGAGGTGACGCTGGGCCTCGGAGAGCCGCGTGCGCGCATCCGGCCCCACCGCACCGCGTCGCGTCTGCAGGTAATTCACTGCTGCGGCGACCTCGCTCTGCGCCGTGGCGATGGCTCGGTCGCGCTGTGCGATCAGTCGCGAGACCCGCTCCTGCTCGGTGCGGGCGGTGGCGAGCGCCTGGTCGAGCGGGGTGTTGGAGGCCTCGAGGGCCATCCGTGCGTTCAAGGGGTCGCGCGCGCCGGTGGTCTGGGCTCGGTGCACGGCAACTCCGAGTGCCGTGGCGAGACCCGGCAGGTTCGGGTCGGGGGAGGTACCGGAGGCTTGGATGCGGGCCGCCTCGGTGATGTCCTGCTGTGCGTCGGCGATCGCGGCGGCGAGGCCGGCGCCGGCCTTCTGCAGATCGGTTTCGAGAGTGGCGATCGACGTCACCAGGGTGCTCGCCTGCGCGACCGCCTGCCGCGCCGCGCTGATGCTCAGGGCAGCCTGGGCGGAGTCGCCCGCGGTGATGGCGGTGGCGGCTGACGCGAGCTGGGCGTCAGCGAAACTGCGCAGCTGGTCGGCCTGCTCGATGCTGCCACCGGCCGTGATGAGCGCCGGCGGGTCGTACTGCTCGGTGAGGCGGGCGAGCCGCTCGCGCGCCTGGGTTCCACTGCCGGAAAGAGCCGCGAGTTCGGTGTTCGCGGTCGCCAGCGCCGTCGCGGGGTCGCGCTCGAGGTCGCGCAACGCCGTGAAGGCGTCGGCCTGGGCGTCGAGAGCGTCGGCAGCCTCGTCGCAGATGGCGATGATCTGCTGCGACCAGGCGCGGCGCTCCTCGTCGGTGTCGGGTTCGGCGTCATCGAGCCTCTGCTTGAGGGCGAACGCCTCGGACAACTTGCCCTTCACCGTGGCAAGCACGTCGGAGAAGTTCTTGGTGGCTTCGGCGCCGAACTGCGCGACGGCGAAACCCAGTTCCTCTTCACTCGTCGTCACGGCGTCGTCGAGATCGACGAGCACGGCACCGACCTCTCGATCGAGTTCTTTCTGCGTCGGGCCCGCGGCCGCGGCCTTCGCGGTGACGCCGGCGTCGATCTTCTTGCGGCGTCGCAACACGACCACGACGATGATCGCGGCCACCACGACGATGATCAGGATGGCGACCACCCAGACGAGACCGCCGCCGAAGCCGCCCTCCCCGCTGCCACCGCCTCCGCCGAGCTCCCGGCCGATGCCCTGAGCGGCGCCGATGCCGGCTCCCGCCCAGTCGTCGTCGCGCAGCGCGGGCACGATGTCGTCGGTCTCGATGGCGGCGAGCTGATCGTCGCTCAGGGGGAACCCTTGATCGACCGAGAGCTGGTACACCCGGTCTTCGGTTGCCACGGCGAGCAGCACGTCGTTGGTGCCGAACTGGTTCTTCTCCGCGACGTCGTTCGCCCACTGCTGGCGGTCGGAGGGGTTGGTGAAGCTGTCGGTGTAGACCACGAAGAGGTTCACGCCGTGCTCGGTCGACAGGGTGTCGAGCGCATCCTGGAGCGCCGCCTGATCAGAACCGAGCACTCCTGATTCGTCGAGGATGTAGGCGCCGTTCAGATCGACTGGGTCACCCGCGAAGGCGGGCAGTGCCGGGGCCAGCACGGAGAGCCCGATCGCGGCGACGACGACGGCGAACAGTGAGCGGAGCGTCGCCGCTCGGCGATTCCGGTGCGGGGGTCTCATTGACCCAGATTCTAGGAGAGCGGGGAGGGGGCCGTCTATGCGAACTGGATGTTCTCCCGACGATTCCCGGGAGCTGCGCAGGCGAGCGGGAATCGGATGCCCGCTGCGGCATGTGTCGCTTCGTTACGCATCCGGATGCACTGCCCACTCGGCATGGGCAGGATGAAGGGGTGAATTCCGCAGCCCGCCTCAGCGTCGTCGTCGTGACGCGCGAGCGCCTGCACGCTCCGGACTATCACGCCTATTCGAGCATCCTGATCGAGCGGGCCGTCGCCGCAGCGGTGCAGTCCGGCTGGCAGGTCGACGTGGTCGCGGCACAAGACGAGGGGCGCGACGAGACGCTCCGCCGCACCGACGACTCCGCCGCCCTCCTCATTCTCGGAGGAGAGGATGTCGCGCCCGAGTTCTACGGCGCCGCCCGCGGCTACCGCGGCGAGGGCGCACACGCCGAGCGCGCCGACGAGGCCCAGATCGCCCTCGTGCAACGCGCCGTGCAGCGGGGCACGCCGCTGCTCGGGGTCTGCCGCGGACACCAGATCATCGACGTCGCCCTCGGCGGAACCCTCATCCAAGACCTGGGTGAGGGGTCGTCGCACCGCCACGACGACGTGCCCATCGAGCGGGTCATGTCGACCCACGAGGTGCACATCGCTGCGGGCAGCCGACTGCTGGACGGCCTGGGTCCGGTTGCTCAGACGCGCAGTGCGCATCACCAAGCCGTCGACCGTTTGGGTGCGGGGCTCGCTGTCGTGGCCCGCGCATCCGACGGACTGATCGAGGCGATCGAGCACACGAGTGCGCCGGTGCTCGGTGTGCAGTGGCACCCCGAAGACCCGGGCGCCCCACGCGGCCAGCTCGCCGCCCTCCTCGGCACGCTCGCCGTGCCCGCCTCGCTCGCGGCCTGACCACCGCCTGACCGCCGCCTGGCACGTCGCCAGGCGCGTCGGCGACGCGGACTATAACGCCGCCGCCACGCATCCGGCTGTTAGAAACGCCGGTGAGTTGCTATTGTGATCAGCGTTGTTGCTGTTGCGTGTGTGACTGATGTGAATTGGCGCCGCGTCACCGATCGTTCGGGGGAGTCATGCGGGTCACCGCGTCAAGCACGTTCCGCGGTAAGCGCGGGTTGGGCGCTGCTGCGCTGGTGTCGGCGATGGCGCTGGCCGCCACGCTGCTCGTCACCTCGCCCGCTGCCGCCGACGACTACCCCTCCTGGGACGACGTGGTCGCCGCGCAGGCGAACGAAGGCGCCAAGCAGAGCCAGATCGCCGAGATCCAGGGGCTGATTTCCGGTCTCCAGGCACAGGTCGACTCGGCCCAGGCGGTGGCGCAGAAGGCGTGGGAGGCCGATCAGGTGGCGCAGAAGGCCCTCGCCGACGGCACGGCGAAGGCGGCATCGCTTCAGTCGCAGGCCGACGCCGCGAAGATCGGGTCCGAGGAGTCGAGCAAGCGCGCCGCCGGTCTCGCGGCTCAGTTCGCCCGCAGCGCCGGCAACGACCTCACCTCGCACCTCATGGTCTCCGGGGGAGACACCGAAGACCTGCTCTACCAGCTCGGCACGATGTCGAAGCTCAGCGAGACCAGCCAGGGCGTTTTCGACAAGGCGAAGCAGGATGCGAACACCGCGTCGTCGCTCAGCCGCCAAGCGGCCCTCGCCCAGTCGGAGCTCGAAGGTCTCGCATCGGCCGCGGATGCCTCGTTGCAGGCCGCGCGCGACGCCCAGAAGGTGGTGCAAGGCGCTCTGCTCGACCAGGAGGAGCACCAGGCCGAGCTCACCGTGCAGCTGGCCGCCCTGCAGCAGAACACGGCCCAGACGGTGGCCGACTTCAACACCGGGCAGGCCGTCGCAGCAGAGAAGCAGCGGCTGCAGGACGAGCAGGATGCCCGCGCACGCGCCGAGGCGGCTGCGGCCGCGGCTGCTGATGACGGCGACAGCGGCTCGGGCGGCGGTGGCGGTGGTGGTGGCTCCGACAGCGGCAACTCCGGCGGTGGTGGCAGTGGTGGCGGTGGAGACATCAACATCACGCCGCCCGCGCAGTCCTACAGCGGCGATGCCGTGGTGGCCTTCGCCGAGCAGTTCGTGGGCGTGGTGCCCTACGGCTACGGCGCCGACCCCAGCGACAGCTTCGGGTGCGACGGCCTGACGCAGTACGTCTACGGTCAGTTCGGCATCCGGCTTCCCCGCTTGGTCAGTCGTCAGGCCGCCATGGGCGTGCAGGTCTCCCCGCAGGACGCCCTGCCGGGCGACCTGGTGGTGTGGCCCGGGGCGCACATCGGCATCTACGACGGTCACGGCGGCGTCATCCACTCGCCCGACTGGGGTCGCTACGTCACCCACAACCCGGGCCTCTGGGGCAGCTACTACTTCGTGCGCTTGCTCTGATCCCTACCGCGCTCACGCCTTCGGGCGTAGCGTGCACGGCATGAGCGATCAGAGCGATTCCACGAAGCCCGGCACCGACCCCGACGAACTGCCCGATGGTGCGGGCAACGATGCCGAGTCGTCGCAGCAGAAGAACCACGACGCGGAGACCCAGGAGGACACGGCATCGGGAGGCCCCGCCGACTGAGGCGGGTGGCGAATGGTGCCCCCAGTAGGATTTGAACCTACGGCCTTCTGCTCCGGAGGCAGACGCTCTATCCCCTGAGCTATGGGGGCCCGGGTGCCTGACTAGGTTAGCAGGATGTGGAGCCCCGCTCGGTCAGGCTCCGGCCCGTCGTCGATCGGCACACAACCGTGACAGGATCGTGATCATGCAGCGATCCGTCACCGCCTACATCGACGCGACCGTCGACCAGGCGACCACCGTCGTGTTCTCGATCGCCGCCGCACCCGACGCGACGTTCGCTCGCGAGATCATCGACTTCCGGGTCGACGGCCGCCCCATCGAACCACTCGAGATCACGGATGCGCACGGCACCCGCCTGCACCAGTTCGAGGTGGTTCCGGGCCGCTTCACCGCGGTCTACGAGGCGACCGTCGAGGGCGAAGCCCCGGATGCGCCGGTGGAGCCGGTCGACCTCATCCGCTACCTCCGGCCGAGTCGCTACTGCGAGTCCGACACCTTGATGCCCACGGCGCTGGGCGAGTTCCGCGGGCTGTTCGACCGCGACCTGCTCGAAGCCGTGAGCTCCTGGGTGGGGTCGGAGCTCAGCTACGTGCCGGGATCGAGCCTGCCGACCGACGGCGCCGTGCAGACCCTGCTGTTGCGTAAGGGCGTCTGCCGCGACTACGCCCACCTCGTGATCGCGTTGCTGCGCGCGCTCGATGTGCCGGCGCGACTGGTCTCGGTGTACGCGCCGGGGCTCTACCCGATGGATTTCCACGCGGTCGCCGAAGCCTTCGTCGAGGGCGCCTGGCACGTCGTCGACGCCACCACCCTGGCACCGCGTCAGTCGCTCGTTCGGATCGCGACCGGGCGCGACGCGGCCGACACCGCCTTCCTCACCAACCACGGCGGCAACCTCGTGCTCGACCGCCTCGAGGTCACGGCCGTCGTCGACGTGCTGCCGTACGACGACATCACGCAGCTGGTGCGTCTGCGCTGAATCCCGGTGCCTGGCCGTCAGGTGCGCGCGATAGGCTTGTCCGCCGTGACTCCCGAAGACCTCTCCGCCGCTCTGTTCACCATCGTGACCGACCGTCTCGACTCCGTCGAGGGCGTCACGATCACCGAGTCGGATGTCGCGCTCGAACGCCCTCGCAACCGCGACCACGGCGACTGGGCCTCGAACATCGCGATGAAGCTCGCCAAGCGCATCGGCACGAATCCGCGCGACTTGGCGGGGGAGCTCGTTCCGCTGATCGAAGCGATCGACGGCGTCGCTTCGGTGGAGGTCGCCGGCCCCGGCTTCATCAACATCACGCTGGAGACGGCGGCAGCAGCCGAGATCGCCCGCACGATCGTGGAGGCCGGAGACGGCTACGGCCACAACGAGGTGCTGGTGGGGCACACCATCAACATGGAGTTCGTCTCGGCGAACCCGACCGGCCCCCTGCACATCGGCCACACCCGCTGGGCCGCGCTCGGTGACTCGATCGCCCGCGTGCTGAAGGCATCCGGAGCCCAGGTCACCACCGAGTACTACATCAACGACGCCGGCAGCCAGATGGATGTCTTCGGTCTCTCGGTGCTGCACGCCGCCAAGGGCCTGCCGACGCCTGAGAAGGGCTATCCGGGCCCCTACATCCAGACGCTGGGTGAGCGCGTGCTCGCCGCCGTTCCCGACCTGCTCGACAAGCCCGAAGACGAGGCGGTCGCCATCGCGCGCGATCTCGCCTACGAGTATCAGCTGGCCGAGATCAAGCAGTCGCTGGCGAACTTCCACGTGCACTTCGACGTGTTCTTCTCCGAGCGGTCGCTGCACGCCCCGGATGCCGCGACGGGGCTGACGGCGATCGACGACGCCGAGGCCCGTCTGCGCGCCCAGGGTCACGTCTACGAGGCCGACGACGCGGTGTGGGTGCGCACCACCGATTTCGGCGACGACAAAGACCGCGTGCTCACCCGTGGGAACGGCGTCGTGACCTACTTCGCCGCGGATGCCGCCTACTACCTGTCGAAGAAAGACCGCGGCTTCCCCGAGAAGATCTACCTGTTGGGCGCCGACCACCACGGTTACGTCGGCCGGTTGAAGGCTCTCGCCGCCGCCGCGGGCGACGACCCCGACACCGGCCTCTCCGTGCTGATCGGCCAGCTGGTGAACCTCAACGGCGCGAAGCTCTCCAAGCGCGCCGGCAACATCATCGAACTCGACGACCTGCTGGCCTGGCTCGGCGCCGACGCGCTGCGCTACTGGCTCGCTCGCTACCCGGCCGACTCGCCGCTCGCGCTCGACGGTGAGAAGCTCCGCTCGCGCACCAACGACAACCCCGTGTTCTATGTGCAGTACGCGCACGCCCGCACCCGGTCGGTGGCCCGCAACGCGGCCGATGCCGGGGTGACCCGCGATACTTTCGAGCCCGCGCTTCTCGTACACCCCACCGAGACGGCGCTGATCGGCGTGCTGCAGGAGTTCCCGCGCATCGTGGCCCACGCCGCCGAGCTGCGCGAACCGCACCGGGTCGCCCGCTACCTCGAGGAGCTCGCCGGCTACTACCACCGGTGGTACGACGCGACCCGCGTGCTGCCCTTCGGCGACGAACCGATCTCGGCCATCCACGCCACGCGCCTCTGGCTGAACGACGCCACCGGCCAGGTCATCCGTAACGGACTGGCCCTGATCGGGGTCTCCGCTCCCGACCGCATGTGATGTGAAGATAGGGGCATGAGCACCGAGTTCCACGTGGCCCCCACCGAGCCCGCCGCCCCGAAACGGCACTCGTTGCGCTGGTTGTGGTGGCTCATCGGCATCGTCGTGGTGCTTGCGGTGCTGGTCGTGGTGGCCGACATCGCCATCCGTGCCTATGCCGAGGGACAGGCCGAGTCGGAGATCGAGTCGCAGCTGCCCGACACGGTGCAGGGCGATGTCGACGTGCAGATCGGTGGCTTCTCCTTTCTCGGCCAACTCCTCTCCGGCAGCTTCGGCGAGGTGCAGCTGGATGCCCCTGAGCTCACCGTGAACGGTGTGCCGATCTCGGCGCACGTGGTCGCGCGCGACGTGCCCACCGATCTCAGCCAGCCGGTGGGCGACATCGAGGCGGCGGTCTCGCTCGATCAGGATGCGGTGAACGGCATCGTGGAGCTGCCGGGCGACGCGACGCTCGGCCTCGATGACGGAGGTGTGTCCTACGAGGGAACGGTGACGATCTTCGGCCTCGAGCTGGGCTACCGGGTGACCGGCGAGGTCACGGCCTCCGGCACCGACGTCGTGATCCAGCCGCAGAACGCGACGCTGACGCAGGGGTCCAACGACGTCGACGTCGATCTCGGATCGATCCTCGGCGGTCTCACGAAAGATCCGATCACCGTCTGCGTGGCGCAGTACCTGCCGCAGGGCGCCGAGGTCGATTCGCTCGAGATCTCCGACGGGCGGGCCACGGCGCACCTCACCGCGCGCGACTTCGTGCTGAGCGAGGACAGCCTGCGCACCCTCGGCACCTGCCCCTGAGCGATCACCGGCCGAACCCCGCGTAACACAGGGAAGGCACCCGGTAGAATTTTGTCATCTCCGAGAGTTCGGACGGCTTCAGGGACCAATCCGGGTCCGCTCGCCCCAGTGCCTCCCCGCACAGTGCTTCCGTGCACCGTGCCAATCCGTCGAACCCGTCCTGGGTGACGACACAGTAAAGGGATTCCCATGACGTCCAGCCCGCTGGCCCCTGCGTGGCTCGCCCACCCCGACGACGCGAACGCGTTGCCGGCGCCGATCTGGTCTCGCACCGCAGCCCGCGCGGCCGACGGCGAGATCGAGATCGGCGGCGTCTCCGCCGGCGCCCTCGCCGCCCGGTTCGGCACCCCGCTCTACGTCGTCGACGAGACGGATGCGCGTTCCCGCGCCCGCGAGCTGCGTGACGTCTTCGCCGCGGAGGCTGCCCGCGTCGGGAGCTCGGCGAAGATCTACTACGCCGGAAAGGCGTTCCTCAGCATCGAGGTCGCCCGCTGGATGGCCGGCGAGGGCCTCTCGATCGACGTCTGCAGCGGAGGGGAACTGGCCGTCGCCGTGGCCGCGGGGGTCGACCCAGCCCGGATCGGGTTGCACGGCAACAACAAGTCGCTCGCCGAGATCGACCGCGCGGTGAGCGCCGGGGTCGGCGTGATCGTGATCGACAGCGCCATCGAGGTGGAGCGGGTGGCCGAGGCCGCCCGCCGGCACGGCCGGGTGCAGTCGGTGCGCGTGCGGGTGAACAGCGGAGTGCACGCCCACACCCACGACTTCCTCGCCACCGCCCACGAAGACCAGAAGTTCGGCGTGCGTCTCGACCAGGCGGAGGAGTTCGCGGAGGCCATCCGTTCGCATCCTGAACTCCACTTCCTCGGCCTGCACTGCCACATCGGTTCGCAGATCTTCGGGTCGGAGGGTTTCGCCGAGTCGGCGGCCCGCCTGCTCGACGCCCACGCCGCGCTGCTCGGCGGCGGCGAGGTGCCCGAGCTGAACCTCGGCGGCGGGTTCGGCATCGCCTACACCACGGCCGACGACCCGACGCCCATCGCCGAGCTCGCGGCCGCCATCGTCGACGCGGTGGCGGGGGAGTGCGCGCGTCTGGGCATCCCCGTTCCCGCCCTCGCCTTCGAGCCGGGCCGGTCGATCATCGGCACCGCCGGCGCCACGCTCTACGAGGTGGGCACGATCAAAGACGTGCTCGTCAGCGTGCCGGGTGAGAACGGCGCGCACGCCGACGAGGTGCGCAAGTACGTCAGCGTCGACGGCGGCATGAGCGACAACGCGCGCCCCGCGCTCTACGGCGCCGATTACTCGGTGCGCCTCGCCAACCGGGTGTCGGATGCCGACCCCGCCCTGGTGCGCATCGCCGGCAAACACTGCGAGAGCGGCGACATCGTGGTGCAGGCCGACTACCTGCCGAGCGACGTGCAGCCCGGCGACCTGCTGGCGGTGCCGGCCACCGGCGCCTACTGCTGGTCGCTCTCGAGCAACTACAACTACCTCGGCCGCCCCGCCGTCGTCGCGGTCGAAGGCGGACAGGCGCGGCTGATCGTGCGTCGCGAGACCGAGCACGACCTGCTCGCGCGCGACGCCGCCTACACCGGAGAACGAGTCGGAGACCAATGATGATCGAATACCGCAACCTCCGGATCGCCCTGCTCGGCGCCGGCTCCGTGGGCTCCCAGGTGGCGCGCCTGCTGCTCGAACAAGGCGACGAGCTCGCCGCACGCGTGGGGGCCGGCCTCGAGCTCGTGGGCATCGCCGTGCGCGACGTCGACGCCCCGCGCGACACCGACCTGCCGCGCGAGCTGTTCACCACGGATGCGCACACCCTGATCCAGTCCGCCGACATCGTGGTCGAGCTCATGGGCGGCATCGAGCCGGCGCGCGAATACATCCTGCTCGCCATCAACTCCGGCGCCGACGTCGTGACGGGCAACAAGGCGCTGCTCGCCACCCACGGGCCCGAACTCTTCGACGCCGCTGCGCAGGTGGGCGCGCAGCTCTACTACGAGGCCGCGGCCGGCGGCGCCATCCCGATCATCCGGCCGCTCCGCGACAGTCTCGCGGGCGATCGGGTGCGCCGCGTGATGGGCATCGTCAACGGCACCACGAACTTCATCCTCGACCGGATGGACACCGAAGGCGACACCTTCGAGGGCGCCCTGGCCACCGCGACCGCGCTCGGCTACGCCGAGGCCGACCCGACCGCCGACATCGAGGGCTACGACGCCGCGCAGAAGGCCGCCATCCTCGCCAGCCTCGCCTTCCACACCGCCGTGCCGGTCGAGGCCGTCTACCGCGAGGGCATCACCGCGGTCACGGCCGACGAGGTCGAGGCTGCGAAACGCGCCGGGTTCGTCGTGAAGCTGCTCGCCATCTGCGAACGGCTGACGGATGCGTCGACCGGCATCGAGGGCGTCACGGTGCGGGTGCATCCCGCGCTGATCAGCCGCCTGCATCCGCTCGCCGCCGTGCACGGAGCGAAGAACGCGGTGTTCGTGCAGGCCGAGGCCGCTGGAGACCTGATGTTCTACGGCGCGGGTGCCGGCGGCCTGGAGACGGCTTCGGCCGTGCTCGGCGACCTCGTCTCGGCTGCTCGTCGGCACGTGGCCGGTGGTCCGGGCGTGGGGGAGTCGACCCACGCGAACCTGCCCATCCTCGGCATCGGCGCGGTGAACACGCGCTACCAGATCACCCTGCTGGTGACCGACAAACCCGGTGTGCTCGCGCAGGTCGCCGGCCTGTTCAGCGAGCACGGCGTGTCGGTGGAGGCGGTGCAGCAGACCGTCGCGTCGGCCGAACCCGGGCGTCCACCGGGCGAAGCACTCACCGCTACCCTTGTCATTGTGACGCACGAAGCCCCCGAAGCCGCCCTGTCGGCGACGGTGGCGGCTGTTTCCTCGAACGACGCGGTCGTTCGGGTCGAATCAGTCCTACGAGTTGAAGGAGACACGCCCTAGTGGCCGACGAAACCCCCCGCATCCCGTCCCGGCCGATCCCGTCACGGCAGTGGCGCGGGGTTCTGCGCGAATACGCCGACCGTCTCGACATCACGGATGCGACCCCGATCGTCACCCTCGGTGAGGGCGGCACGCCGCTCATCCCGGCGCCGGCGCTGTCGGCTCGCACGGGAGCGAACGTCTACGTGAAGTTCGAAGGCATGAACCCCACCGGCTCGTTCAAAGACCGTGGCATGACGATGGCCATCTCCAAGGCCGTGGAGCACGGCGCGAAGGCCGTCATCTGCGCCTCGACCGGCAACACCTCGGCCTCCGCCGCCGCCTACGCCACCCACGCCGGCATCACGGCCGCCGTGCTGGTGCCCGAGGGCAAGATCGCGATGGGCAAGCTCAGCCAGGCCATCGCCCACAACGCGCAGCTCATCCAGGTGCAGGGCAACTTCGACGACTGTCTCGACCTGGCCCGCGATCTCTCGGCGAACTACCCCGTGCACCTCGTGAACTCGGTGAACCCCGACCGCATCGCCGGCCAGAAGACGGCCGCCTACGAGGTGGTCGAGGTGCTGCAGGATGCGCCCGACTTCCACATCGTGCCGGTCGGCAACGCGGGCAACTACACCGCCTACACCCGCGGCTACACCGAGGAGCTCGAGCGCGGCGCCACCACCAAACTGCCGCGCATGTTCGGCTTCCAGGCGGCTGGCTCGGCCCCGATCGTTCTCGGCCACCCGGTCACGAACCCCGAGACCATCGCGAGCGCCATCCGCATCGGCAACCCGGCCTCGTGGGAGCTCGCCCTCGCGGCACGCGACGCGACCTCGGGCTACTTCGGCGCGATCAGCGACGAGCACATCCTGGCCGCCCACCGCATCCTCTCGGCCGAGGTCGGCATCTTCGTCGAACCCGCGTCGGCGATCAGCGTGGCCGGACTGCTCGAGCGATCCGAAGCCGGAGTCATCCCGGCAGGCTCGACCGTGGTGCTGACGGTCACGGGTCACGGCCTGAAAGACCCGCAGTGGGCGCTCCGTTCCGAGGACGGCTCCGAGGTCACCCCGACCATCGTGCCGGTGGACTCCGCCGAGATCGCGAGCGTGCTGGGTCTCGCCCGCGACGCCTCGCAGAACGGCGACTCGTGACCCTCGCCGGTGCGTCGCCGGTGTCGTTGGCCGGCCGCACCGTGACGGTGCGGGTGCCCGGCACCACGGCGAACCTCGGCCCCGGCTTCGACACGCTCGGACTCGCGCTCGCACTCTACGACGAGCTGACCGTCTCGGTGCGCGAGGAGCCCGGCGCTTTCGTCGAGGTGAACGGCGTGGGCGAGGGCGAGGTGTCGACCGATGAGACGAACCTCGTGGTGCGGGCGATCGCGCACACCTTCGCCGCTTACGGGCAGCCGCTACCCGGGCTCCACCTGGTGGCGAGGAACGCGATCCCGCACGGTCGCGGGCTCGGCTCCTCGGGCGCCGCGATCGTGTCCGGCGTGATGGCCGCCAAGGGTCTGCTGGAAGGCGTCGTCGAGATCGACCCGCTCGGGCTGCTCGCCCGCGCCACCGAGCTCGAGGGCCACCCCGACAACGTGGCGCCGGCCCTGTTCGGCGGTCTCACCATCGCCTGGACCACGCCCGACGGCCCCCAGTTCAAGAAACTCATCGTGCATCGCGGCGTCTCGCCGCTCGTGCTGGTGCCGCAGGAGACCATGTCGACGGCGCTGGCCCGCAGCCTCCAGCCCGAATCGGTGCCCCACGCCGATGCCATCTTCAATGTGTCGCGCTCGACGCTGCTGATCGCGGCGCTCATCCAGAGCCCCGAGCTGCTGTTGGCCGCCACCGAAGACAAACTGCACCAGAGCTACCGCGCGAGCGCGATGCCCGAGACGGATCGGCTGATCCAGGAATTGCGCGCGGCCGGGTTCCCGGCCGTCGTCTCCGGGGCGGGGCCGAGCATCCTGGTGCTCTGCAGCGACCCGGGTCAGCGACTCGCGGCCGCTGAACTGGTGGGTTCGCGAGCCGCGACACCCTGGCAGGCGTTGGTTCTGGCTGTTGACTTCAAAGGTGCTACAGTTGTGCTGCACCCGGACGAAGTCAAGTAGCCCTCAGGTATTCGCTACTGAGTAGGCGCTTCGAATCCCGTCCCGGTCGCATTTCTTCCAACTCATTTCCTGCCGCGTGCAGAGACGTATCCGGCTCCGATTCTCCGTGTGGAGAGTCCTACCCTGGTGCGTTCCCGTTCGTGGACAGTTCTCTGCCTGGCTTTTCGTAGCCGACAGGGGAAGGACACAATCTCCGTGACTGACGTCAACACCCAAGCCGACCTCTCGACCTTGAAGGTCTCCGAATTGCAGGCCATCGCGGCCCAGCTCGGAATGGCCGGCGCTTCCAAACTCCGCAAGGGCGATCTGGTCGAGGCCATCCGCCTGGCCCAGGCGGGGGCTGCCGAGCAGCCCGCCGCGCTGCCCACGCTCGACTTCGAGGCGGCTCCGGCCGCCGCCGAGACCGCGCCGGTGGCCGAGAGCGCCCCGGCCGAGACCGCGCCCGAGACTCCGGATGCGATCGGCCCGATCGTTCCCGACGAGCTGCTCCTCGCCGCTCCTGTCACCACCAACCCGCCCAAGGAGCCGATCGTCATCGAGCTGCCCGAGGGCCCGGTGTCGCCCAAGCGACGCGGATCGCGCCGGGTCACCTCGGTCGACGGCGGCATCGCCATCGAGCGCAGCACCGGCCGCTCCACCGGCAGCCGCGTCTCAGCCGGCTCGCACGTGAATGCCGACTCGGCGGCCGAGACGCCGTCGGCGCCCGTCGTCGACGACGCCGTCGCCCCGGTCACCACCGACGCGCCGACCGCGTCCACCACGACCGAGCAGACGGATGCGTCGGCCGACGCCGCCAGCGACACCCAGGGCGAGCAGAGCGAGCGCTCCGAGGGCCGCCAGAGCGGCCGCAACCGCAACCGTCGCAACCGCAACCAGAACTCCGACGGCGGCCAGCAGGGCGGCAACGCCCAGGGCGACGCCCAGACCGGCACTGGCCAGACCGGCACTGGCCAGAACGGTCAGAACCAGCGGGGCAACCAGAACCAGAACGACCGCGCCGCCCAGAACGAGCGCGGGCAGAATGACCGCACCGACCGCAACGCGCAGAACGAGCGCGGCCAGAACGAGCGCAACAGCCAGAGCGAGCGCGCTCAGCAAGACCGCGATGCGGCCAAGCAGGATGCGCAGCAGGGCGACCGCGGTCAGGGCCAGAACCAGCGCGGCGCCGGCGACGACGACCGCAGCGAGCGTGGCGCCCGCAACCGTTACCGCGACCGCAAGCGTCGCGGTCAGGGCGGCGGCGACGAGATCGAGCCCGAGATCTCCGAAGACGACGTGCTCATCCCGGTCGCCGGCATCCTCGACATCCTCGACAACTACGCCTTCGTGCGCACCAGCGGCTACCTGCCGGGCAACAGCGACGTCTACGTCTCGCTCGGCCAGGTGAAGAAGTACAACCTGCGCAAGGGCGACGCCGTCGTCGGCTCGATCCGCCAGCCGCGCGAGGGCGACAGCAACGGTCGCCAGAAGTACAACGCGATCGTGCGCATCGAGTCCATCAACGGACTGCCCGTCGAAGAAGCCCTGAACCGCGTCGAATTCGGCAAGCTCACGCCGCTCTACCCGCAGGAGCGCCTGCGCCTCGAGACCGAGCCGGGCAAGCTGACCCAGCGCATCATCGACCTCGTCGCTCCGATCGGCAAGGGTCAGCGCGGCCTCATCGTCGCGCCGCCCAAGGCCGGCAAGACCATCGTGCTTCAGCAGATCGCCAACGCGATCTCGACGAACAACCCCGAGGTTCACCTCATGGTCGTGCTCGTCGACGAGCGGCCCGAAGAGGTCACCGACATGCAGCGCACCGTCAAGGGCGAGGTCATCGCCTCGACCTTCGACCGTCCGGCCGAAGACCACACCACGGTCGCCGAACTCGCCATCGAGCGCGCCAAGCGCCTGGTGGAGCTCGGTCACGACGTCGTCGTGCTGCTCGACTCGATCACCCGCCTGGGCCGCGCCTACAACCTGGCGTCGCCGGCCTCCGGTCGCATCCTCTCCGGTGGTGTCGACGCGTCGGCGCTCTACCCGCCGAAGCGCTTCTTCGGAGCCGCTCGCAACATCGAGAACGGCGGCTCGCTGACCATCCTCGCCACCGCGCTGGTGGAGACCGGTTCGAAGATGGACGAGGTGATCTTCGAGGAGTTCAAGGGCACCGGCAACTCCGAGCTGCGCCTCTCGCGTCAGCTCGCCGACAAGCGCATCTTCCCGGCGGTCGACGTCAACGCGTCGAGCACCCGCCGCGAAGAGCTGCTGATGGGCGCCGACGAGACCAAGATCACCTGGAAGTTGCGTCGCGCCCTCGCCGGTGTCGACCAGCAGCAGGCTCTGGAGATCGTTCTCGGCCGGCTGAAGGAGACCACGTCGAACGTGGAGTTCCTGATGCAGGTGCAGAAGTCGATGCCGACGCCGGCGCAGAACGGCAATGGCCACAACGGCTCGTCGCACAACGGGGCTGCGCACAACTGATGTTCGAGTCCGTCAGCACGCTGCTGGCCGAACACGACGACCTGCAGCAGCAACTCTCCGATCCCGAGCTCCACAGCGATCCGGCGCGGTCGAAGCGGGTCAACCGGCGCTATGCCGAGTTGAGCCGCATCGTCGCCGCGCATTCCGCCTGGAAGCAGGGTGTCGAAGACCTCGCCGCAGCGCGGGAGTTCGCGGCCGACGACGAGAGCTTCGCCGAAGAGGTGCCGGCACTCGAGGAGAGCCTCGCCGAGGCGGAGGAGAAGCTTCGGCGCCTCCTCATTCCGCGCGATCCGGATGACGCGCGAGACGTGATCATGGAGATCAAGGCCGGCGAGGGCGGTGCCGAGAGCATGCTTTTCGTCGCCGACCTGCTGCGGATGTATCTGCACTACGCCGAGTCGAAGGGCTGGAAGACCGAGCTCCTCGAACGCACCGAGAGCGATCTGGGTGGCTACAAAGACGTGCAGGTCGCTGTCAAGGGTCGGTCGACCGACCCCGCCGAGGGCGTCTGGGCGCACCTGAAATACGAGGGGGGCGTGCACCGCGTGCAGCGCGTGCCGGCCACCGAGTCGCAGGGGCGCATCCACACCTCCGCTGCCGGTGTTCTCGTGTTCCCCGAGGTCGACGAGCCCGAAGAGGTCGAGATCAACCCCAACGATCTCAAGATCGACGTCTTCCGTTCCTCCGGTCCCGGTGGCCAGTCGGTCAACACCACCGACTCCGCCGTGCGCATCACCCACCTCCCCACCGGGATCGTGGTCTCGATGCAGAACGAGAAGAGCCAGCTGCAGAACCGCGAGGCCGGCATGCGCGTGCTGCGTGCGCGCATCTTGGCGAAGCAGCAGGAAGAGCTCGATGCCGAGGCGTCGGCCGCCCGCAAGAGTCAGATCCGCACGGTCGACCGCTCCGAGCGCATCCGCACCTACAACTTCCCCGAGAACCGCATCGCCGATCACCGCACCGGATACAAGGCCTATAACCTCGATCAGGTGATGGACGGCGCGCTCGAGCCGATCATCCAGTCGGCCATCACGGCCGACGAGGAGAGCCGTCTCGCCGCCGTGGGCACCGACGTCTGATGACCGCCATCGACACCGCTGAACGCCCCGTGACCGTGCGCTCGCTCTTCGAGCGCTCGGTGGCGATCCTTTCCGCGAGCGGCATCGTCGACCCGCAGGTCGACGCCGAGCTCCTCATCGGGCACGTGCTGGGCACCTCGCGGGGTCGCGTTCAGTCGCTCGCGGTGACGGATGCTCCACTCGGCGTCGAAGACAGCCTCGCCATCGTTGACGCGGTCGAGCGCCGCGCCGCGCGCGAACCCCTGCAGCACATCACCGGTGTCGCCTGGTTCCGTTCGCTCGAACTCGCGGTGGGCCCGGGCGTGTTCGTGCCGCGGCCCGAGACGGAGTTCGTCGCGGGCCTCGCCATCGATTCGCTGCGCGCCGTCGTCGCCGCCCCGGATGCGCGACCGGTCGCCGTCGACCTCGGAACCGGGAGCGGCGCCATCGCGCTCGCCCTGGCGACCGAAGTGCCGCACGCCGACGTCGTGGCCGTGGAGAACTCGACCGCGGCGTTCATCTGGGCGAAGCAGAACCTGCGCACCGTGGGGGCCGAGAACGCACGTCTGGTGTTCATCGACCTGGCCGACGCCCTGCCCGAACTCGACGGAACCGTCGACGTCGTGGTGTCGAACCCTCCTTACATCCCGACCGGAGCCGTTCCGCGCGACCCCGAGGTGCGGCTGCACGATCCCGAGCACGCGCTGTACGGGGGAGTGGACGGCCTCGAGGTCGTGCGCAGCGTCTCCGCGACAGCACGCCGTCTCCTCCGTCCGGGCGGCAGCCTGGTGATCGAGCACGGCGACCTGCAGGGCGACGAGATGCGTGCCCTGCTCACCGCTGACGGTTGGCGCGCCGCGGCAACTCATCGCGACCTCACCGGTCGCGACCGCGCCACCACCGCCCTCCGCTGACCGCGGCCCACTAGGCTCGGATTTCCGACCCGCTTCAGGAGGACCCATGGATCCGATCAGTATCAGCGTCTCCCTCATCGCCTTGGTGATCTTCATCATCACGGTGGTGTCGATCGCGAACAACCCGAACCACGGCGGTTTCGGAAAGTTCCTGTGGATACTGGTGGCGTTCTTCCTGTCGATCCTCGGCTCGATCCTGTGGCTCATCTTCGGGCGCGGGCGCGTCAACAAGTAGCGAGGTGCACGCGGGCGTCCAGAGACCCCGACTATCATTAGGGGCGAGATGGCTGCCATTTACGACTGCTCTGCACCGACGGAGCTTCTCACCGGAATGCGGCTCGCACGGGCGGCACTCGGCAAGGGCGAACTCGTCGTACTGCCGACCGACACGGTGTACGGCCTCGCTGCCGACGCCTTCGACCCTGCCGCGGTGCAACGGCTCCTCGATGCGAAGGGCCGCACCCGGCAGTCGCCCCCGCCGGTGCTGATCCCGGGCCTCACCACCCTCGACGCCCTGGCCACCGACATCCCCGATTCCGCGCGCGAGCTCGTGACCGAGTTCTGGCCGGGCGGTCTCACTGTCATCCTGCGCGCCACACCGTCGTTGCTGTGGGACCTGGGGGAGACCGGTGGCACCGTCGCCCTCCGCATGCCGGGCGACCCGCTGGCACTCGAGTTGCTGGCCGAGACCGGCCCGCTCGCCGTCTCCAGCGCCAATCTCACCGGTCAGCCGGCTGCGACCACCGCCCAGGAGGCGTTCGAGATGCTCGGCGACAGCGTCGAGGTCTACTTGGATGGCGGTGAGCGCCCACAGGCGGTCGCCTCCACGATCGTCGACGCCACCGATCCCGACGGCCGCATCAGAATCGTGCGACTCGGAGCAGTGTCGGCCGAGCGCATCGGTCACGTGGTCGGCGATCTCCTGCTGCCGGAAACCAGCGTCTGACGCATGCGGTTCTATCTCCTCGTCGCTCTCGTCTCCGCGGTCGTCACCTTCGGGTTGACCTGGGTGATCTACAAACTCAGCCACAAATATCGGCTGTACCCGAAGATCCGCGAACGCGACGTGCACACCCGGCCCACCCCGCGCCTCGGCGGCATCGCGATGTTCATCGGCGTGGTCGTGGCCTTCGTGGTGGCCTCACAGATCAGCTGGTTCCGCCTGGTGTTCGCCGAACCGGGCAAGGTCTGGGCCATCCTCGGCGCCGCCCTCATCATCGTGCTGATCGGTGTGGCCGACGACATCTGGGATCTCGATTGGCTCACGAAGCTGGCCGGGCAGATCATCGCCGCAGGGCTCCTGGCCTGGCAGGGCGTGCAGATCGTGTCGCTGCCGATCGGCGGGTTGACCATCGGATCGAGCGGGATGTCGCTGGTGATCACGATCCTCGCGGTCGTGCTCGTCATGAACGCCATCAACTTCATCGACGGACTGGACGGCCTGGTGGCGGGTGTCGCCCTCATCGCCAACGGCGTCTTCTTCATCTACAGCTACCTGCTGGTGCAAGACACCTCGCCGTTCGACTACTTCAACCTCGCCTCGCTCATCACCGCTGTGCTGATCGGCGCCTGTGCGGGCTTCCTGCCGCTGAACTTCCACCCGGCGAAGCTGTTCATGGGCGACGCCGGAGCACTCCTCGTGGGCCTTCTGATGGCCACCAGCGCTATCGCCGTCACCGGCCAGGTCGACCCGGCGCAGCTCGGCCGCTCGCAGCTGTTCCCGGCGTTCATCCCGATCCTCCTGCCCTTCGCCATCCTGGTCATCCCGCTGCTCGACTTCGGTCTCGCAGTGTTCCGGCGGCTGCGCGCCGGCAAGAGCCCCTTCAGCGCCGACCGCCAGCACCTCCACCACCGGCTGCTCGACATGGGGCACTCGCACCTGCAGGCTGTGCTGATCTTCTACGCCTGGACGGCGGTCATCTCCATCGGCTGCCTGCTCTTCTTCGTACTGCAGCCCTACTGGCTGGCCTTCATCTTCCTCGGCGTCGGCCTCGTGGTCTGCACGGCCGTCACGCTGAGCCCGCTCAGCCGGGAAAAGCGACGCGAGATCGAGGCACAGTCGGCGGATGCGGGTACCCTCGAAGCCGAAGTGAAAGCCGGCGACGATCCGCTCGACGCGGCCGCCGACGAAATCAAGGAGCCCTAAACCGTGACCGACCCGACGAACGCGACCGAGCCTGCGAACGGCACCGAGCCTGCGAACGGCACTGAGCCGGTGATCCGCGGGAACTACCCGACGCCATCCTCCAACAAGGTCTTCTCGACCATCCTGCGCTGGGACATCGTGCTCGCCGTCGCGATCGCCGTGATCGGGGGAGTGATCGGCTATCTCGTCGACGGCTGGCCCGGTGCGATCAGTGCTCTGATCGGCACCGCGCTGGTGCTGGTGTTCGCCGGCATCACGGTGGCGAGCATCCTCGTGGCCAACCGCTTCACTGCGTCGCCGCTGTACACCACGCTGTTCTTCGTGATCGTACTGGGCTCCTGGATGCTCAAGTTCGTGCTGTTCATCGTGATCGTGCTGCTGCTCCGCGGGCAGCCGTGGACCAACGGCACCGTGCTCTTCCTGAGCATCGTCGCAGCCGTCATCGGAACGCTCGTGGTCGACGTCGTCGTGGTCGCCCGCACGCGCATGTCGTACGTTTCTGACGTGAAGCTTCCCAACGGGGAATGACGCCACTACGATTCGTCAGGATGCCCTAAGTATTGATAGGGTTATGACGATCGTTCCGCTGTCCAGCAATGCCGTCGAGGCTTGTATACAGCACACCCCCCAACCGTTCGTCGTCGCGAGAACCGTGAAAAGTTCCACGCCCCGAAACAGGAGATAGCGCTGATAGCTAACGCTGTGAACCTGCTAGCCCCAATGGCAACCTCCGACGATGGTGGTTTCCACGGTCCGTCGATCGAGGAGTTCTTCCCCGAGGCCATTTTCTTCGCTGGCACGCCGTTCGAAATCAACCGAATCATCATCATCCGCTTCATCGCGATGCTGGCCATCATCCTGATCTTCTGGATCGGCACGCGGCGCATGAAGGTGGTGCCTGGTCGCTTCCAGAGCGTCGTCGAGATGGGCCTGGACTTCACCCGGGTGAATATCGCCGAAGACCTGCTCGGCAAGAAGGACGGACGTCGCTTCCTGCCGCTGATCACGACGATCTTCTTCATGGTGCTGTTCGCCAACCTGACGGGCATCATCCCGTTCTTGAACATCTCGTCGAACGCCATCATCGGCATGCCGCTCGTTCTCGCCCTTGTGGCCTGGTGCGCGTTCATGTACGCCGGCATCAAGAAGCATCCCGGCGCCTTCTTCAAGAACGCCCTGTTCCCGCCCGGAGTGCCCCCGGCGCTCTACCTCATCGTGACGCCGATCGAGTTCGTCTCGACGTTCATCCTGCGGCCGATCACGCTGACGCTGCGACTGCTGATGAACATGCTCGTCGGCCACCTCCTGCTGGTGCTGTTCTTCTCGGCCACGCAGTTCTTCTTCTTCACCGCCACGCAGACCAGCCTCTTCTACGGTCTGTTCGGTGTGGGAACGCTGGCCTTCGGCTTCGTCTTCACGCTCTTCGAGATCCTGGTGGCCGTGCTGCAGGCCTACGTCTTCGCACTCCTCACCACGGTCTACATCCAGCTCGCGCTGGCTGACGAACACTAATACGGCGCCAGGCACCCGCCTGCTCCACCATCACGAAAGGGAACAACAATGGCAGACACAGCCATCCTCGCCGAGGTCTCCGGTAGCATCGCCACCGTCGGTTACGGCCTCGCCGCAATCGGCCCGGCCATCGGCGTGGGCATCGTCGTCGGCAAGACCATCGAGGGCGTCGCCCGTCAGCCCGAACTGGCCGGCCGACTCCAGGTGCTGATGTACATCGGTATCGCGTTCACCGAGGCTCTGGCCTTCATCGGTATCGCCACCGGCTTCATCTTCGGCTTCTGAACCTCTTTCACCCTAGGAAGGAGGCGCCATGCTTAAGACCATTCTCGTAGCAGCCACCGAAGAAGCACAGCCGAACCCGTTGCTTCCGGAGGCCTACGACATCATCTGGTCGCTGGTCTGCTTCGTCGTCATCCTCTTCTTCTTCTGGCGGCTCGTGCTGCCTCGAATGAAGAAGTTGCTCGATGAGCGCTCCGCCGCCATCGAGGGCAACATGGAGAAGGCCGACGAAGCACAGCGCGAGGCCGAAGCTGCTCTCGAGCAGTACACGGCTCAGCTCGCCGAGGCTCGCGCCGAGGCCGGCAAGATCCGTGAGCAGGCCCGTTCCGATGCCCAGCGCATCGGTGCGGAGATCCAGGCCCAGGCCCAGACCGACGCCGAGCGCGTGAAGGCGAACGCCCAGGTGGCCATCGAGGCCGATCGCCAGTCGGCGCTCGTTTCGCTGCGCACCGAGGTCGGCAGCCTCGCCATCGACCTCGCGTCGGGCGTCGTGGGGGAGTCGCTCTCCGACGACAAGAAGGCGACGGCACTCGTCGACCGCTTCCTGGCCGATTTGGAAGCATCCGACACTGCAGGAAAGAAGTAATCACCGATGGGTAGCGCGACCAGAGTAGCCCTCGTGGAGGCCAAGGCTCGTCTGGCGAGCCTCGGCTCGCGGGTCGATCTGGCCACGGGAGAAGAGCTCTTCGCCGCGGGCCGGATCATCGGGGATTCGACACACCTGCTCGGTGCTCTGTCCGACCCGGGCGTCGACGTGCCGATCAAAGTGGCACTCGTGCGGCAGTTGTTCGCACCGGGCTACGGCCCAACCACGGTGGAGCTGCTCGAGGGCATCGCGTCGAGCCGGTGGTCGAGTCAAACCGACCTGCTGGCCGGCATCGAGGAGATCGGCATCCGTGCCGTTGCGGGCTCCGCGCCCACCTCGGCCGCGATCGACTCCGAACTGTTCGAGTTCGGCCGCGCGATCACGAGCGATGCGAAGCTGGAGCTCGCGCTCGGGTCGAAGCTCGGTTCCACCGATCAGAAGCGCGGCCTGGTCGAGCGTCTGCTCGGCGGGCGAGCATCTGAGCAGACGGTCGCCATCGCGCGTCAGCTGGTCACCCAGCCGCGTGGTCGGCGCATCGGTGAGCTGATCCGTTACGCCTCCACGATCGTCGCCGACCAGTCGGGTTCGGCGGTCGCGACGGTCACCACGGCTATTCCGCTCGGTTCGGCTCAGCTCCAGCGTCTGGAGACGGTGTTGGCCTCGCAGTACGGCCGCCGCGTGCAGCTGAACGAGGTGATCGACGCGTCGGTCATCGGCGGAATCCGCATCCAGATCGGCGACGACGTCATCGACGGAAGCGTCGCCACGCGCATCAACGATTTGAGACTTCAGCTCGCTGGCTAATCGGCGGGCACAGGAACACACTGGGGGCATACCCCATCAGAAAAGGGAAAACGATGGCTGAACTTACGATCCGCCCCGATGAGATCCGCGACGCTCTCAAGGACTTCGTCGCGGCGTACGAGCCCGGCAAGGCCGCGACCACCGAGGTGGGCTACGTCATCGACGCCGCCGACGGTATCGCGCACGTCGAAGGTCTCCCGGGTGTCATGGCGAACGAGCTGATCCGCTTCTCGGACGGCACGCTCGGCCTCGCCCAGAACCTCGACGAGAACGAGATCGGCGTCGTCGTGCTCGGCGAGTTCACCGGCATCGAAGAAGGTCAAGAGGTCACACGCACCGGTGAGGTGCTGTCCGTTCCGGTGGGCGACGGCTACCTCGGCCGCGTGGTCGACCCGCTCGGCGTTCCGATCGACGGCCTGGGCGACATCGCCACCGAGGGTCGCCGCGAGCTCGAGCTCCAGGCCCCCGGCGTCATGGCCCGCAAGAGCGTGCACGAGCCGATGCAGACCGGCATCAAGGCGATCGACGCCATGATCCCGATCGGCCGCGGTCAGCGCCAGCTGATCATCGGCGACCGCCAGACCGGCAAGACCGCCATCGCGATCGACACGATCATCAACCAGAAGGCCAACTGGGAGTCGGGCGACGAGAACAAGCAGGTTCGCTGCATCTACGTCGCGATCGGCCAGAAGGGCTCCACCATCGCCTCCGTCAAGGGTGCGCTGGAAGACGCCGGAGCGATGGAGTACACCACCATCGTCGCGTCGCCGGCCTCCGACCCGGCCGGCTTCAAATACCTCGCCCCCTACACCGGCTCGGCCATCGGTCAGCACTGGATGTACGGCGGCAAGCACGTGCTGATCATCTTCGACGACCTGTCGAAGCAGGCCGAGGCCTACCGCGCCGTGTCGCTCCTGCTGCGCCGCCCGCCGGGACGCGAGGCATACCCCGGCGACGTGTTCTACCTGCACTCGCGTCTGCTCGAGCGTTGCGCCAAGCTCTCCGACGAGCTGGGTGCCGGATCGATGACGGGTCTCCCGATCATCGAGACCAAGGCGAACGACGTGTCGGCCTACATCCCGACCAACGTGATCTCGATCACCGACGGCCAGATCTTCCTGCAGTCCGACCTCTTCAACGCCAACCAGCGCCCCGCGGTCGACGTCGGTATCTCGGTGTCGCGAGTCGGTGGCGACGCGCAGGTGAAGTCGATCAAGAAGGTCTCCGGAACGCTGAAACTCGAGCTGGCGCAGTACCGCTCGCTCGAGGCCTTCGCGATGTTCGCCTCCGACCTGGATGCGACCTCGCGACGTCAGCTCGCCCGAGGCGCCCGCCTCACCGAGCTGCTCAAGCAGCCGCAGTACTCGCCGTTCCCGGTCGAGAAGCAGGTTGTGTCGATCTGGGCCGGAACCAACGGCAAGCTCGACGAGGTGCCGGTCGACGACATCCTGCGCTTCGAGGCGGAGTTCCACGACTTCCTCGACCGCAACACCGAGGTGCTGACCGTGCTCCGCGACACGAACGTGCTCTCCGACGAGACCGTCGCCGACCTCGAGAAGGCCGTCGACGACTTCAAGCTGGAGTTCCAGACGGGCGAGGGCAAGCCGCTCGCTTCGGTGGGTCGCGAGGAGTTCGCTGCCACCGCTCCTGAGGATGTCAACCAGGAGAAGATCGTGAAGGGTCGCCGCTAAGCCATGGGCGCACAACTTCGGGTCTACCGGTCGAAGATCAAGTCGGCCCAGACGACCAAGAAGATCACGAGGGCGATGGAGCTGATCTCCGCGTCGCGCATTCAGAAGGCGCAGACGCGGGTGAAGCAGTCCACGCCGTATTCGCGGGCGATCACGCGCGCCGTCTCGGCGGTGGCGACGTATTCGAACGTCGAGCACCCGCTGACGACCGAGCGCGAGAAGCTCGACACCGCGGCGATCGTCATCTTCACGTCCGACCGCGGTCTGGCCGGCGCGTTCTCGTCATCGGTGCTCAAGGAGGCGGAGCAACTCGCCGAACTCCTGCGCAGCGAAGGCAAGCAGGTCGTCTACTACCTGGTGGGCCGGAAGGCCGTCGGCTACTTCAGCTTCCGCAGGCGCGACAGCGCTCGGTCGTGGACCGGTGGAACCGACCAGCCGGTGTTCGAGACCGCCAAGGAGATCGCGGATGCGGTCGTCACGGCCTACAACCTCGACGACGAAGAGGGTGGCGTCGACGAGATCCACCTCGTCTACAACCGCTTCGTGAGCATGGTGAGCCAGGTTCCCGAGGTCGTGCGACTGCTGCCGCTCGAGATCGTGGAGGGCGAGGCGCCCGAGGCTGACTCCCACGAGGTCTTTCCTCTCTACGAGTTCGAGCCGGATGCCGAGACCGTACTCGACGCGCTGCTGCCGATCTACGTCGAGAGCCGCATCTTCAACGCGATGCTGCAGTCGGCCGCGGCCGAGCACGCCGCTCGCCAGAAGGCGATGAAGTCGGCCAGCGACAATGCCGACAACCTGATCCGTGACTACACGCGACTGGCGAACAACGCTCGTCAGAGCGAGATCACGCAGCAGATTTCCGAGATCGTGGGTGGGGCCGACGCACTGGCCCCCGCCAAGAAGTAACCGAAGAGAAGAGAAAGCACTATGACTGACACTGCCGTTGCGCCAGTCCAGGCTGAGGAGACGCCGGGCGGCGCCGGACGTATCGCCCGTGTCACGGGCCCGGTCGTGGACATCGAATTTCCGCACGACTCGATCCCCGAGCTCTACAACGCTCTGAAGACCACTATCACCATCGGCGAAGACTCGCACGAGATCACGCTCGAGGTCGCTCAGCACCTCGGCGACGACCTCGTTCGCGCCATCGCCCTGAAGCCCACCGATGGTCTGGTGCGCGGCCAGGAGGTGCGCGACACCGGTGCCGCCATCTCGGTTCCGGTCGGCGACGTCACCAAGGGCAAGGTCTTCAACGTCATCGGCGAGGTGCTGAACGCTGCTCCCGGCGAGAAGATCGAGATCACGGAGCGCTGGCCCATCCACCGCAAGCCCCCGGCGTTCGACCAGCTGGAGTCGAAGACTCAGCTCTTCGAGACCGGCATCAAGGTCATCGACCTGCTGACGCCGTACGTGCTCGGCGGAAAGATCGGCCTGTTCGGTGGTGCGGGCGTCGGCAAGACCGTGCTCATCCAGGAGATGATCCAGCGCGTCGCGCAGAACCACGGTGGTGTGTCGGTGTTCGCCGGTGTCGGCGAGCGCACCCGTGAGGGCAACGACCTCATCAAGGAGATGGAGGAGGCGGGCGTCTTCGACAAGACCGCCCTTGTCTTCGGCCAGATGGACGAGCCGCCCGGAACCCGTCTGCGCGTGGCGCTGTCGGCGCTGACCATGGCGGAGTACTTCCGCGATGTGCAGAACCAGGACGTGCTGCTGTTCATCGACAACATCTTCCGCTTCACGCAGGCGGGCTCGGAGGTGTCGACCCTGCTGGGCCGCATGCCTTCCGCGGTGGGCTACCAGCCGAACCTCGCCGACGAGATGGGTGTGCTCCAGGAGCGCATCACCTCGACGCGTGGACACTCGATCACGTCGCTCCAGGCGATCTACGTGCCGGCCGACGACTACACCGACCCGGCCCCGGCCACCACCTTCGCCCACCTCGACGCCACCACGGAACTCTCCCGTGAGATCGCGTCGAAGGGTCTG
The DNA here is from genome assembly GCF_024979235.1 of Herbiconiux aconitum. Lineage (NCBI taxonomy): Bacteria > Bacillati > Actinomycetota > Actinomycetes > Micrococcales > Microbacteriaceae > Herbiconiux > Herbiconiux aconitum. The sequence goes on from NZ_JANLCM010000002.1 coordinate 583,943, forward strand.
TACCCGGCGGTCGACCCGCTGACGTCGACCTCGCGCATCCTCGACCCCCGTTACTTGGGCGCCGACCACTACCGCGTGGCCACCAACGTCAAGCAGATCCTGCAGAAGAACAAAGAGCTCCAGGAGATCATCGCGATCCTCGGTGTCGACGAGCTCTCCGAAGAAGACAAGATCACCGTCTCCCGGGCTCGCCGCATCCAGCAGTTCCTCTCGCAGAACACCTACATGGCGAAGAAGTTCACGGGTGTCGAGGGTTCGACCGTTCCTCTGAAAGACACGGTTGAGTCGTTCGACGCGATCACCAAGGGTGACTTCGACCACGTGGCTGAGCAGGCCTTCTTCAACGTCGGCGCCATCTCCGACGTCGAAGAGAAGTGGGCTCAGCTCCAGAAGGAGAACGGCTAGTCATGGCTGCTCCCCTGAACGTGAGCGTCGTCGCGGCCGACCAGGAGATCTGGGCGGGCGAGGCGTCAATGGTGATCGCGAAGACCGTGGAAGGCGAGATCGGTATCCTCGCCGGCCACGAGCCGCTGCTCGCGATCCTCGCTGCCGGCGAGGTGCGGGTGAACACGACGAGCGGTGAGCGCCTGGTGGCACGCGCCGACGACGGGTTCCTCTCGGTCGAGAACGACACCGTCACGATCGTCGCCCGCGACGCCGAACTGATCAAGTAGACGTCTCCCGTCTGACCAGCCGCATCACGACCGCCGCGTCCGCTCCTCGGAGCCGGGCGCGGCGGCGTTTTTGGTGAAGAAGCGCTTCTCGTGAGGGAAGCGCCGTTTTCGTGAAAGAAGCACCGTGCTCATCGTCCTCCCTCCATCGGAGACCAAGCGCGACGGAGGCAGCGGTGGCGCGCTCGATTTCGCCGCGCTGTCGCATCCGCGCCTCACCGCAAAGCGCCGTGCTCTCACCCGACGGGTGTCTCGCTTGGCACGCACGCCGGACGAGATGATGGCTCGGCTGAAGCTCGGCCAGAAACTCGCCTTCGAGGTGGAACGCAATCGCACGCTCTCGACGGCTCCGACGATGGCTGCGATGGATCGCTACACCGGGGTGCTCTACGAGGCGTTGGATGCGCCGTCGCTTTCGCCCGAGGCCCGCGCCTTCGCCGAGTCGCACGTGCGCATCCATTCCGCCCTGTTCGGGCTCCTGGGAGCGGGAGACCCTATCCCGGCATACCGCCTCTCGTCGAACGCACGACTCGGTGAGCCGACACTCAAGGTCAGTTGGTCGAGCGCGGTCTCGAAAGAGTTCGAGGCGCACCGCGGTGAGCTCGTGCTCGACCTGCGCTCGGAGTCCTACGTGGCACTCGGGCCCATTCCGCCCACCACGCCCTCGTATTTCCTGCGCGTGGTGACGACGGGGGAGGACGGCGCCCAGCGCGCCCTCAACCACTTCAACAAGAAGGGCAAGGGAACCCTTGCGCGGGCGATCGTGGAGAACGGCCTCGACTTCGCCGACGTCGACGCGCTCATCGCGTGGGGCCGCGCATCCGGACACCACCTCTCGCTCGCCCCGAACGGCGAACTTCTGCTGCTGGTGTGAGCCGAACCGTCTCAGGCATGACCGATGCTTTCGTGATCGAGCAGCCAGGCCTTCGTCTTCACGCCCTCACCCCAGCTGTACCCCGTGATGCGCCCGGTGGCTGAGAGCACACGGTGGCAGCCCACCAGCAGAGGAGTGGGGTTGGAGGCGATCGCACCGCCCACGGCACGCCCTGAGCCGGTCTTGCCGACGGCTGCGGCGATGGCGCCATAGGTGGTGACCTGGCCCCAGCGCAGGCGGGCCAGTTCTTGCCAGACCGACACCTGGAATGGCGTGCCCCGGTGGGCGACCGGAACCGAGAATCCGCGCCGATAACCCTGGAAGTAGTCGAGCAACTGGGCGATCGCTTCGTCGGCCACGGCCGTGGAGTCGTAGGCCAGACCATCGTGCGGAAGGGAGCCGTTGTGCTCGATCGCCACCCCTGTGATCGCCTCGCCGTCGCTGGTCACCTCGATCCGGCCGATCGGGGACTCGCAGCGCTGGAGATAGGGCGATGCGGAGCGGAGTTGAGTGAGAGTGTCCATGGCCCCGACGGTAGGCCGCGAGATGAACGCCGACGGGCCGGCGGAGGTATCTGTGGATGATTCCGACCACTCCCGAGAACAGGGAGGAGAAGACAGCGCAGGCAGGCTGGCTAAACTCGTTCTCGTGCCTACTCGCTTGTCGACCTACTTCCTCCGAACCCTCCGCGACGATCCTTCCGACGCGGAGGTGACCAGCCACATCCTCCTCGTGCGGGCGGGCTACATCCGCCGCCAGGCGCCGGGCATCTTCGCCTGGCTGCCGCTGGGTCTCCGGGTGAAGGCGAAGATCGAGGCCATCATCCGCGACGAGATGGCGGCGGCCGGAGCCTTCGAGGTGCACTTCCCGGCGCTGCTGCCCAAGGAGCCCTACGAGGTCACGGGGCGCTACGAGGAGTACGGGCCCGGGATGTTCCGGCTCTCCGACCGCCGCGACGCGGGTCTCGTGCTGGCCCCGACCCACGAAGAGGTCTTCACACTGCTGGTCAAAGACCTGTATTCGAGCTACAAAGACCTTCCGCTCACGATCTACCAGATCCAAGACAAGTACCGCGACGAGGCTCGGCCTCGGGCAGGTCTCCTGCGCGGTCGCGAGTTCACGATGAAAGACGCCTATTCCTTCGATGCCTCCGACGCAGGTCTCGACGCGTCGTACCAGGCGCAGCGCGACGCCTACGAGCGCATCTTCCAGCGGCTCGGTCTCGAATACGTCATCGTGCAGGCCGATGCCGGCGCGATGGGCGGGTCGAAGAGCGAGGAGTTCCTGCACCCGACACCGGTCGGTGAAGACACCTTCGTACGGTCGGCGGGCGGCTATGCCGCGAACGTCGAGGCATTCACCACGATCGCCCCGGCCCCCAGGTCTTACGAGAAGCTGACACCGGCCGAGGTGCTCGACACGCCGGACACGCCCACCATCCAGACCCTCGTCGACCGGGCCAACACGGCGCATCCACGACCCGATGGCCGGCCGTGGACGGCCGCCGACACCCTCAAGAACGTGGTGCTGGCGCTCACCCACCTCGACGGCACGCGCGAGCTCGTGGTGATCGGCCTGCCCGGAGACCGCGAGGTCGACATGAAGCGCGCCGAGGTGGCTTTCGCGCCGGCCGAGATCGAACCGGCGACCGACGCCGACTTCGCCGCCAACCCCGGACTGGTCAAGGGTTACATCGGGCCGTGGTCGCCTGAGGGCGCCGTTCTGGGCGAGAAGTCGAGCACGGGCATCCGCTATCTGGTCGACCCCCGGGTCTCCGACGGCAGCGGCTGGATCACCGGTTCGAACGTGCACGGCAAGCACGTCTTCGGCCTCGTCGCCGGCCGCGACTTCCAGCCCGACGGCACCGTCGAGGCCGCCGAAGTGCTCGCGGGCGACCCCGCGCCCGACGGCTCGGGCCCCGTCGAACTCGCCCGTGGCATGGAGATCGGCCACGTCTTCCAGCTGGGCCGCAAGTACGCCGACGCGCTCGGGCTGAAGGTGCTCGACGAGAACGGCAAGCTGGTGACCGTGACCATGGGGTCGTACGGCATCGGCGTGACGCGCATCCTCGCGATCATCGCGGAGCTCAACAACGACGACAAGGGCCTGATCTGGCCTCCGGCGGTTGCGCCGTTCGACGTGCACGTGATCGCCACCGGCAGAGACCCCGAGATCTACGAGGCGGCGGAGCGCGTGGTGGTCGATCTCGAGGCCCAGGGTCTCGACGTGCTGTTCGACGACCGGCCGAAGGTGTCGCCCGGTGTGAAGTTCGGCGACGCCGAATTGATCGGCGTTCCGAAGATCGTGATCGTGGGCCGCGGGGTGGCCGAAGGGCTCGTAGAACTCTGGGATCGCGCAAGCGGAGAGCGAACGCAGGTCGCTCTGGATGCTGTGGGCGCAAGCTTCCGGTAGTCTGTGCGTTTGACTGCCGGAGTTTTCGGCACCTGAGATCTGAACAGAGGAGGCCGGAAATGGACATCGACCTCAGCGTCTTACGTCTCTTGGAACGCGAGCGAGAGATTCCCTTCGAGGAACTCGTGGGAATCATCGAGCAGGCCATCCTGACGGCATTCCTCAAGCACACCGATCGACCGGCCACAACCGAAGACGGCACCCCTGCTGCCCGCGTGCACCTCGATCGCAAGACGGGACACATCGGCATCTTCGTGCCGGAATTCGACGAAGACGACGTGCTGATCGGCGAAGCCGAGGAGAACCCGAGCGACTTCGGTCGCATCGCGGCTTTCGCGGCGAAGCAGGTCATCAACCAGCGTCTGCGCGACATCGCCGACGACCACGTGCTCGGCGAATTCAAGGGCCGCGAAGGCGACATCATCGCCGGCGTGATCCAGCAGGGCCCGAACCCGCGCATGGTGCACGTCGACCTCGGCACGATCGAGGCCATCCTGCCCCCCGAGGAGCAGGTGCCGGGCGAGAACTACACGCACGGTTCCCGCATCCGGGTCTACGTGACGAGCGTGGCGAAGGGGCCGAAGGGCCCGTCGATCACCGTGTCGCGCACGCACCCGTCGCTCGTGCGCAAGCTCTTCGCCCTCGAGGTGCCGGAGATCGCATCGGGCGTGGTGGAGATCGTGTCGCTGGCCCGCGAGGCCGGTCACCGCACGAAGATCGCCGTGCGGGCCACGGAACCCGGCGTGAACGCCAAGGGCGCCTGCATCGGCGAGCTCGGCCAGCGCGTGCGCGCCGTCACCTCTGAGCTCGGCAACGAGAAGATCGACATCGTCGACTACTCCGACGACCTGCCGACTTTCGTGGCCAACGCGCTCTCGCCGGCGAAAGTGTCGAGCGCCTTCGTGATCGACGAATCGCTCAAGGCCGTTCGGGCTCTCGTGCCCGACTACCAGCTCTCGCTGGCCATCGGCAAAGAGGGCCAGAATGCCCGCCTGGCCGCGAAACTGACCGGTGCGAAGATCGACATCCAGCCGGATTCGATCCTCGACGGCGACTGATCGCCGCCGATTCCGGGAGTCGGTCAAACGGGCTCCCGGGAATATGGAGTACGATGGAACCCGTTAGAACGTGCGTCGGATGTCGTGCGCGCGCCACACGATCCTCACTTCTGAGGGTCGTTGCCAAGGAAGTTGTTCCTGAGGGACAAGCTCTGGTCGTCGACGAGTCGGCCACTCTTCCCGGGCGAGGCGCATGGTTGCATCCCTCAAGCGAGTGCTTTCACACCGCGGTCACGCGACGCGCTTTCGGGCGTGCGCTCCGCGTTGAGGGTGCGCTCGACACGACAACATTAGAGAACAGGCTGAACGGCACCGTGAACCCATGAGTGACAACTGATGAGCGGCTCGAAATGAGACCCGTCCGCTATTAATGGTCTGCCCTGTCTGGGTAGACCCCAGACAGGAGAATTGTGGCTGCAAAACCACGTGTACATGAAGTCGCCGCCGAACTCGGCGTCGACAGCAAGGTCGCCCTTGCAACCCTCAAAGAGATGGGCCAGTTCGTCAAGGGCCCGTCGTCGAGCATCGAGCCCCCCGTGGCCCGACGTTTGAAAGAGGCTTTGATCGCTGCCGGCGCGACGTCGAACGGCGGCGCTCCCGCTGCTGCGGCGCCCGCTGCCGCGCCGCGCTCCACCTCGTCCGGGCCTCGCCCCGGCGCGCGTCCGGGTGCTCCGGCTCCGGCTGCACCGGCCGCTGCCCCGGCTCCGGCCGCCTCGTCGGCGCCTGCCCCGGCGGCCAGCGCACCGGCGGCACCCGCTGCTCCGGCAGCGCCCGCTCCGGCAGCTGCCGCGCCCGCCGCCCCCAAGGCGGAGACGCCGGCAGAGGCACCGGCCGCTCCCGCGGCCCCGGCAACCGGTTCAGCCGCACCGTCCGGTTCGGCTGACGCCGCTGCGCCCCGCCCCGGCGGACCGCGTCCGGGCATCCCGCGCCCCGGCAACAACCCCTTCTCGAGCCAGCAGGGCATGCAGCGTCCCGGCGCTCCGCGCCCCGGCAACAACCCCTTCGCCAGCCAGCAGGGCATGCAGCGCGGCGGTGCCTCCGGTGGCGCCGGTGGCGCGGGCGGCAACTCCGCCATCCCGCGTCCTGGTGCACCCCGTCCCGGCGCCCCGCGCCCTGGCGCTCCTCGTCCGGGCGCTCCGCGTCCCGGCGGGCCGGGCGGATTCCGTCCCGGCGGCGCCGGAGCCGGCGGCTTCCGCCCCGGCGCGGCCCAGGGTGGCGGCGCGCGTCCGGCTCCCGGTACGCCCGGCTACCGTCCGGGCGGCGCGCCCGGTGGTGGCGGCGGCTTCGCACCCCGTCCGGGTGCAGGCGGTCGCGGCCGTGGCCCCGGTGGTGGAACCGCCGGTGCGTTCGGTCGCGGCGGAGGCAAGAGCAAGGCTCGCAAGTCGAAGCGCACGAAGAGAGCAGAATTCGAACTGCGCGAAGCCCCGTCGCTGGGTGGCGTGAGCGTACCCCGCGGCGACGGCAACACCGTCGTGCGGTTGCGTCGTGGCGCCTCCATCACCGACTTCGCCGACAAGATCGACGCCAGCCCCGGCAACCTCGTGACCGTGCTGTTCCACCTCGGTGAGATGGCCACGGCGACGGAGTCGCTCGACGAGGCCACCTTCCAGGTGCTCGGCGAAGAGCTCGGCTACAAGATCATGGTCGTCTCCCCGGAGGAAGAAGACCGCGAGCTGCTCGAGGGCTTCGACATCGATCTCGACCAGGAGCTGGAAGACGAGACCGACGAAGAGCTCGAGATCCGTCCGCCGGTGGTCACCGTCATGGGTCACGTCGACCACGGTAAGACGCGCCTGCTCGACGCGATCCGTAACGCGAACGTGGTCGCCGGTGAGGCGGGTGGAATCACCCAGCACATCGGTGCCTACCAGGTCGTCACGGAGCACGAGGGCATCGAGCGCCCGATCACCTTCATCGACACCCCGGGTCACGAGGCGTTCACCGCCATGCGTGCACGTGGTGCTCAGGTCACCGACATCGCGATCCTCGTGGTGGCGGCCGACGACGGCATCATGCCGCAGACGATCGAGGCTCTGAACCACGCCCAGGCGGCCAACGTGCCGATCGTGGTCGCGGTGAACAAGATCGACAAGCCCGACGCCAACCCGGCCAAGGTTCGTCAGCAGCTCACCGAGTTCGGCCTCGTGGCCGAAGAATACGGTGGAGACGTCATGTTCGTCGACGTGTCGGCGCGCAACGACATCGGCATCCAGGATCTCCTCGACGCCGTGCTGCTCACCGCAGACGCCGGTCTCGACCTGCGGGCCAACCCGAACAAGGATGCCCGCGGCGTGGCGATCGAAGCCAAGCTCGACAAGGGTCGTGGTGCGGTCGCAACCGTGCTCATCCAGTCGGGAACGCTGCGCGTCGGAGACGCGATCGTCGCCGGAACCGCCTACGGACGAGTCCGCGCGATGGTCGACGAGAACGGCGACACCGTCACCGAAGCCACCCCGTCCCGTCCGGTTCAGGTGCAGGGTCTGTCGACCGTGCCCCGCGCCGGCGACACCTTCCTCGTCACCGAGGAAGACCGCACCGCCCGTCAGATCGCTGAGAAGCGTGAAGCCGCCGAACGCAACGCCTCGCTGGCCAAGGCCCGCAAGCGCATCTCGCTCGAAGACTTCACCCGTGCCCTCGAAGAAGGCAAGGTCGAAGCGCTCAACCTCATCATCAAGGGTGATGTCTCGGGTGCCGTCGAGGCCCTCGAGGAATCGCTCCTCAAGATCGAGGTCGACGACTCGGTTCAGCTCCGCATCATCCACCGCGGTGTGGGTGCGGTCACCGAATCCGACGTCAACCTGGCGACCGTCGACAACGCGATCATCATCGGGTTCAACGTGCGGCCCGACACGAAGGCACGGGAACGTGCCGCTCGCGAAGGCGTCGACATCCGGTTCTACTCGGTCATCTACAACGCGCTCGACGACATCGAGAACTCGCTCAAGGGCATGCTCAAGCCCGAGTTCGAAGAGGTGCAGTCGGGTGTGGCGGAGATCCGCGAGATCTTCCGTTCTTCCAAGTTCGGAAACATCGCCGGTGTCATCGTGCGATCGGGAACGATCACACGCAACGCCAAGGCTCGGGTCATCCGCGAAGGCGTCGTCGTCGGCGACAACCTCGCCATCGAATCGCTGCGTCGATTCAAGGATGACGTCACCGAGGTGCGTACGGACTTCGAAGCCGGTATCGGTCTCGGCAAGTTCAACGACATCCAGATCGGTGACGAGATCGAGACGATCGAACTCAAGGAGAAGCCGCGCGTCTAGCGTGAGCTGACGGAGGAGTGGTGAGGCGGATGTCTCACCACTCCTTCTTCGATATCGACAGAAAGGCAGGACGCTCATGGCTGATCCGGCTCGGGCCGCCAAAATGGCGGATCGTATCAAGGTGATCGTGGCCAAGAGACTGGAACGCGGAATCAAAGATCCGCGCCTCGGGTTCGTGACCATCACCGACGTCCGGGTGACCGGCGACCTGCAGCACGCCTCGATCTTCTACACCGTCTACGGCACGGATGAGGAGCGCGCCGATTCGGCCGCTGCGCTCAAGTCGGCCACGGGGATGCTGCGGAGCGAAGTCGGCAAGAACATCACCGCTCGGCTCACGCCGTCGCTCGAGTTCATCGCCGATGCTCTGCCCGAGAACGCTCAGGTGCTCGAAGGGTTGCTCGCCGAAGCTCGGGCTCGGGATGCTGAGGTCTCGGGTTTGGCCAAGAGTGCTCAGTATGCGGGCGAAGAAGATCCGTATGTGAAGCCTCGGGTTCTCGACGAGGACGCCGAATAGGGTCCCGGACGACGACGACGGGGGTATTTCACTCTCCGCCTAGGGGTTGAGCGGAGCTCAAAGGCGGCGGAGAGCAAAATACCCCCGTCGTCGTCTGCATTCAGGGGAGGGTGAATTCATCGTCGGCTGACGCCACGATCAGGCCATCGGTCAGGAGGCCGGTGATGGCTCGTCCTCTCTGCGCTGGGTCTGGCACCGCTTCTGCGAAGCGTGTGCCGGCTACGGGGTGCGCTGTGGCTCGGAGGAGCTTGAGGATGGCGCCTCGGGCCTGGCGGTCGGAGCCCTCGTACTTCTTCTGCTTGGGCTTGCGGGTGATTTCTCTGTCGGGGTAGCCGGCTGTGCGCCAGGCGCAGACGTGCGCGAGCGGACAGATCTCGCACTTCGGCGAGCGGGCGGTGCAGACGAGGGCGCCGAGTTCCATCATGCCGGCATTGAAACGGGCTGCCGCCGAGTCGTCGGCGGGGAGCAGGGCGGTCATGGCGGGGAGGTCGCGTTTGGGGTTCGGGGTCGACGCATCCGGGTGGCCGTCGACGGCGCGGGCGATGACCCGGCGGATGTTCGTGTCGACCACCGGATGGCGGGAACCGAAGGCAAAGACCGCGACAGCCCGCGCTGTGTAGTCACCGACGCCGGGGAGGGACAGGAGGGCCTCGACGTCGTTCGGCACGGCGCCGCCGAAGCGCTCGGTGATGGCGACCGCACAGGCGTGGAGGTTGAGAGCCCGGCGGGGGTAGCCGAGCGACTGCCAGGCCCGCACTGCTTCACCCGCGGGTTCGGCTGCCAGATCGGCGGGCTCCGGCCAGCGGGTGAGCCACTCGTCGAGGCGGGGGATGACGCGGATGACCGGGGTCTGCTGCAGCATGAACTCGCTGACGAGGGTTCCCCAGGCGGGGAATCCGGGCCGACGCCAGGGGAGGTCGCGGGCGTGCACGGCGAACCAGTCGACGACCAGCGACGCGAGATCGCCGGCGGAAGCAGTGGTCGACGGAGGCACCCGTCCACCCTACGGAACGTAGACTCGAAGCATGGTGCAGACCGCTACTCCGGCGAGCGACTTCGCCGACGCCCTGATGGGGGAGATCCGTCACAACTACCGGCTCGGCCGGGTGCTCGTGGCCGTCGACGGAGTGGAGGGCACGCGTGCCTTCGCCGACGAACTGGCGGCCTCCTACCGTCGCGCCGACGTGAACGTGGTGCGGGCCTCGCTCGACGATTTCCAGCGCCCCCGTGCCGCCCGCGAGCTCCGCGGAGCCGATTCGCCCGAAGGCTACTACTTCGACCGTTACGACCTCTCCACCCTGCAGCGCGTGCTGATCGAACCGTTCCGCTTCGCCGGGAGTGCGGGGTTCCAGACCGCGTCGTTCGACGCCGCACGCGATGTCGACCGCGAATCGAAATGGCTCACGGCGCCCGCCGATGCGGTGCTCATCCTCGACGGTCCGTTCCTCCAACGCCCGGGCATGCCCGGCCTGTTCAACTTCACCGCTTTCCTCGAAGGCCGTCAGTTCGGCCTCGACCCCGCCGTCATCGGCGCCGACGAGCTCTACCAGGCCGAGGCCGGGCCGCGGTTCGGTGCGAGCGCCATCATCGACGTGGCCGACCCCGAGCATCCGCGGCGCACTTTCGCCGACTCCTGCTGACCACACCCGACCTGTTAGCGTGTCAGGCGTGCCGAATCAGCCTCCCACCCGCTCCAACCGCCCGGATTCTGCACGCAGCGGCATCCTGCTCGTCGACAAGACCGGTGGGCTCACCAGCCACGACATCGTCGCACGCACCCGTCGCCTGGCCGGCACCCGCAAGGTCGGGCACGCGGGCACGCTCGATCCGCTTGCGACCGGGCTGCTCATCCTGGGGCTGAACAGCTCGACCCGGCTGCTCACCTACGTCGTGGGCCTCGACAAGGAGTACCTGGCCACCGTGCGGCTCGGCGCCGCCACCACCACCGACGACTCCGAGGGTGAGACACTGACGACGGGCGATCCGGACGCGGTAGCCGCCCTCGACACCGAGTCCCTGTCCGCCGCGTTCGCCACCCAGCAGGGTCACATCGTGCAGGTGCCGAGCTCGGTCAGCGCCATCAAGGTCGACGGCAAGCGCGCCTACGCCCGGGTGCGGGCGGGGGAGGACGTGGTGCTGGCCGGACGAGCCGTCGAGATCGCCGAGATCGAGTTGCTGGGGCCGCCGCGACCGGCGATGGGCGAGGACGGGCATCCGGTCGTCGACGTCGACGTGCGAGTGGTCTGCTCGTCGGGCACGTACATCCGGGCGATCGCGCGTGACGTCGGCACCGCTCTCGGCGTGGGTGGGCACCTGACGAGCCTTCGGCGCACCAGGATCGGGCCGTTCCCGGTGGCGGCCGCGCAGACCCTCGAGGAGCTCGGCGCTGTGGCCGAGCGCGACGAAGCGCTGCCGTTGCTCGGGCCGGCCGAGGTGGCGCGTCAGCTGTTCCCGGTGCTCGAGGTCTCGGCCGCCCAAGCCGCCGCGCTCGGTCACGGGCAGCGGATCGACGTCGCGGATGCGCAGCCCAGCGGCCCGGTCGCGGCCATCACCCCTGAGGGCCGGCTGCTCGGTCTCATCGAGATCGCCGGAGGCCGGGGCAAGAGCATCGTGAACTTCCCCCCGGACGAATACAGTCCGCCCGCCCAGCCCAGTTCGCCCGCCCAGCCCAGTTCGCCCGCCCAGCCCAGTTCGCCCGCCGAGCCGTCAGGAGACACCGCGTGATCGAGTGGTTCACCATCGTGCAGGTCGCCGTGGCGCTGGCTGCGGGCCTGCTCTGCGTCGTGCTCGGGCTCGCCGGGCGCAAGCCCAACGACCTCACCTTGGGCGCTGCGGCGCTGGTCGAACTCCTGCTGATCGTGCAGCTGTTCGTGGCGATCTTCTCGCCCCTGTTCGGCAACGATCCGCGCGGTAGCCTGCTGGAGTTCTACATCTACCTGATCTCGGCCGTGCTGCTGCCCATAGCCGGCGGCTTCTGGGCGTTGATCGAACGCAGCCGCTGGAGCACGGTCATCCTGGGCGCCGTCTGTCTCGCGGTCGCGGTGATGGTGTACCGGATGAATGTGATCTGGTTCGTGCAAGGCGCGTAGGCGCGTCTGCGGGTGCCATAAACTCGTAATGCCATGGCACAAGAGACACTCGTTGAACGACCCAGAACCCGCGCACGTGGAATCGGGCGGGTGCTCATCATCGTCTACGGCATTCTCGCCCTCGCGGCCACCGGCCGCTCGGTGTACGAGATCATCGCCAAGTTCGACGAGGCGCCGTTCGCCTACACGCTCTCGGCCCTGGCGGCCGTGGTGTACATCGTGGCCACCATCGCGCTGATCGCCCCGGGGCCGGTCTGGTACCGCGTGGCCTGGATCACCATCAGCTTCGAGCTCGTGGGCGTGTTGACCGTGGGCACCCTGAGCCTGTTCCTGCCCGATCTGTTCGCGAAGGCGTCGGTGTGGTCGTGGTATGGCATGGGCTATCTGTTCATCCCGCTGGTGCTCCCCGTGCTCGGCATGCTCTGGTTGCGGCGGACCAAGTGAAGACCTACCGCGGCCTCGCCGACGCCCCACTCGGTCTCGGCCCGTCGGCCGTCACCATCGGCAAGTTCGACGGCGTGCACGCCGGCCACCGGGCGGTGATCTCCGAGCTCCTCTCGGTGGCGGAGTCTCGCGATCTCACGTCGATCGTCATCACCTTCGACCGGCATCCGCTGGCCCAGCTCGATCCGCAGGCCCGGCCGGATGCGCTGGTGAGCACCGAGCAGAAGCTCGAGCTGCTCGCCGAGACCGGCGTCGATGTCACCATCCTGCTGCGCTTCGATGCGGCGCTGGCCGCGATGCCGCCGCGCGAGTTCGTGTCGCGCGTGCTGCACGACATCTGCGGCACCCGCGTGGCGATGGTGGGCCAGGACTTCCGCTTCGGCGCCCGCGGTGAGGGAACCATCGAGACCTTGCGCACGCTCGGCACCGAGTTCGGCTTCGACGTCGATCTCATTCCCGAGGTGAAGCCGGGGGAGGCCCGTAAGGTGTCGTCGACCTGGATCCGCGAGTTGCTCGCCACAGGCGACGTGCAGCGGGCGGGTGAACTTCTCGGGCGCACTCCGTCGGTGCGCGGCGTGGTGGTGCACGGAGCCGCGCGCGGGCGCGAGCTCGGCTACCCGACCGCGAACCTCTCGCCGGAGTCGGAGGGGTTGATCCCGGCCGACGGGGTCTACGCCGGCTGGCTCACCGACCTCAGCAACGAGGGGCGGCGCTATCCGGCCGCCATCTCCGTCGGCAGCAACCCGACCTTCGCGGGCGTTCCGCCGAAGCAGGTCGAGGCCTACGTGCTCGACGAAGAACTGGATCTCTACGATCACGTGGTGGACGTGTCGTTCGTCTCCCGCATTCGAGGCCAGGTGCGCTTCACCGGCATCGAGCCGCTGATCGCGCAGATGAGCGACGACGTGGCGGGCGTTCGGGCCCTGTTGAGTGACGCCCCCTAGGGGCGGCGGACGCGACGGCGGCGCCGCGGCCGACCTCGGCGGCACCGTGCGTCCGCTCTGGCGAGGCCGCGTGCTCGCGCTCCTCGCCATCGTGTTCGTGGCGCTGAACCTGCGAACCGCGGTGGCAGCGCTCTCGCCCATCTTCGAGGAGATCTCGGCCGACATCCCGCTCACGAGCGTGGGCATCGGTCTGCTCGGTATGCTGCCGCCGATCTGCTTCGCGGTGGTGGGCCTGTTCGCCCCGGCGCTGCACCGCCGCTTCGGTCTCGAGCGGGTGGTGATCGGCGCACTGACAGCGATCCTCCTGGGCCAGCTCGCCCGCGGGGCGTCCGGATCGTACCTCGTGCTCGCTCTGGCGAGCACACTCACCTTCGCCGGAATGGGCGTGGCGAACGTGCTGCTGCCCCCGCTCGTGAAGCGCTACTTCCCCGACCGCATCGGGCTCCTCACCTCGCTCTACGCGACCGCACTGGCGATCGGCGCGTCGGCTCCAGCCCTGGTCGCCGTGCAGGTCAGCGACTCCGCAGGGTGGCGCATCGCGGTGGGCATGTGGTCGGTGCTGGCCGTGCTCGCCCTGCTACCACTCGTGCTGCTGAGTGTTCGTGAAGGGCGCGCGCGGCGCGCGGGGAGCGACGGACCGGCCGCGGCGGATGCTCCCGACGCAGCCACCTTCGGCCGGGTCTGGCGCTCGCCCATCGCCTGGTCGTTGATGCTGGTCTTCGCGGTCACCGCCCTGAACTCCTATGCGTTATTCGCCTGGCTGCCCGAGATCCTGCTCGACGTCTCGAGCGTCAGCCAGGAGCAATCGGGCGCCCTGTTGTCGCTCTTCGCCGTGATGGGTCTCCCGGCGGCGCTGCTCGTTCCGATCCTGGCGGTGCGGATGCGCAACGTCTTCCCATTGGTCGGCGCCGGGGTCGTCTTCTACATCGTGGGGTACGGCGGTCTGCTGCTCGTGCCCGACACCGGCACCTGGGTCTGGGTCGCGTTCGCCGGCATCGGCGGGATGCTCTTCCCGCTCTGCCTGGTGTTGATCAACCTGCGCACCCGCACCCACGAGGGCTCCGTGGCGCTGAGCTCCTTCGTGCAGAGCTTCGGCTACGCGCTGGGGGCGCTCGGGCCGCTCCTTCTCGGAGTGCTGCACGAGGCATCCGGCGGCTGGACGATTCCTCTGCTCTTCCTGCTCGGAACCGCCCTCACCCTGACGATCTGCGGCATTGTGGTCTCGAAACGCCGGATGCTCGAAGACGAGTGGCACAATTGATCGGTGCGCTGACCACGAATCTCGTGCAGCGCGGCAACGACGAGAGAAGTACGGAGACGTCGTGACGATAGAACGAGCGGTCAGTCCCGCCCAGCGTGCCATCCAGGTGCTGGGGGACGACCTCACCGAAACAACACTGAAGCGCTACCTCGAAGGCATCCCCGGCATCGACGCCGTGGGCCTCGAGCAGCGGGCCGCCGGTCTCGGCACCCGGTCGATCAAGACCACGTCGAAGGCCTGGGCCCTCGACAAGATCATCGAGCTGATCGACCTCACCACGCTCGAGGGTGCTGACACCCCCGGCAAGGTGCGGTCGCTGGTGGCCAAGGCGCTGCTGCCCGACCCCTCCGACCTCAGCACCCCCCGGGTCGCGGCGGTCTGCGTGTACGGCGACATGGTGCCCTATGCCGTGGAGGCGCTCGGCGCCGCCCACTCGGCCGGAACCGACGAGGGCGTCAACGTGGCCGCCGTCGCCACCGCTTTCCCCTCCGGTCGCGCGTCACTCGCCGTGAAGCTCGCCGACACCTCGGATGCGGTGGCTGCGGGCGCGGACGAGATCGACATGGTGATCGACCGAGGAGCGTTCCTTTCCGGCCGGTTCGGCCAGGTCTTCGACGAGATCGTGGCCGTCAAGGAGGCGTGCCGCCGCGCCGACGGCTCCTTCGCGCACCTCAAGGTCATCCTCGAGACCGGCGAGCTCAACACCTACGACAACGTGCGCCGGGCCTCGTGGCTGGCCATCTTGGCCGGCGGCGACTTCATCAAGACGTCGACCGGCAAGGTCGCCCCCGCGGCCACACTGCCGGTGACTCTCTCGATGCTCGAAGTGGTGCGCGACTGGCACCGCCTCACCGGCGAGAAGATCGGCGTGAAGCCGGCCGGCGGCATCCGTTCGTCGAAAGACGCGATCAAGTACGTGGTGACCGTGGCCGAGACCGTCGGAGAGGAATGGCTGCAGCCGCACCTGTTCCGCTTCGGTGCGTCGAGCCTGCTGAACGATGTCTTGCTGCAGCGGCAGAAGATGAAGACCGGGCACTACTCCGGCGCCGACTACGTGACGATCGACTAGGACCTGACATGACATTCCTCGAATACGCGCCGGCGCCCGAGTCGACGGCCATTCTGAACCTCAAGCCCGAATACGGGCTCTTCATCGGCAACGAGTTCGTGGCGGCCGAGGGGGAGTCGTTCGCCACCATCTCGCCGGCCACGGAGAAGGAGATCGCCCGCGTCGCGAACGCGAGTTCCGCCGACGTCGACCGCGCTGTGGCGGCCGCACGTCGGGCCTACGACAAGACCTGGTCGAAGATGTCGGGTCGTGACCGCGGCAAGTACCTGTTCCGGATCGCCCGCCTCGTGCAGGAGCGAGCCCGTGAACTGGCGGTCGCGGAATCGCTCGACAACGGCAAGCCGATCAAGGAGAGCCGCGACGTCGACGTGCCGCTCGTGGCCGCGTGGTTCTTCTACTACGCCGGCTGGGCCGACAAGCTCGACTACGCGGGCCTCGGCGGAAACCCGCGCTCGCTCGGGGTGGCCGCGCAGGTCATCCCGTGGAACTTCCCGCTGCTGATGCTGGCCTGGAAGATCGCGCCCG
The DNA here is from genome assembly GCF_024979235.1 of Herbiconiux aconitum. Taxonomy (NCBI): domain Bacteria; kingdom Bacillati; phylum Actinomycetota; class Actinomycetes; order Micrococcales; family Microbacteriaceae; genus Herbiconiux; species Herbiconiux aconitum. Next base: position 600,073 of record NZ_JANLCM010000002.1, read on the forward strand.
CGCTGGCGGCCGGCAACACGGTGGTGCTGAAGCCCGCCGAGACCACTCCGCTGACCGCACTGATCTTCGCCGAGATCGTGCAGCAGGCCGAACTGCCGCCGGGCGTCGTGAACATCATCACCGGCGCCGGCGAGACGGGCCGCGCGCTCGTCAACCACCCGGATGTCGACAAGGTCGCCTTCACAGGATCGACCGACGTCGGCCGTCAGATCGCCCGCTCCACCGCGGGGTCGGGCAAGAAGGTGACGCTCGAGCTCGGCGGCAAGGCGGCGAACATCGTCTTCGACGACGCGCCGATCGATCAGGCCGTCGAAGGCATCGTCAACGGCATCTTCTTCAACCAGGGGCACGTCTGCTGCGCCGGATCGCGTCTGCTCGTGCAGGAGAACATCCACGAAGACGTCGTCGAGCGGTTGAAGAGCCGGCTGTCGACGCTGCGCCTCGGTGATCCGCTCGACAAGAACACCGACATCGGGGCGATCAACAGCGCCGAGCAGTTGCAGCGCATCCGCGAGCTCTCCGACATCGGTGAGGCCGAAGGCGCCGAGCGCTGGACGGCGGAGTGCGCCATTCCGGAGAACGGGTTCTGGTTCGCGCCGACGATCTTCGACAACGTTTCGACCAGCTCCCGCATCGCGCGCGAGGAGATCTTCGGACCGGTGCTCTCGGTGCTCACCTTCCGCACCCCGGCCGAAGCCATCGCTAAGGCCAACAACACGCCCTACGGCCTGTCGGCAGGCATCTGGAGCGACAAGGGCAGCCGCATCCTGGCTGTGGCCGACAAGCTGCGTGCCGGCGTGATCTGGGCGAACACCTTCAACCGCTTCGACCCGGCGTCGCCGTTCGGCGGTTACAAGGAGTCGGGCTACGGCCGCGAAGGCGGCCGGCACGGCCTCGCCGCATACCTGAAGGGCGCGAAATGACGCACATCGCTGTTCCGAAGACCTACAAGCTGTTCATCGGCGGCGCGTTCCCGCGCAGCGAATCGGGTCGCACCTACGAGGTCGCGACGCCGAAAGGTGTCTTCCTGGCCAACGCCTCGAAGGCGTCGCGGAAGGACGCGCGCGATGCGATCGTGGCCGCGCGCGGCGCCGTCTCCGGTTGGGCCGGTGCCACTGCGTACAACCGCGGCCAGGTGCTCTACCGGGTGGCCGAGGTGCTCGAGGGCCGTCGCGCCCAGTTCGAAGACGAGATCGTGCGTCAGGAAGGCGTGTCCGCATCCGTCGCCCGCGCCCAGGTCGACGAGGCGATCGACCGCTGGGTCTGGTACGCCGGGTGGACCGACAAGTACACCCAGGTCGCCGGCAACGCGAACCCGGTGGCCGGGCCGTATTTCAACCTGACCGTGCCGGAGCCCACCGGCGTCGTGGCGATCATCGCCCCGCAGGATTCCTCGTTGCTCGGTCTCGTGAGCGCCGTGGCGCCCGCGCTGGTCTCCGGCAACGCGGTGGTCGTGGTGGCGAGCGAGGCCTTCCCGCTCTCGGCCATCACGCTCGCCGAGGTGCTCGCCACGAGCGACCTGCCGAAGGGCGTGGTGAACGTGCTGACCGGGTCGCCGGCCGAGATCGCGCCCTGGCTCGCCACGCACGCCGACGTGAACGCGCTCGATCTCGTGGGCGCCGGTGCGCTCGACTGGATCGACCTCGAGATCGCCGCGGCCGACACCTTGAAGCGGGTGTATCCGCCCGAGAACGGCCCGGATGCGGCGTCACCCGCTCTCTCGCGCATCACGGCTTTCACGGAGACGAAGACCGTCTGGCACACGAAGGCGCTGATCTAACAACAGCGCGGGTTTCACCATCCAATGAGCCCGCACGGGATGGCAAGCCGCGGGCCATTCTCGACGACCCAGGGTGAGCGCGCGGCCGCGTCAGCGACCGCACGCGAACATGTCGCCTCGCGCCGCAGTGGCGGCGGCGCGAGCAATGAGCGACGCGCGACCGCAGGCCGCGCATCGCGAAAAGCGGCGAAGCGGTACCCGGTTCGAGCGCCCCGAAGACTCGGGTTCCGTCAGGGTGCTGGGAGTGACGGGCGGATCGAGGTGCGCGGGGATAGCGTTCAGGGGATGGAACCCGCACGTAGAGCACTCGTCACCGGCGCCACTGGATACATCGGCGGACGACTCGTGCCGCGGCTGCTGGACGCGGGATTCACGGTGCGTGTGCTGGTGCGCAATCCTGACAAGTTGCGCGACGTTCCCTGGGCCGACCGGGTGGAGATCGTCGAGGGCGACCTCGGTGATCCCGCGTCGCTCGAACGCGCCTGCGTCGACGTGCAGGTGTTCTACTACCTCGTGCACTCGATGGGCGGTCGTCAGGACTTCGAGGAGACCGAGCGCGAGTCGGCGCAGAACGTCGCCACGGCCGTCGCCGCTGCGGGCGTCTCACGGGTCGTCTACCTCGGCGGCCTGCACCCCGACGAGGGCGAGCTCTCGCCGCACCTGCGTTCGCGGGTGCAGGTCGGGCGCATCCTGCTCGACTCCGGCGTGCCGACGGCGGCTCTGCAGGCGGGTGTGGTGATCGGATCGGGGTCGACCTCGTTCGAGATGATCCGTCACCTCACCGAAGTTCTGCCCTACATGCCGGCACCGAAGTGGGTGCGCAACTTCATCCAGCCGATCGCCGTGCGCGACGTGCTCCACTACCTCGTGCACGCGGCCGACCTGCCTCCCGAGGTGAACCGCACCTTCGACATCGGTGGGCCCGACGTGCTGCGCTACGGACAGATGATGAACGGCTACGCACTCGAGGCCGGGCTCAAGCAGCGACCGATCGCCGCCCTGCCCGTGCTGACGCCGTGGCTCGCCTCGCAATGGGTGAACCTCGTCACCCCGATCCCTCGGGCACTCGCGATGCCGATCATCGCGTCGCTGCAATTCGACTGCGTCACGCACGAGCACGACATCCGCTCGTACATCGACGATCCGGAGGGCGGGCTCACCCCGTACCGCCGTGCGGTGCGCCTGGCCCTCGAGAAGACCAAGGGTGGCGCGGTGGAGACCAGCTGGCAGGGCGCTTTCGTCGACGGCTCGGTGAGCGATCCGCTGCCGAGCGACCCCGACTGGGCCGGCCACACCGTCTACCTCGATGTGAAGAAGCGCCGGACCGCCGCGCGCGTCGACGACCTGTGGAAGGTGATCGAGGGCATCGGCGGCCAGAACGGGTGGTACTCCTTCCCCCTGGCCTGGGCGGTGCGCGGCTGGATGGACAAGCTCGTCGGCGGCGTCGGCCTCCGCCGCGGACGGCGCAGCGCGACCGAGCTGCACACCGGCGACGCACTCGATTTCTGGCGCGTCGAGCAGATCGATCGCGGCTCGTTCCTCCGACTGCGCGCCGAGATGCGCGTGCCCGGTCGCGCCTGGCTCGAGATGCGTGCGAGCGCGACGGATGACGGTGGCTCGGTCTACGATCAGCGGGCGGTCTTCTTTCCGCGCGGGCTCGGCGGGCGACTCTACTGGTTCGCCATCCTCCCGTTCCACGGTGTGATCTTCAACGGCATGGCGAACCGCATCACGGCCACGGCGCTGGCGACGGGCGAGGCCGAGAAGGTGAGCGGGTAAACTGTGATGATCTTCAGCAGGAGGCTCAGATGACGTCCGGAAAAGCGAAGACGGTGTTCGTCGGTGACTCTCTCACCGAGGGCGGCCGCTGGCAGGAATGGTTCCCCGAGGTCGAGGCGGTCAATCTCGGCATCGCGGCCGACACCACCGAGGGGCTGATCGACCGGCTCGACGAGGTGGCCGCGCACGACCCCGACACCGTGGTGCTGCTCATCGGCACCAACGACGTGGCCAATCGGCGTGCGGTGGAGCAGGTGGTGCGCAACATCGAGACCATCCTGGTGAACCTGCGCCAGGCCCTGCCGGATGCGCGCATCCTGGTGCAGTCGGTGTTGCCGCGCGGCCGGGAGTACGCCGAGTTCGTGAAGGAGATCAACCGCCACGTGTGGCAGTTCGCCGCCACCGTGAAGGCGCACTATCTCGACCTCTGGCCGGTGATGGCGCTCGACGACGGCGAATTGAACCCCGAGTACACCACCGACCGCCTGCACTTGAACGACGCCGGCTACGAGGCCTGGCTCTCCGAACTGATTCCGGCGCTCGAGCGCGTGCACGATCTGCCGCCGTCGAGCCGTCCGATCCGCCTGCCGGAGCTCGGCAAGGTCGACCAGTAGCGGGCACGCCGACGTCACCGCCGGGTGCGCTCAGAGGCGGGCGATCAGGCCGTCGTAGAAGCGGATGCCGGTGAAGAATGTCTGCACGTGCATCCGCTCGTTCTTCGCATGCAACGTGCCGCGCTCGTCGGCCGACATCTCGAAGGGGCTGAACCGGTAGACCGTACGGCTGACCCGGGAGAACTGGCGGGAGTCGGTGGCACCGGTCTGCACGTACGGCGTGACGACCGCCGTGGGGTAGGCCGCGGTGATCGACTCCGCGAGCAGATTCCAGACCGGACCCTCCATCAGCGAGACCGGGGCGGGGTCGTTGGCGCTCACGATCTCGACCCGCACCAGGGGGTCGGCGATGGCGCGTTCGAGATGACGGCGGGTCTCGCCGACCGTCGAGCCGATCGCGATCCGCACATTCAGCACGGCCTGCGCCCGCTCGGCCAGAGCATTCGCGGCGAGGCCGGCGGAGAGCTGCGTGACCGCAACGGTGGTGCGCACGATGGCGGCGGTCTCGTCGCTCATCCGCAGGAAGACGGCGACCAGGAGCGGCCGGAACACGCGCACGTTGGTGAAGACGAATTTGAGCGGATGGCGGCCGTGCGCGCCGACAGAGGCGATCATCCGTTCGGTCACGTCGTTCATCCGCGCCCGGAACGGCCGGTCGGTCAGCCGCACGATCGCGCGAGCGAGCCGCGCGGTCGCCGTCAGTCGCGGCGGCGTCGACGCGTGCCCGCCCTGCTGCTCCACGGTGAGGGTGAAGCTCGTGGTGCCTTTCTCGCTCACGCCCACGACCGCGATCGGCACGTCGACGGTGGGGAAGAGACGGTCGACGACGGCGCCGCCCTCGTCGAGCACGAAGCCCACCGTCACCCCGCGCTCCTGCAGCAGCGCGACCACCGCCTCGGCGCCGGTGCCCGCGGTCTCCTCGTCGTGTCCGAACAGCAGGTAGAGGTCGTACTGCGGGGTGAAGCCGGCAGCGGCGGCGGACTCCGCGGCCTCGAGGATGGTGGTGGCCGACCCCTTGTTGTCGAGCGTGCCTCGCCCCCAGAGCACGCGATCGGCGCCGCTCCCGGTGACCTCGGCGGCGAACGGCGGATGCGTCCAGCCCTCGTCGGTCGCGGGCACCACGTCGTAGTGCGCCATGAGAACGGATGCCGGCCCGGGCTCCCGGCCCGCCCACCGGTAGAGCAGGGTGTGCCCGGCGACGACCTCTCGGTCGAGCACGCGATGGATCGCGGGGTAGAGGCGCTCGAGAGTGTCTGCGAAGGCCTCGAACGGCGACCAGTCCGGGGCGGCTGAATCCAGGGGCGAGACGGTGCGGATGCGGATCAGCTCGCGCAGCCGGGAGAGGGCCGCTTCGTTTCGGGAGTCGTCGCGGGTCACGGGATCCTCTCGGAAAGCGGCGGCCGGGCGCCGAGCTGGGTGACGGCCACCGCCGCGCACGCGACGCCTGCCTGCGCGGCCGCCTCGAGCCGCGCGGCATCCATGGCGTCGGCCGTGACCGGTCCGGAGCGCAGCAGCGAGTGCACGAAACCGGCTCCGAATGCGTCTCCGGCGCCGGTGGTGTCGACGGGCGTGACCGGCACCGCCGCCACGCGCACCCGCACTGAGCTGTCAGAGCCGCGGCTCGCGACGAGGGCGCCGGCACGGCCGAGGGTCAGCGCCAGGATCTCGTGCCGCTCGAGCAGAGCGGTCACCACCTCGTCGGGGTCGTCGGCGCCGGTGAGCGCGCGCCCCTCGTCGAGGTTCGGCAGCACGACGGTCGCGCCGGCGGTGGCGGCGAGGAGGCCTTCGGCGCCGTGTTCGGCGATGAAGCCCGCCGATCCGGGGTTCACCGACACCGAGAGGCCCGCGGCGCGCGCCTCCTGCACCAGTGCGGCGAAGGTGGTGACCGCATCCGGTGTTCCGTCGCTGAAGACGGAGTACCCGGTGAAGTGGAGGTGACCACCCGGCCGGAACAGCGCGCGATCGACGTCGGCCGGTGAGGTGAGCGCGTTCGCACCGCGCTCGGTGAGCATGGTGCGGGTGCGATCGGATTGCAGGATGACGACGATCGCGCCGGTGGGCAGTTCGACGCCGGTGAGGTGCGGGGTGACGCCGTGCTGCTGCAGCAGCAGCTCGTGGCGGCCGACGTCGGTTGCGTTCACGTGCCCGGTGAAATCGACCCGACCGCCGAGGTGCCCGAACCAGGCCGCGGCATTCGCCGCCGATCCGCCGGCGTGCCGCTCGATGCGGGCCGAGGTGTCGGTATCGGGCCGGATGTCGCCCGAGGGAGTCACGATCACGTCGTCGATCACGTCGCCGAAGACGACGACGTGCGGGGCTCCGCGGTCGTGGTCAGTCATCCACGGAGGCGTTCAGAGCGCTCCAGGCGATCGCGATCTCGGCAGCGAGCCGCACGTTGTTGCGGGCGATGTCGAGGTTCACTTCGAGACTCCTGCCGCCGGACGCGTCGACGATGAAGCCGAGCAGGAACGGCGTGACCGCCTTGCCCGTGATCCCGGCTGCGTCGGCGGCGGCGAAGGCGGCCGCCAGCGCGCTGTCGTGCTCGGTCGGGTCCCATTGCAACTCGTCGGGGATCGGATTCGCCACCACGATGCCCTGCCCGTGGCCCAATTCGTCTTGGCCGCGCATCACCCGGGCGATCTCGGCGGCGTCGTCGACCTGCCAGTCGAGCGTGTGGCCCGAGGCACGAAGCCAGAAGCTCGGGAAGTCGGTGGTGCGGTAGCCCACCACCGGCACACTGAGCGTCTCGAGCCGTTCGAGGGTGGCCGGGATGTCGAGCACCGACTTGACGCCCGCCGACACCACGGTCACACCGGCGAGTGCCAGCGAGCTGAGATCGGCCGATTCGTCGAACGACTCGGATGCGCCGCGATGCACGCCGCCGAGACCACCGGTGGCGAACACTCGCACTCCGGCTCGCCCCGCGAGGTACGCCGTGGCGGCGACGGTGGTCGCTCCGCTGGCGCCCTTGGCGGCGAGGATCGGCAGGTCGCGCACGCTGGCCTTCGCCATGTCGTCGCCCGCGATGCGACGCACTCCCTCGTCGTCGAGCCCGATGCGCGGCACTCCGTCGAGCACGGCGACGGTGGCGGGAACGACCCCGGCCTCGCGCAGGATCTGCTCGAACTCCTGGGCGGCCTCCAGGTTGCGGGGCCGGGGGAGTCCGTGCGAGATGATCGTCGACTCGAGGGCCACAACGGGCCGCCCGTCGTCGAGCGCCTCGGCCACCTCGGGGGAGACCTCGAAGGGATGCACGGTGCGACTCATCGACCGGCCCGTGCTCAGTGGAGCCGGGCCTTCAGCGCGGCGACCGGGTCGGCCGCGGTGAGAACCCCGGGGCCGAAGCGCAGCATCGTGATGGTGTGGGAGACCGGCCCGGCACCGGCGCTGAGGCGCGTGGCGACCGTTGCGCGTTCCCAGATCAGGATGGCCTCCTGGGCCAGCTGCACGGTGAGACCGAGTGGCTGGGTGTTGCCGGAGCGCACATCCGGGAGCGAATAGCCGCCCAGGGCAGCGAGCGTCGCGTAGACCTCGGAGACCTCCTTCTGCGGCAGCGGCACGGCGCCCTGACCGGCGAAGACGGCGAGGAACAGACGGGCGGCGAGCTCTTCGGGATCCGCCGTCCACAGCCCCTCGGGACCAGCGAACTGAGGACCTGATGCAGCCGAGGGAAGTGTCATGACTTCACCATATCGACCGCCGCGTAGGATTGGCGAGACATGAGCAATCGATACGCCACCCCGGCATTCACCCGCCCGGCACTCGCTCCAGGAATCCTCGGTGCGATCGCGCTCCTGGCCTTCATCGCCGTCGTGGGGGACTCCGGCTGGTTCACCATCGCGCGCTACGTCGTGAGCATCCTCGCCCTCATCATGTGCGTGTTCGCCTGGCAGGCGAAACAATGGTGGTGGCTTCCGCCGCTCGCCGCGGTGGCTGTGTTGTGGAATCCGGTGCTGCCGATCGACCTGCCCGTGTTGGCCTGGCAGATCGCCCACATCCTCGGCGCTGCGCTCTTCGTGGCGAGTGGCCTGTTTATCAAGGTCCATCGCGTAGACTGAGAGGGCAACGGGGAATCCCGCTCTTCGTGCCGACCGCGACTCATGTCGCGTTGCTCGGCCCAGGCCTCCGTTTCGTATTGCCCGCAAGTCTGAAGCGGCACCGCTCCGGTGCCGGCCGATCGACTGGCCGCGTGGTCTCCGGCGAAGACGAGGCCCCGCCCTTACTCCACAGGAGAACGATGTCAAGGTCCGGCACCCGCCGAACACGCAGTGCAGACAACACTGGTCTCATTCCGATCCTCGCCCGCAAGGTGCGCGAGGTCGAAGCCGCAGCGCAGCGGGGCAAGGTCGCTCCGGCGAACCGCACGAAGTTCCTCGTGGTGGCGCTGCTGATGCGCGAGGAGCGAGCCACGATCAAGACGGATGCCGCGTTGAGCGACTCTGAGCGCGCCGAGCAGTTGAAGCGGCTCGACGGCATCGCCTCGATCCTCGCCCGCACCGCTGCCCGCGACACTTCGCTGATCGCGCTGCTCGAGAACGATGCTGCCCTCTCTCCCGCGGCGAAGAAGCTCCGCCGCGAATACCTCGAAGACGCCGGCTACGACGTTCCCGAGGAAGAGCCCGAGGCTCCCCGCCCGGTGGCCACCGTCGTGCCGCCCGAGCTCGCCGAGCGCCAGGTGGTGCCGGTCTCGGTGAAGTCGCGGCAGCTGGCCAACCCGTTCATGGCACCCGACCTCACTCCCTCGAAGCCGCACGGTGTCGGCCGCCTCTCGAACTGGGAACTGCTCGGACCGCTGTACCGCGCGTTCGAATACGGAGCCGGCGGCCAGGCGGCCAGCATGGAACTGCCCGAGGCCCCCACGATCGACCGCCTCTCACCCCCTGGGCGTGAGCTGATGGTGCACCAGTCGCGCTTCCTTCAGAGCGTGCAGGCCGGGCACCGCACCTTCCTGCTGGCCGACGAGCCCGGTCTCGGAAAGACGGCGCAGTCGCTCTTGGCCGCATCCGTCGCCGACGCCTATCCGCTGCTCGCCGTGGTGCCGAACGTCGTGAAGATGAACTGGGCGCGCGAGGTCGAGATCTGGACCCCGCACCGCCGCGCCACCGTCGTGCACGGTGACGGCGACACCCTCGACGCCTTCGCCGACGTCGTGATCGTCAACTACGAGGTGCTCGACCGCCACCTCTCCTGGCTCGGCACGCTCGGCTTCCGCGGCATGGTGGTCGACGAGGCGCACTTCATCAAGAACATGTCGTCGTTGCGCTCGCGCAACGTGCTCGCGCTGGCCGACCGCATCCGCCGCACCGCTCCCGGCGGCAACCCGTTGATGATGGCGCTCACCGGAACGCCGCTGATCAACGACGTCGACGACTTCCGGGCCATCTGGCAGTTCCTCGGCTGGATCGACGGCACGAAGCCGACCCCTGTGCTCATGGAACGCCTCGAAGAGGTGGGCCTGACGCCCGCCGACACCGGATTCTTCACCGAAGCCCGCGAAGCCGTGATCGACATGGGCATCGTGCGGCGCCGCAAGATCGACGTGGCCGCCGACCTGCCCTCGAAGCGCATCGTCGACCTGCCGGTGGAACTTGACGACGACCTCGGGCGAACCATCCGCGAGGCCGAGCGTGAGCTCGCCGCCCGCCTGGTCACCCGGTACCGCCGCCTCATCGCCGCGCGCGCCAATGCCCGGGGCGACGACGTCGACGACATCCCCGACGACGACCTGATGCGGCTGGTTGCCCGTCAGGAGCTGGAAGACACGCAGGCCACCGAACAGGGTCTCAACGTCTTCACCATGGTGCGTCAGATCGGAACGGCCAAGGCCGGACTCGCGGCCGACTACGCCGCGCAACTGGCGCGGTCGGTGGGCAAGGTGGTGTTCTTCGCCAAGCACATCGACGTGATGGATGCCGCGGAGGAGCTGTTCGCGAAGCGCGAGCTCAAGACGGTCTCGATCCGCGGCGACCAGTCGGCGACTCTGCGGCAGCGCCAGATCGACGCGTTCAACGACGACCCCGAGGTCTCGGTGGCGGTCTGCTCGCTCACGGCCGCCGGCGTGGGGCTGAACCTCCAGGCTGCGTCGAACGTGGTGCTCGCGGAGCTGTCCTGGACCGCCGCCGAGCAGACGCAGGCCATCGACCGGGTGCACCGCATCGGTCAGGAGGAGCCGGTGACGGCGTGGCGGATCATCGCTGCGCAGACCATCGACACCCGCATCGCCGAGCTGATCGACTCGAAGCAGGGGCTCGCGGCGCGCGCCCTCGACGGGTCGGACGAAGAGATCGGTTCGTCGGACAGCGTGCAGCTGGATGCGTTGGTGGGCCTGCTACGTTCGGCGCTCGAAGCGTAGAGCGGCGCTCCCGATCGCGGCAGGGGGAATCGGGGTGTGACACTCCGCTTCGTCGCGGACATGTCTGTTGTGTCGGTCACCGTAGCAGGTGACCGGCTCGACGAAAGGCACCCCATGCATTCCCTCCGCCACGCCCTCCTGCCCGCAGCGGCCCTCACCCTCACCGGTGGACTCCTCTTCGGCATCACCGGCTGCGCCCCCACGCCGACCTCCGCCCCGCCCCGGCCGTCGGCCATGAGCTCGATCATCACGGTCGGCTCCACGACCGACGACGGCACGATCATCCTCGCCACCACCTCGGTGGGCGACAACACCTTCGTGCTCGGTCAGAACGGGTCGGCCATCCGCTTCGGCGCCTCGTTCCACGGCACCGACCCGAACCAGAACTGGGAGACCTTCGGCGACCCGGTCGCTGTTGCGGCCGACGATCTCACCGTGGTGAACCCGGGCAATTTTCCGGACGCCGCTCCCGGCGGGCTCGCGACCGTGACGGGGCAACTCGGATCGGACGTCACCGCCCTCGACATCGTCACCCACGCCGGCGACACCGTTGAGGCATCCGTCAGCAGCGGCTACTACGTTGCCGCCTGGGAGGGACGTGATTTCGACGACCGCGACACCCTCGATGCCACCTTCGTGCTGCATCTGGTCGACGGCTCCACCTCCACCGTGAGCTACGCCGACGCGACCGAGGAATGACGACCACCCGGTGAGGTGCACCCTGAACACCGACCACGAGAAGCCCGGTGAGGCGATCACGAACGAGGATCGCCTCACCGGCCTGCACTGTGCCCATTACGCCGATCTCGTGCGGTATTTCTTCCGCCGCGGAATGCACTCCGACGCCGACGAACTCGCCGCCGAGGTGTTCGTGATCGCCTGGCAGAAGCTCCCGGCCGACATCGAGAACCCGCGCCCGTGGCTGTTCGGCGTCGCCCGCAAGGTGCTCGGCAATGCACGACGCACGCGGGAGCGCAAACGGTCTCTCGATGTGCCGATCGACCCGGATGCCGGCGACGCCGACGTGCCCCGCGTCTCCACCCACTCCGGCGCGATCGCCTTGCGCGTCGACCTTCAGCGGGCCTGGAACCGGCTCGCCGAGAGCGATCAGGAGATCCTCGCGCTCACCGCCTGGGAGGGTCTGACCGCCGCCGAAGCGGCCCACGTTCTCGGCCTGCGGCGCTCGGGCGCCGCGATGCGGCTCTCCCGGGCACGCGAGCGGCTCCGGCTGCTCCTTTCTCCGACTCCGACTCCGACTTCGACTGAGCAGGTGTGACATGAACGACGAATTCCCGGAGCGGGAGCTGCTCCGCACGATCGATCCCGCCCCACGTGCCGTGTCCGACGGCGATCGCCTCCGCAATCTGAACGAGGTGCTCCGTCGTGTGGAGGACGCACGAGCCCGGCCACCGCGTCGGCCCGGCCCGCTGCTCCGTGGCGCCTTCTGGTTGCGCATCGCCGTGCCCGTGGGGTTGGCCGCGGCCGCGGCTGCGGTGGTGGTTCCCCTCGCGTTCCCGGAGGGCGGCGGCGCCCCGGGGATCGGGGTGGTGCAGTCGGCTGCGATCCGGGTGGGCACCACCACCGACGCCGGCGTGCGCATCCTCGCGAACACCACCGTGGGAAGCGCACAGTTCCTGCTCGGTCGCCGGGGTGACGACATCCGTTCCGGAGCGTCGTTTCGGGGAAGTGATCCCGACGACAACTGGGAGACCTTCGGGGCGCCCCGCGAGGTGGCTTCCGACGACTTCACCCTGGTCAATCCGGGCAATTTCCCGGATGCCGCCCCGGGAGGAATCGCCACCGTCACCGGTCAGGTGGGCGCAGACGTCACGGGTCTCGACATCCGCACCCATGCGGGTGACGTCGTGGCCGCGACGATCGTCGACGGGTACTACATCGCCGCCTGGGAGGGTCGCGACTTCGATGGAGTGGACACGCTCGACGCGGAGTTCCTCCTCCATCTCGCCGACGGCAGCACCACCAGGGTGCCCTACGCACAGGCTTCAGAGGAGGGCGCGCGATGACGGCGACGGCTGACCCGCAGACGATCCCGGGCTCGACGGCGGTTCGGTCGTGGCGGTGGGTGGCGGCAGGTCTCGTCATCGCCGCCGTGGGCGGCCTCCTGGCGGGCGGCCTCACGAGTTTCGGCCAGACCGTGCTGCCCGATCCGCTCCGCCCGTTCGCGAACTCGGCGGGCGGCTGGTCGATGATCGCTTTCGCACTCGTCTGGTTGGGCCGGGCGAGGCCGCTGCTGGCAGCAGTACTGGGCATCGTCGCCTTCGAGGCACTGGTCGAGGGCTACGCCCTGGTATCGCTCTGGCGAGGCTACTTCTACGAGGCTCCGTTCAGCGGCATCTTCTCGCTGATCGGCCTGGTCTGTGGCCCGGTACTCGGGGTCGCCGCTTCGCTCGCCCGTCACGGCTCGGCCCGCTGGGCGACGCTCGGGGTGACGCCCCTGGTCGCCGTGCTGTGGGGCGAAGCGGTGTACGCACTCATCAACGTCGCCGAACACACCGGCGCCACGTATTGGCTCATCCAGGCGGGTCTCGGAGTGCTGTTCCTCGTGATCGCCGTGCTGAGGCGTCGGCCGCGACCCCTGGTCGCCGTGCTGGCTGCGGCGGTGTCGGCCGCAGGAGCCGGCGTCTTCGTCGTGCTCTACTCGCTGCTCTGACCGGGCGAGTGGAGTCGCGCATCCGGCGCCGTCCTCGCTGCCGGAGCGTATACACGCTTCCGCGTGCGTTGGCCACGGGTGATGTGCGATCACACCTTCCGATACGGTGTAACCACAACGGGGGATCTGCGCTGGCTTTGTCGCGCCCATCTGGGCGTCGGTGGGCACGGGCTCTCACGAGAGCGAGGACGATCGATGACGCATCATTCAGCCGACAGCGGAGCACCGAGCAACGAGGCGACCGCACCGACCACGCCGACCGCGAGGGGCGGTGTGCTTCCCGCCGGAAGGCTCTCGCGCCGAACCGTCCTGGCAGCCGCGGCGTGGACGACTCCCGTGATGGTGATCTCGGTCGCCGCGCCGGCAGCCGCCGCGAGCGGCGAGGGGTTCGACCTCACCTTCGACTCCTACCAGGCCGGAGACAGCCTGACGGTCTACAGCGCCGACTTCAGTCGCCGATGGGAGGCCGGCGTGCCGATCGGAACCGTCGTGAGTAACCACGGCACGATCGCCTCCCCACCGGGCGCGACGCTGACCGTGAGTTGCGACTCGCGCATCTTCCAATTCACCGGCATGCGCGGAGATTTCGGCGGCGGCTCAGGCTCTGACCCCCTTACCATCCTGTCGAACACCACGTCGGATAATCGTTCGACCATCACCGGGGTGATCCCGTACGCCATCCCCGCCGGCACCGATTCGTTCACCGGTTTCCGGGTGGCGATGGAGTTCGACACGATCGCGGTCTACCCGAACGACGCCGTGCAGCCGATCCTGAACACGACCTGGGTCATCGGGTCACCCGCGGGCGACCTCGACACCACCAACGATGCGGTGAGCTACCCCGCATACACGGATGTCGCGCCGGGCGCAGCCTGGGGCGTGCTCGTCGATGCCGTCTGGGAGCGGGTCGACTTCGCCGGGGGAACCGGATACAACCATCGGGCCACGAGCGCCACGATGACCTCGACCGGCCCGAACCCGGCCGTCGCCGGTGCGGAGATCCAGATCCTCACCGACCAGCGGGTCAGCACCGCGATCTCGGTCGATGACATCCAGCTGAACGGGCAGCCGGCCGGCGGAGCGATCGTGTTCGATCGCGACGACACCTGGTTCGGCCAGCAGATCTACAAGTACTACAAGACCACGGTCGATCTCGTCGAAGGGGATGTCGTCACCTTCTCGCTGAGCTACACCGACGGCAATCCCACGACGGTTCCCGACAACCTCAGCGGATCGCAGGTGAACTTCAACGGCATCGTGCTGAACGACGTCAACCGCCGGGCCACGAACCGCGGCTTTGCGAGCAACACCGACCGAACCGGTTTCGAAGCGACACCCTGAGCGAGCGGGTCCCGGCTGGGCTGACAGCCGGGACCTGGATGCTCAGGGCAGCTCGCTGCGCCGGCGCAGACCGCCGTTCTGGTCGAGCTCGATCACCGTGTCGATGCCCAGGCGTCGGAGGAACGCGTGGTCGTGGCTCACCACCAGCACCGCACCCCGGTAGGCGTCCAACGCCTCGGCGAGCTGCGCGACGCTCGCGATGTCGAGATTGTTCGTGGGCTCGTCGAGGATGAGCAGCTGAGCGGGCGGGTCGGCCAGGAACAGCTTGGCGAGGCTGACCCGGAATCGTTCGCCGCCCGACAGCGAGCCGACCGGCCGGTCGACGGCCGCGCCACGGATCAGCAGGCGCGCCAACTGGTTGCGGATGTCGCCGGGTGCCGACTTCGGGGCAGCCTCCCGCACGTTCTCCAGGGCCGAGCGCGCGTCGTCGAGGCCGTCGAGCCGCTGCGGCAAGTAGCCGAACCGCTCGGTGGCCAGGGTTCCGGTGACCCGGCCATGCGCGGCCAGGGCCTCGAGTGCTCCGTCGGTGCGGGCGTGCGCTGATGCACCGCCGCCGACCAGCTGCTCGAGCAACGTCGTCTTCCCCGCGCCGTTCGGCCCGATGACCGCCACACGCTCCGGCCCTTGGATGATGATCGTGTGCTCGCCGTCGGTCAACTCCGCCACACGGCGCCCGCGTGGCACGTCCGGATCGGGCAGGGTGAGGTGGATGTGCTCCTCGTCGCGCACCCGGCTGGCGGCCGCATCGACCGCGGCCTGCGCCGACTGCACCTTGTCGTCGAGGGTGGACCGCATCGACCCGGCCGAGGCCTGCGCTCTGCTGGCCCGGGCGCCGGCGAGGATCTTCGGGATGCCGCCGCTCGCCTGCGTCTGCTTCGCGGTACGTGCCCGTTGGGCCAGCTTCGACTCGGCCTCCAGACGCGTCTTCTTCTCGACCTTCAACGTCTGCTGAGCGCTCTTCGCGGCTTGGGCGGCAGCGGCCTGCTCCTGCTCGAGATGCTCGGTGAACTGGCTGTAGGGCCCGCCGAACACGTCGAGCCGGCCGGAGTACAGCTCCGCCGTGGCATCCATGTGTTCGAGCAATTCGAGGTCGTGACTCACGACGACGAGGGTGCCCGACCAGGTGTCGACGAAGGCGGCGAGTTTGGCGCGGGTGTCGCGGTCGAGGTTGTTCGTGGGTTCGTCGAGGAGGGTGATCGGTGTGTGACGGATGCGCAGACCGGTGATGGCGATCAGCATCGCCTCCCCGCCCGAGACCTCACCGACGCTCCGACCGAGGTCGGCAGCCGAGAAGCCGATCTCGTGCAGGGCCTCATCGGCCCGGGACTCGATGTCCCAGTCGTCGCCCACCACGTCGAAGTGCCGCACGTCGACGTCGCCGCCCTCGATCGCCTTCAGCGACGACAACACCTCGTCGATCCCGAGAAGCGAGGCGACGGTGGCGTGCTGACCGAGCGTGAGCGTCTGAGGAAGGTAGCCGACGCCGCCGACGGTGTCGATACGCCCGGACGTCGGGGTGAGGATGCCCGCGACCAGACGCAGCAGTGTCGACTTGCCGGCGCCGTTCTGGCCGACGAGGCCCGTGCGGCCGGTCGTGAGGGTGCCGTTCAGGCCCTGCAAGGCGGGCGTGCCGTCGGGCCAACTGAACGAGAGGTTGTGAAAGGTGATGGCGGATTGCGTGGACATGATGAGATCGCCGAATTCTGCCCGTCATCGGGCCGAGAAGGAACAGGGAACAGAGCTGTGCCGTCGCATCGGTGGAGCCACCGTGCGTCGGTGGCTACGCTCTGTCGACCTCGATATCCATGCCCACCATCATAAGTCACCGCTCCGGATTCTTTCCGGTCACCCTCGCGCACCCCGACCAGCTCGCCGAGGTCGTCGCCTGATCACCGTGCCGTCAGACGCGTTGGTCGCGCTCGAAGAGCCAGAGGTTCCAGTCGGCGAACTCGTCGACGGTCATCAGTTCCGCGTCGTCGACGAGGGTCACGAAGGCCGCGACGTCCAATCGACCGCCGCTCACCTCGATGCGGGAGCCGTCGCGGATGCGCACGACGGATCTCTCGCCGAAGGCCTCCAGCAACCACGTGTCGTCGTCGATCTGCTCGCAGGAGTTCGAGGGGGAGCCGCCGGCGTCAGGATTGAGGATCCAGCCGCAGACCTCACTCGGGATGCTCTGCCCCGCGATGAGTGGCGACGTGCTGATGGTGATGTCGTCGTCACCGACCTGGTAGTCGTCGCGCACCGGCTCGTCGGGATCGCGAGCGATCCTGACCTCGGTGCGGTAGTCGGTCGGGAGCACGATCTGCACGCTGTAGCCCGCCACCGCATACGGTCTCGTGAACAGCTCGTTGCGCCGGGCGATCTCGGCCGCATCGTCGGCCGTTCGCTGCTCGCTCTGCTGCACCTGTGCGTTCGCGAAAGGGATCGAGACCACCGCCACCTGAGCGACGACGGCGAGGATGCCGACCACCCGTGCGAGTCGAGGCAGCACGATCAGACTGGTCACCCCGGCAGCGATGCCGAGCGTGAGAGGCAGCATCGGAACTCCTCCGAGGAGAGAGACCGCTGCTTCGGAGACGCTGACGGTCACCCCGAACGCAACGAGGGTCGCCGCGAGGAGGATGTTCCACGCGATGCTGGCACGACCGGTGGTCGCTCGGGTGATCGCGGCGATCACGACCACGTAGAGCACCGGAATGGCCACCACCACGACGATCAGAACTGCGACGTCGGAAAAGGCCCCGACCAGAAGGCCCCAGACAGCGATCTGCGCCCAGAGGGCGGTCACGATTCCGATGATCAGCGGGTGCAGGTATCGCAGGGCCGGGGCGGGGGCTTTCGCCTCCGCGATCTTCACATCCACTCGAGCCCCCGTCGATCAACGATGAACCGACTGTACGAGCACACCCATGCCCGCGGCGGAATGTGCCGCCGTCCCAGCGTGTCCGGACCGCGCGGGGCGAGAATGGCGGGGGGCACCGCAGAAGAGGAGATCGCAATGCACATAGTCACCGTGGGAGGCACCGGAACCACCGGGGTGCCCCTGGTCAACGACCTGCTCGGCGCCGGGGTGCACGTGAAAGTGCTGACCCGGGATGCCGCCCGTGCTCGCGAGGTGCTCCACGACTCCGACCTGCTGACGCTCGCCACCCCCGACTTCGCCGACGCCGAAGCCGTGGCGGGGGAGATGCGGGGCGCCGACGCCGCATTCGTCGCGATGCTCGCTCTGGGGCCCGACGGCGAGACCTCGAGGCGGGTTCTGACCGCCGCACACGAGGCCGGTGTGCCGTATGTGCTCCGCATCTCGGTGCTCAGCGCGTCACCGACATCACTCGCCCTCAACCAGCGAAGCCACGCCGCGATCGACGAGTTCGCCGCCTCACTCGCCTTCGCCTACACGGCCCTCCGCCCGGCCTTGTTCATGACATCCGTTCTCGCCGTCGCCGCCGACATCAGGGCGACCGGCTCCTGGTCGCAATCGGCGACGACCGGCCGCAACCCCCTCGTCGACCCGCTCGACGTGTCGCTGGTGGCAGCCCGGATCCTCCGGAGACCCGAGCTCCGAGACCCCGTCATCGAGGTCACCGGGCCGCAGATCCTCTCCTGGCCGGATGTCGCGGAGATCCTGACGGGGGTGCTCGGAAAGCCCGTGTCGTACGTGCCGATTCCCGAAGACACGATGCTCTCGCGTCTGGCCGACAAAGGTGTGCCCGAGCTGATGCGAGAGGTGGCCGCCTCCCGCGACCAGGCCAACGATGCCGGCGAGAACGATCGACTCAGCTCCGCGGTGATGTCGATCCTCGGGCGGCCGCCCCGCGACCTCGGGTCGTATCTGCGCGATCACCGGAGCTCATTCCAGTGACATCGGCGCCGTTCAGGTGATTCCCGCCGCCCGTAGGAGGTCGACGCCGATCGGCCCCGGGTTGTACGCCACCTCCCAGCGGAAGCCGTCGGGGTCGGAGAAGTAGCCGGAGTATCCGCCCCACTCCCGCTCCTCGGCGCGACTGACGAGCGCTCCGGCGGCAGCTGCGGCAGCCAGCACCTGGTCGACGCCGCCTCGATCGGGCATGTTGTGCGCGAGCGTGAGGGGCGGGATGCCGGGACCGGTCTGGATCGGCCCGACTTCCGCCTCGAACTGCGATGCGCTCCACAGCGACAGCGTCACCATCGGGGCGACACGGAAGAACATCACCTCGCCCGGCGACTCGAACTCAGGCTCCCAGCCCAAGCCGTCGACGTAGAACCGACGGGTGGCCGCGACCTCCGCGACGGCGAGGGTGATGAAGGTGACACGGGCATCCATGACGACGTCTCCTCGGGGTGATGTGTTCGTTCACCGCGCGCAGCGGAAACCGATGTGGGTCATGGACGTGTCGTCCGACTGCGGCGAGCGTGCGGCGGGGCGATAGCGCAAACAGTACTCGGGCGAGCACAGATGCGAGCCGCCCTTCAGCACCCGGCGCGGCTCCTCCTCGGCGACCGGCAGCGCGAGGTCGGGTCGCAGACCGCGCTCGGGCGGCTGCGCATCCGCTGGCTGGTGCCGCGAGGTGTAGAGATCGCTGGTCCATTCCCAGACGTTGCCGGTCATGTCGAACAGCCCGAATGCGTTGGGCGGGAAGGTGCCGACCGGAGAGGTGCCGACCCAGCCGGCAGCGCCCGTGTTGAGAAAGGGGAACCGCCCTTGCCAGTGGTTCGCCCGGAGGTCGTCGGCCGAGTCGGGATCGTCGCCCCACGCGAACGCCGCACCGTCGATGCCGCCGCGAGCGGCGTACTCCCATTCCGCCTCGGTGGGGAGCCGCTTGCCCGCCCAGGTGGCGAAGGCGCTCGCATCGCGAAAGGCCACTTGAACCACCGGATGCTCGAGCCGGTCGTCGATCCGGCTGCCCGGCCCGAACGGCTCGTTCCAGCGGGCTCCCGGCACCCAGGCCCACCACTGGCGCCAATCGTGCAGATCGACGGGCCCCCGGGTCGGGGTGAACACCATCGCCCCTGGTGCTCGCTCCTCGTCGCTGAGCGTCGGAAAGACGGCGGCGTCGAGCGGTTCCTCGGCCACGGTGACGTAGCCCGTGGCTTCGACGAACTCGGCGAACTCCCGATTGGTGACCGGATGCTCGTCGAGGGCGAACGAAGCGATCGTGCGTGCGTGCACCGGGCCCTCGTCGGCGTAGAAGGCGGTGGAACCCATCCGGAAGGTGCCGCCCGGCAGGTCGATCATGGTCACGAGGGCGTTTCGGTCCAAGGGAGCTTCGCCATGAGATCCCTTCATTGTCTGATGCCGACCCTAGTGAGCCCCCAGCACCCGCCGCAACCGAAATCCGCGCACTGTCCTCGCGCGCGCCGGCCCGTGTCTAACGAGCCACGAGTGTCGACTGGATGCGCGCTGCCACTGCCTCGCGAAGGGGGCGCACAGCATCCGTGTCCCACGCCTCCGGGTTCGGGAACGACCATTCCAGCACCTCGCCGCGAGGGGTCGACGGCAGGGTGAGGCCAGGCTTCATCAGCACCACGACGTCGGCCTCCTCGAGGTCGGCGGGCGTCACGGCGCGGGGCACGTTGGCCGAGATGTCGACACCCAGTTCCGCGACTGTCGCGGCAACCGCCGGATTCACCTCATCGGCAGGCGAGAGCCCTGCTGATGTCGCGGTGAACCGGTCGCCGGCCAGGTGGTCGAGCAGCGCGGCCCCGAGCTGGGAACGACCGGCGTTGTGCTGGCAGATGAACAGAACCGTGGGTGTGGTGGTCATGAATCGCTTTCCGTGAAGGGGTGCTCGGTCAGGGGCGTGCGCGGTCGAATCGAGGGGCGACGCTGAGCTCGGCCAGAAGGGCGAGCACGCGGCGTTCGATTTCGTCGCGGATCGGACGGATATCCGTGGCGGCGAGCCCGGCGGGGTCATCGAGTACCCACTCTTCGTACCGTTTGCCGGGGAAGATCGGGCAGGCATCGCCACAGCCCATCGTGATCACGACGTCGGCGGCGCGCACGATCTCATCCGTCCACGGCTTCGGGTATTCGTTCGAAATATCGATCCCGCGCTCGGTCATCACGGCGATCGCCTCGCCGTTGACCCGGTCGCCAGGTTCTGAGCCGCCTGACCAAGCGACCGCGTCGTCTCCGGCGTAGTGCTCGAAGAACCCGAGCGCCATCTGCGAGCGGCCGGCGTTGTGTACGCAGAGGAACAGCACGGTGGGTTTTCCGCCGAGGTGCTTTCCCTCGACCCGGGCGAGTGCGTTCAGCCGCTGGCGCGCGAATCGCTCGGCCAGCAGAGGCAGGAACGTGGTGATCTTGGCGCGGCCGGCGAATTGATCGTAGGAGGAGGAGAGGAACCGTTCGATCGTCTCCACGCTGAACGTGCCGGCGAAGTCGCGTTCGAGGCGAGTCGCCGCGGTCTTCAACGCGTACTGCTGGTCGAGAGTGATTTCGGGGTGCATGATGGACTCCTTTGTCAGGATGCGGCTTCGTCAGGATGCGGCCAGCCGCGGAGCGAGTTCTGCGATGCGACGGCTCAGCTCGGAGTAGGCGGCGTCGAAGGCGGCAGCGGTGCCGATCCGAACCGGGTCGGGGATCGACCAGTGGAGGTTTCCCGACATGCCCAACTCTTCATGGGCGTTGTCGCAGACGGTCACGACGAAGTCGGTGTCGGTCAGAAGGTCGTCGAGGAGGCGCGGCTGCTCACCCGAGAGCGTCAGCTGGTGGCGTTCGGCGGTGGCGATTGCCCCAGCGTCGATGCGGTCGGCCGGATGCGTGCCCCCGGAGGCCACCGGGATGCTCGACTGCTGGTTCCACAGCGCAGCCGCGAGCTGAGAGCGGGCCGAGTTGGCCGTGCACACGAACACCACGCGGTCGGCGTGCTCCGCGGCTCCCGGAGTGAGTCCGTCGAGCGCGCTGGCGGTCAGGCGCACGTAGGAGCGTCGCTTGTCGGCCTCCGAGCGGGAGCGGGACACCATGCCGACGGCTTCGAGCGTGTTCAGGTGGTGGGTGATGAGATTGGCGGGGATGCCGAGCGCGACCCGGATCTCGGTGGGGGAGAGGTCGCCGAGCGTGAGCAGGTCGACGATGCGGAGCCGGGCCGGCTCGCTGAGCGCGGCGTGCTTCGCGGCACGCCATTCCGTGGTTCCAGTTATCTCAATGTTCATTGTTTCAATCTTGACTGAACTAGTTGGTCTGAGTCAAGATGAGCCGACATGAAAAGCGAGCAACGTCATCCTCCAGTTCCTTCCCGGCCGCACCTGGTGCGCCGGGTGGCTGCCGAATTCGTCGGCACCGGACTGCTCGTGACGGTGGTCGTCGGTTCCGGCATCGCCGCGCAGCAGCTCTCGCCCGGCGACGTCGGGTTGCAACTGCTGGAGAACAGCCTCGCGACCGCGCTCGGACTCACCGTGCTGATCCTGATGCTCGGACAGGTATCCGGGGCGCACTTCAATCCGGTCGTCTCGATCGCGGACTGGCTGATCGCACGGCGCGGTGAGGGCGGGTTGCCTCCTAGAGACCTCTTTGCCTATCTGCTGGCTCAGATCGGGGGAGGAGTCGCGGGCACGGTTCTGGCCGGCGTCATGTTCGACATCGCCCCGGCGCTCTCGACCACCGAGCGTGCCACCGGCGGGCACCTGGTCGGGGAGGTCGTCGCCACTGCGGGCCTGGTGCTGCTGATCTTCGCACTCGCCCGCAGCGGCCGGAGCGCGGTCACCGCGGCTACGGTGGGCGCGTACATCGGGGCGGCGTACTGGTTCACCAGCTCGACGTCGTTCGCGAACCCGGCCGTGACGATCGCCCGCATGGTCACCGACACCTTCGCCGGCATCGCTCCGGCATCCGTGCCGCCGTTCATCCTGATGCAACTGATCGGCGGTGCACTCGGCCTCGCCCTGCTGCTCGTGTTCTACCCCACCGCATCGAACGGCGCCGGCGACGTCATCGTGCCGCCCGCGACACCCACCGAAGCCACCGTCTGAAAGGCACACCCCCATGCATCTTGTAGCGATCGGCGGAAGCGACGCCGGAATCTCGACCGCATTCCGCGCCCGCGAACTCGACCCCTCCGTCGACGTGACCGTCGTCGTCGCGGACGCCTACCCGAACTTCTCCATCTGCGGCATTCCGTACTACTTCTCCCGCGAAGTGAACCCGTGGCAGTCGCTCGCGCACCGCACGCACGCCGACCTCGAGGCGACCGGGATGCAGCTCCGGCTCGACACGCTCGCCACTGGAATCGACGTCGCCGACCGACGACTCACGGTGCAGGACGCCGACGGGCACGAGTCGACGATCGCCTACGACGAGCTGATGGTCGGCACCGGGGCCTCCCCGTCGACGGCCGGCATCGCGGGTATCGGCGCACCCGATGGGCTCGGCCCGGCCCAGGGCGTGCACCTGCTGCACTCGATGGGCGACACCTTCGCACTCGAGCGCTACCTCGACGAGCACCAACCCGAATCCGCGATCATCGTCGGGGCCGGCTATGTGGGCCTCGAGATGGCCGAAGCCCTCACGGTGCGCGGCCTCCGGGTGACCCAGTTGCAGCGCGGCCCCGAGGTGCTCTCCACCCTCGACCCCGAACTCGGCACTCTCGTGCACGGCGAACTCACCCGGCATGGCGTCGACGTCGTGACCGGAGCCCGAGTCGAATCGGTCGCCCGAGACGGCGGCCGACTCGCGGTAACCGGGTTACAGGATGGTGCGGGCTTCACCCGCACCGCCGACCTCGTGCTCGTCGTCGTCGGCGTGCGCCCCAACACCAGCCTCCTCGCTGCGGCCGGAGCGGTCACCGGCGCCGGGGGAGCGGTCGTTGTCGACGAACGGATGCGCACCGGCCTGCCCCACGTCTGGGCGGCGGGTGACGGCGTGGTCACCCACCACCGCCTCCTCGGCGTCACCTACCTCCCGCTCGGCACGACCGCGCACAAGCAGGGGCGGGTCGCCGGCGAGAACGCGATCGGCGGAGATGCCCGTTTCGCCGGCAGCCTCGGCACCCAGGTCGTGAAGGTCTTCGACCTGGTGGCGGCGCGCACGGGTCTTCGCGACCACGAAGCATCATCCGCCGGTTACACGCCCCTCAGCGGCACCGCGATCGCCGACGACCACAAGGCCTACTACCCGGGCGCGAAACCGCTGAGCATCCGCATCACGGGCGACACCGACTCCGGACTCCTGCTCGGTGCGCAACTCGTCGGCGCCCGCGGTGCGGAGATCGCGAAGCGCGTCGACACGTATGCCACCGCGCTCCATCACAGCATGACCGTCGACGCGATGAGCGACCTCGACCTCTCTTACACCCCGCCGCTCGGCTCCCCGTGGGACGCCGTGCAGGTGGCCACCCAGGCTTGGACCCGCCACCGCCACCTGACCCCCACGCCCTGACCACCCCACCGCACCGCCACCGTCACCCGTCGACGGAAGCCCGCCCCAGCACATCGAGCATCCACGCGTACTCCTCCGCGATCTCCTTCCACCGCTCGTACCGACCGCTCACCCCGCCGTGTCCGGCCGACATCTCCGTGCGCAGCAGCACCGGAGCCCCGACCGCCCGCAGGCGTGCCGTCCACTTCGCCGGCTCCACGTAGAGCACCCGGGTGTCGTTGAGGCTCGTGACCGCGAGAATGCGCGGATAGGCCTGCTCGGTGACGTTCTCATACGGCGAGTAGGACTTCATGTAGGCGTAGACCTCCGGGTCGTGCAGCGGGTCGCCCCACTCGTCCCACTCGATGACCGTCAGCGGGAGTGACGGATCGAGGATGGAGGTCAGGGCGTCGACGAACGGCACCTGGGCCAGGATGCCCGCGAACAACTGCGGCGCCAGGTTCGCGACGGCGCCCATCAGGAGACCACCGGCGCTCCCGCCCTGCGCCACCAGGCGGTCGGGAGCGGTCACACCCACGTCGATGAGGCGCTCGGCCGAGGCGACGAAGTCGGTGAAGGTGTTCTTCTTCGCGAGGGTCTTGCCGTTCTCGTACCAGTGCCGGCCGAGCTCCCCGCCACCGCGCACGTGCGCGATGGCGAACACCACGCCACGATCGAGCAGCGACAGCCGTGCCACCGAGAAGCCCGGGTCGATCGAGGCCTCGTAGGAGCCGTAACCGTAGAGCACGAGGGGCGCGGGGGAGCCGGCATCCAGCACGCCCTCGCGCGCGACGATCGACAGCGGAACCTGTGTGCCATCGGGCGCCGTGGCCCATTCGCGCCGTTGCACGTAGTGGGCGGGGTCGTAGCCGCCGAGCACCGGATGCTGCTTCAGCAGCGTCGAGACGCCGGTCGTGACGTCGTAGTCGAACACCGAGGAGGGCGTGACGAACGAGGTGAAGCCGTAGCGCACCGTCGGCTGCAACCACTCGGGGTTCCCGGCGGTGCCGACCGAGAACAGCGGCTCGTCGAAGGCGATCTCGACCAACGCCGAACCGTCGATCTCCGCGGCTCCGGCCTGCAGGGGCAGAACGCCGATGCGGGTGAGTCCCTCGCGCCGGTAGTCGACCGTGAGGTGCGCAGCGAAGGCCTCCACGTCTTCCAGACGCGCGGCGGGGTCGTGCGCGAAGATGGTGTGCCAGCCGGCGCGGTCGAGCGGATGCGCGGGGTCGACGTCGATCAGCTCGAAGTTCTCGGCGCCGTCGTTGTGCAGGATGAGCAGACGGTCGCGCCCGTTCACGACGGCGTGCTCGACCGAGTACTCCACGCCTTCGCGGCGCGGCCAGACCACCTCGAACGCGGCATCCGGATCGGTGGTGTCGAGCAGCAGCACCTCGCTGGTGATCTTCGAGCCGATCGCGATCTCGAGGTATTTCTTGCTGCGGGTGAGGCCCACACCCACCCAGTAGCGCTCGTCGGGCTCGGTGAAGACCTTCTCGTCGTCGGTTGCGGCAGTGCCCACCCGGTGTCGCCAGATGGTGTCGGGGCGCCAGGCGTCGTCGACCGTCGGGTAGTAGACGCTGCCCCCCTCTCCCGAGAAGACGGCGCCCGGGAAGGTGTCGGCGATGACGTCGGGGAGGTCCTCCCCGGTGCGGAGATCGCGGATGCGCAGGGTGTAGCGCTCGTCGCCGACGACGTCGACGGCGTAGGCGAGCAGATCGCCGTCGGGGCTGACGTCGAAGGAGCCGAGCGAGAAGAAGTCGTGGCCTTCAGCCTCCACGTTGTCGTCGAGCACGATCTGCTCACCCGCGATGGTGGCGCCTGGTTCGACGGCCGGCGGAGTCCAGTCGTCGTCGCCGGCGATCGGGGCGCGGCAGTGCACGCCGTACTGCGAGCCCTCCGAGGTGCGGGTGTAATACCAGTACCGGCCGTCACGCACCGGCACGGAGAGGTCGGTCTCGAGCGTGCGCGACTTGATCTCGTCGAAGATCCGCTGCCGCAGGCCTGCGAGATGCTCGGTGGCGGCGTCGGTGTAAGCGTTCTCGGCCTCGAGATACGCGATCGTCTCGGGGTTCTCCTTCTCGCGCAGCCATTCGTAGTCGTCGACGACCACGTCGCCGTGGTGCGTGCGTTCGAGCGGGATCGTGCGGGCCACGGGAGGGAGAGCATCCATTCCCTAAGCGTAGAGCGAACCGTCCGCAGAGCGATCCCGAGTTGACCTCGGCGAGGGCGGATGCGATTATCGTGACGGTTCCTGTTCGGGCCACCCGACGCGCATGAACTTCCGATGAATTCCGAGCTGCGCGCCGCACGCGATCGATGCTGGAGAGGCACGGGTGGATCTGACCGTCATCGTCGTGCTGGTGATCGCTCTGGCGTTGTTCTTCGACTTCACCAACGGCTTCCACGACACGGCGAACGCCATGGCGACGCCCATCGCCACCGGAGCGCTGAAGCCCAAGGTGGCGGTCGCCCTCGCGGCGAGCTTGAACCTGGTGG
Organism: Herbiconiux aconitum; assembly: GCF_024979235.1. NCBI lineage: Bacteria > Bacillati > Actinomycetota > Actinomycetes > Micrococcales > Microbacteriaceae > Herbiconiux > Herbiconiux aconitum. The sequence goes on from NZ_JANLCM010000002.1 coordinate 626,446, forward strand.
GCGCCTTCCTCAGCACCGAAGTGGCCAAGACCATCTCGAACGGGCTGATCAAAGAGGGCGACGGCGGCGTGCTGATCACCCCGGAGATGATCTTCGCCGGCCTGATCGGCGCCATCGTCTGGAACCTCGTCACCTGGCTGTTCGGTCTGCCCTCGAGCTCGTCGCACGCGCTCTTCGGGGGCCTGATCGGCGCTGCCATCGTGGGTGCGGGCTTCGGCGTGGTCGACTACACCACTCTGGTGAGCAAAGTCATCCTGCCCGCCCTGATCGCGCCGGTGGTGGCCGGACTCGTCGCCTTCACGGCCACCCGTCTCGCCTACGCCATCACGCGGATGCCCGCATCCAGTGCCCAATCGGGCGTGCGCGGCCGGTTCCGCTACGGCCAGATCTTCTCCTCGTCGCTCGTCGCTCTCGCGCACGGCACGAACGACGCCCAGAAGACCATGGGCGTCATCACCCTGATGCTGATCGCCGCGGGCCTGCAGGAGTCGGGCACGGGTCCGCAGGCCTGGGTCATCGTCACCTGCGCCGTCGCGATCGCGCTCGGCACCTACATGGGCGGCTGGCGCATCATCCGCACCCTGGGCGCCGGCCTCACCGATGTGAAGCCCGCGCAGGGCTTCGCCGCCGAGACGAGCACCGCGGCCACCATCCTGGCGTCCACCCATCTCGGATTCGCCCTCTCCACCACCCAGGTGGCCTCGGGCTCGGTGATCGGCTCGGGACTCGGCCGCCGCGGCTCCTCCGTGCGTTGGCGCACCGCGGGGCGCATCGGTCTCGGCTGGGCGATGACGCTTCCGGCCTCGGCCATCGTGGGGGCGCTGGCCGCGTTCGTGGCCACTATGGGCCCGGCAGGCATCATCATCGATCTCGTGGTCGGCCTGGCCGTGATCATCACGATCTTCCTGCTCTCCCGCCGCAACCGGGTCGACTCGAACAACGCCATCAGCGAAGTCGATGCGGCCACCATCGCCGTGCGGAGCCCGAAGGCCACCCGCCGCAAGAGGAGGGTGACCGGATGATCGAGTGGGGTTCGTTCCTGGCCGTCGCCGTCGCGTCGCTGGTCTCCACCGCCGTGGTGGTGAGCCTGTATTCCTTCGGCCTGCGATTTCGCGGGCTCACGCATCCGGATGCCCGCACGGGCGAACAGGTGCGGCCCGCCTACGCGACGGTGCTGTCGTATCTCTGCTTCGCCTTGAGCGCCTGCGCGGTGCTCTACGGCATCTATCTGATCGTGCCGTTCTTCCACGGGTAGGCCGCCCGCTCGTACGATGGGCACATGACTCTGGAGTCCACCACCGGTTCTGCCGCCGTTCCCGATGCCGTGCCGGTCGCTGCGATCGTTCCCGCGCTCCGCACCGCCTTCGAACGCGGGGTCACTCGTTCGTTGCGGTGGCGCGCCGAGCAGCTGACCGCGTTGAAGCGGATGCTCGTGGAGCGCTCCTCGGAGTTCGAAGACGCACTCTTCCTCGACCTCGGCAAGAACCCGACGGAGACGCAGCTCACCGAGATCGGCATCGTGATCGCCGAGATCGAGCACACCCTCACGCACCTGCGCCGCTGGCTGCGACCCCGCCGGGTGGGTGTTCCCCTGGCGATCGCACCGGCATCCGCGTCGACGATGCTCGAACCCCTCGGTGTGGTGCTCGTGATCGCACCGTGGAACTACCCGCTGCAACTGCTGCTGGCCCCGATGGTGGGTGCTCTGGCTGCCGGCAACGCGGTGCTGCTCAAGCCCAGCGAGCTGGCCCCGGCCACCTCCGCACTGATGGCGTCACTGGTGCCCGACTACCTCGACCCCCGAGCCGTTGCCGTGGTCGAGGGCGGGGTGGCCGAGACCACGGAGCTGCTCGCGGAGCGCTTCGACCACATCTTCTACACCGGCAACGGCGCGGTCGGCCGCATCGTGATGACCGCCGCCGCGAAGCACCTCACGCCGGTGACCCTCGAACTCGGCGGCAAGTCGCCGGTCTACGTCGACGACACGGTCGACCTGGCCGTGACCGCTCGCCGGATCGTCTGGGGCAAGTTCCTGAACGCCGGCCAGACCTGCGTGGCCCCCGACTACCTACTCGCCACGCCGGGCGTGTCGGCCGCGCTCACGCCGCACCTGGTCGAAGCGATCGGCGAGCTCTACGACGGCGACCCGCGATCGAGTTCGAGCTACGGCCGGATCGTGAACGACCACCACTTCGCCCGGCTCACCGGATTGCTCGAGGGCGAACGCATCCTGAGCGGCGGTCGCTCCGACGCGCGCACCCGCTATCTCGCGCCGACGATCCTCGGCGATGTCGGGCGCGATTCCCCGGTGATGCAGCAGGAGATCTTCGGTCCGATCCTGGCGATGGTGCCGGTGGACGGCCTCGACGACGCGATCGCGTTCATCCGGGTCGGTGACAAACCGCTCGCGCTCTACGCGTTCACCAACTCGCCGTCGACGGCGCGCCGCATCCTCACCGAGACGTCGTCGGGTGCCGTGGGCTTCGGCGTGCCGGCGGCCCACCTCGGGATTCCTGGACTTCCCTTCGGCGGCGTGGGGGAGAGCGGGATGGGGCACTACCACGGGCGGCGCAGCGTCGAGACCTTCAGCCACGAGAAGGCGGTGCTGCGGAAGCGCCTCACTCCCGACACGCTGCGACTGATCTACCCGCCGTACACCGAACGCAAGGACGGTTTCATCCGGGGGCTGTTGCGCAAGCTGAGCTAGAGTCGGTGGCGTCCAGCCACAAGCGACACGACACAAGCAATGGAGCTCACCCGTGACATCCTCACCGGCGTCCGCAGAACGAACGCAGAACACACCGCAGCCCGGCGACGAGACGCCCGCCATCACCCGTCTGGAGACCGACAGCCTGGGTTCGATCGAGATCCCGGCTGACGCGTACTGGGGCATCCACACCGCCCGCGCGCTGGAGAACTTCCCGATCAGCCGGCGGCCCATCTCGGTCTACCCCGATCTCATCAACGCCCTCGCGATCGTGAAGCAGGCTGCGGCGCGCGCGAACCGGGAGATCGGCGTGCTCGATGACGAGAAGGCCGAGTGGATCGAGGATGCCTGCGAGCGCATCCGTGCGGGGGAGTTCCACGACCAGTTCGTGGTGGGCGTCATCCAGGGCGGCGCCGGCACCTCCACGAACATGAACGCCAACGAGGTCATCGCCAATGTGGCACTCGTCGCCCACGGCCATGCGCCGGGCTCCTACGACGTGCTGCATCCGCTCGACGACGTGAACCGCAGCCAGTCGACCAACGACGTGTATCCCACCGCGGTGAAGCTGGCGATGTGCTTCTCGCTCGACCGCCTGATGGCCGAGCACGCTCAACTGCGCGACTCCTTCGGTGCGAAGGGGCTCGAGTTCGCGAACGTGCTGAAGGTCGGTCGCACGCAGTTGCAGGACGCCGTGCCGATGACCCTCGGCCAGGAGTTCCACGGATTCGCCACGACGCTCACCGAAGACCTCGAGCGCATGCGGCACACTCTTCCGTTGCTCTGGGAGATCAACCTCGGCGCCACGGCCATCGGCACGGGCATCACGGCCGATCCGAACTACGCGGCCACGGTGTGCCGGCATCTGCGGGCGCTCACCGGTTTCGAGCACGTGACCGCCATCGACCTCGTCGAGGCCACGAGTGACGCGGGCGTGTTCATGACACTGTCGGGTGTTCTGAAGCGTTCGGCCATCAAGCTGTCGAAGATCTGCAACGACCTGCGGCTGCTCTCCAGCGGGCCCCAGGCGGGCCTCGGCGAGATCAACCTGCCGCCGCGCCAGGCCGGATCGAGCATCATGCCCGGCAAGGTGAACCCGGTCATCCCGGAGGTCGTGAACCAGGTGGCGTTCGCCGTCGCCGGCGCCGATGTCACCGTGATGATGGCGGCCGAGGGTGGGCAGCTGCAGCTGAACGCGTTCGAGCCGGTGATCGCCCACTCGCTGCTGCAGAGCCTGGCCTGGATGACCGGCGGATGCCGCACCCTCCGCATCAACTGCGTCGACGGCATCTCCGCCAACCTCGACCGGCTCGACACGATGGTGTCGACCTCCGTGGGTGTGGTGACGGCGTTGACGCCGTACATCGGTTACGCTGCCGCTTCCGCCCTGGCGAAGGCTGCCCTGCTGACGCACCGCAACATCGCGGACCTCGTGGTGGAGGCCGACCTGATGAGCCGCGAGCGCGTGATGAAGTTGATCTCGCCCGCCCGCCTCTCGGGCCTGGAGACCATCACCTCGGCGATCCCGATCGTCGACGACGAGGGGTGAGGTGAGGAATACTCTGTTATGATCTGACGGTATGAAGCTCTCTCGTCGCACGTCGTTTCCTCTCTTCGGCATCACGCTCGGCGCATCCCTAGCGCTGGCGACCGTGGTGCCGACGACTGCCCACGCGGCGACGCCGGTGCGACAGGTCATCCCGCACGACAGTGCGACTGGCATAGGGGACAACCCGTTCGATGTCGCTGTGGATACGGGACTGCACAAGGCCTATGTCCTCAACAACGGCGACAAGACCATCTCCGTCATCGACACCCAGAACGACGCGGTAGTGACTGTGATCGGCCGCGGCACTCCGGCCGGGATCGGTCGAAGTTTGACGCACGTTGCAATCGACAGCAGTGCCCATGAGGCCTACGTGGTGGACGTGAGTGGCCAGACGGTGACCGTGATCGATACGTCGACTGACAAGATCGTCCGGGTCATCCAGCCCGACAGGACGCAGGGAATCGGTTCGATTCCCATGGGCGTGGGGATCGACTCGATGACTCACCGAGCGTATGTCGCGAATCACGGAGACAGCACTGTCTCCGTCATCGACACGGTCTCGCACTCCGTGGTCAAGGTCATGGCCCTCGCTGCCGGGTCGAATCCGAACGGCATCGCCGTCGACCAGATCGCCCATCGCGCCTACATCGCCAACGAGGGCGACGGTACGGTCTCGATCATCGATACGACAACCGACACCGTGTTGACAACGATCGGCCACGGCGGAGCGACGGGGATAGGCGACAAGCCGCGAGGGATCGCGGTCGATCCGGTCAGGCACAAGGCGTATGTGACTCAATTCACCATTGGCACCGCCGAGGGCACAGTGGCAGTAGTCGACACAGTGACGAATAGGGTCACGAAGGTGCTCCCGCACGCTGCAGCCGGCGGAATCGGGATCGGGTCGCATCCGTCCCACATCGCGTTCGATCCGGTCTCGTCCACTGCATACGCAGCGAATACGACGGACGGCACTGTTTCGGTGATCGACACAGTGTCGGATCTCGTCACCGAGGTCATCGGCCATGACAGCTCGACTGGAATCGGCGCGAGCCCCTACGGACTCGCCATCGATCCAGGCACGCAGCGGGTCTATGTCGGGAACAGCGACGACGACACCGTGTCGGTGATCGGCATCCAATCCACGGCGGCCGTGGTGAGGATCGGCGGAGCCGATCGGTTCGCCGTGTCCGCAGCGACCTCAGCCGGCACTTTCGCACCAGGCGTTCCGACGGTATACGTCGCGTCTGGCGAGAATTTCCCCGATGCGCTGTCCGCATCCGCGGCCGCTGGGGTCAAGAAGTCTCCGGTGCTCTTGGTGACCAAGGACAGCATTCCCGCCGTGGTCGCGGCAGAACTCAGACGACTAAGACCAGGCAACATCGTGATCATGGGTGGCACCAACACCATCAGCGACGCGCTGTCCGCCGCCCTGAGCGGGTTCGCGCCCGCTACTCGGGTCGGCGGCGCCGATCGGTACGCGGTGTCCGCCGCCCTCTCCACACGGGAGTTCGGCGTCGGTGTTCCGGTCGCGTACGTCGCATCCGGCCAGAATTTTCCCGACGCACTTTCCGGCTCGGCCGCTGCGGGACATCTGAACGGCCCAGTGCTGCTCGTCACGAAGGATGGCGTCCCTGGAACTGTCGCGACGGAGTTGGAGCGCCTGAAGCCCCGGAAGATCGTCGTTCTCGGCGGACCGAACAGCGTCAGCGACGCCACACTCACCGAGGTCGTCGCCCACACACCACCAGGCACACCCGCAGCACGCCTCAGCGGTGCCGATCGATATGCCGTCTCCGCGGCCGTCTCCGCCGACACATACCCCACCGTCGCATCCACTGTTTACGTGGCTTCTGGCGCTGTCTTCCCCGACGCTCTCTCCGGATCGGCTGCTGCCATCGTGAACAACGCGCCGGTGCTCCTCGTCACCAAAGACGGCATCTCCGACGCCGTCGCAGCAGAACTCGAACGACTCAATCCACGTCGCATCGTCGTGCTCGGCGGACCCAACACGGTCAGCGACGCGGTCGTCTTCCAGCTCGCCCGCTACATTTTCACCCTGTGACAGCCTTGGTGAGCATCACCCCGAACGGATGACGACCGCGCCGGAGCGCGGCGGTACTGTCGGCCCAGTCGCACCTCGACGAAAGGCAGGCGGATCGACATGTGCAGATGGCTGGCGTACACGGGGGAGCCCCTCCAACCCTCGACCGTGATCCTCGACTCCCCGCACTCGCTGGTGGCGCAGTCGATGAACTCGCCGCTCGGCGCGGAGACCGTCAACGGCGACGGATTCGGGTTCGGCTGGTATCCGGTCGACGGCGGCCCCGGAGCCCTGCCCGGCTACTTCCACAGCACCGAGCCGGCCTGGAACGATCAGAACCTTCGGGAGCTCACCCGCAGCATCCGGAGCCCGCTGTTCTTCAGTCACGTGCGCGCAGCCGCAGGCCCGCCCATCCAGCAGACCAACTGCCACCCCTACCGCTACGAGAACTGGCTGTTCATGCACAACGGCTACCTGGCCGAATTCCCGAAGGTGAAGCGCGATCTGACGTACGCGGTGGATCCGTCGCTGTACCCCCACATCCTCGGCACCACCGACTCGGAGGTGCTCTTCCACCTGGCGTTGTCGCTCGGGCTCCGAGACGACCCGATCGGCGCGCTGGGCGCCGCCATCCGGATGGTCGAATCGGTCGGTCATGACAACGGCATCCCCTTTCCGATGCAGGGCACGATCGCGGTCACCGACGGCGAGACCGTGTGGGCCTTCCGCTACTCGTCGCAGGGCCGCAGCCGTTCGCTCTACCACTCGGTCGACATCGAGATCGTGCGCGAGATGTATCCCGACGCGGAGCGTCTGAAGCTGTTCGGCAGCCGCGCGCGTGTGATCGTCTCGGAGCCGTTGAACGACACGCCGGGCGTGTTCGCCGAGGTTCCCGAATCGACGGTGGCGGTCGTGGACAGCTCGGGATACCGCCACGAGCCGTTCCTGGTCAGTGCGTGAAAGTCGAGACCAGCCCTTCGGTGGGCATGGGAGATTCCAGCGCGTCGAGGTAGTCGACGGCCTCACGGATGTCGTTCATGAGACTCTCGGCGAGATTCATGCTCAGGCCGTTCCGCACGACGATGCCTTGCACCACGAGGTCGCTGAGGTCGTCGGGCATCGGGTAGGCCGGGATCAGCCAGCCCTTCAGCCGCAGCCGCTCCGACAGGTGGTAGAGGTTCCACTTGTCGGTGTGCCCCTTCGCCAACTGCCAGGCGAAGACGGGGATGTCGGTGCCGTCGTTCCACAGGTCGAACGCGGGCATCGCACCGATCTCGTGAGCGAGGTAGACCGCGACATCCTGTGACGCCTTCTGCACCTGGTAGTAGCCGTCCCAGCCGAGCCGGAGGAACAGGTAGTACTGCAGCAGAACCTGGGCGCCGGGCCGCGAGAAGTTGAGCGCGAACGACGGCATGTGGCCGCCGAGGTAGGTGACGTCGAACACGAGGTCGGCCGGCAGCCGGTCGACGGTGCGCCAGATCACCCAGCCCAGACCCGGATAGACGAGTCCGTACTTGTGGGCGGAGGTGCTGATCGATGCCACCCGTTCGAGCCGGAAGTCCCAGGGCAGCTCCGGCTGCAGGAACGGCGCGATCATGGCCCCGGATGCGCCGTCGACGTGGATGGGCACGTCCAGCCCGGTCTCGTTCTGGATGCGATCGAGCGCCGCAGCGATCTCGGCGACGGGTTCGTACATGCCCGTGTAGGTCACCCCCATGATGGCGACCACGCCGATGGTGTTCTCGTCGACGAAGCTGTCGAGGTCGTGGCCGTCGAGCACCTTGTGTTCGAGGGAGATGGGCACATAGCGTGCTTCGACGTCCCAGTAGTTGCAGAACTTCTCCCAGCACACCTGAACGGCGCTGGAGAGCACCAGGTTGGGCTTCTCGGTGGAGAGACCGGCGGCGCGGCGGGACAGCTGCCAGCGCCGCTTCATGGCGAGGCCGCCGAGCATGCAGGCCTCGGAGGAGCCGATGGTGGAGGTGCCGATCGCGTTCGCGGCATCGGGCGCATTCCAGAGCGCGGCCAGCATCCTCCAGCAGCGGGTCTCGATCGCGGCGGTCTGCGGGTATTCGTCCTTGTCGACCATGTTCTTGTCGGCCGTCTCGGCGTAGAGCTTCTGGGCGAACGGGTCCATCCAGGTGCCCACGAAGGTGGCGAGGTTCAGGCGCGAGTTGCCGTCGAGCATCGCCTCGTCGTGCACCACCTGGTAGGCGGTCTCCGGAAGTGATTGCGTCGCCGGGAGCACGTCGAGGGGGAACTCCATCACCTCGCCGACCCGAGCGAACATGGGGTTCAGTTGATTCTGGGTGCCGTTGCCGGTGAATGCCCGGGGTGCGCCACTCGACGTCGGAGCTGGGGTGATAGTCGTCATGCACCGACAGTAGGAAGCGTCGGCGCGCGCGTCGTCATACGAGCTGCATGATGTCGTCGGCTCGCGGCGCGGTCTACCCTCACCTCATGCCGGCCGCCCGCGTGATCCGCCTCCGACGCGAGGCCTGGGGGTTCGCGATCGGGTCGCTCTGCTTCCTCGTGGGCGCGGTGCCCTTCTACGCGGAGGCGGTCGGGGTGGCGATCACCGACCTCACCTTCTTCGTGGGCGCACTGTTCTTCACGGCGGCCGCGTTCATCCAGCTGGCTCTGAGCGGAAGACGACGACCAGCCAGAGGAACGGCCAGACCCGATGTGTTCGATTGGTGGGCGTCGGCGGTGCAGTTCGCGGGAACGCTCTTCTTCAACGTGAGCACCACGGCCGCATTGCTCACTGCTGTCGACTCCACCACGCGCGTCGGCAGCGGATGGCGTCCGGATGCCTTCGGCTCGGTGTGCTTCCTGCTGGCGAGCGTGCTCGCGGTGGTGGCGAGCACCGAACGCGATCGCCTCTGGGATCCGAACGCGCGCACCTGGCGGTGCACCTGGCTCAACCTCCTCGGGTCGGTCTTCTTCGGAGCCTCGGCCGTCGGGGCGTATGTCATCCCGACCACCGACGACCTGGTGAGCCTCTTCTGGGCGAATCTCGGCACCCTCCTCGGCGCCGTCTGCTTCCTGGTGGCGGCCCTGCTCAGCCGGCCCGCGCATCCGGTGGCGCGTCGGTCGACGGAGGGGTGACGCCCGGAGGCCCCTTCGGCGCGGGGTGAAGCGTTCCCCGGTGCACCTCGTAGGCGCGGGAAAGCCCGGGGGAGTCGGGGTCGTCGACGATCGGCTGATCGGCCATGAACAGCCGGATGATGTGGGCCAGCTCGCCGGGATTGCTGAAGTTGATCGCGTGGGCGGCGCCCTCCATGACCACCACGAGCACGTGGTTGTCGGTCATGGAAGCGACCTCGCGGATGCGGTCGGCCCCGGGCATCAGCGGGTCGCGATCGCCGATGACGACCAGGGTCGGGATCTCGAGCGCCAGCAGCCGATCGAGCGAGGGATAGCGGGTGAGGGCCTGGAACATCCGCACCGTGCTCGGCACACCGAAACGCACGTAGTCGGGCGCGGCCACACGCATCATGCGGGGCGGCTCCCGGGTGCCGTCGCGCGCGAGCTGGCCCATCGCACGGCGAAGCGGCTGGTTGTGCACGCCACCGGCCGGTGACACCAGCACCGCTCGGTCGATGCGGTCGGGGTGGTTGAAGGCGAACTCGCAGATGATCGGACACCCCATCGAGTTGCCGACCAGCGTCGCCCGTTCGACCCCGCGATCGTCGAGGAATCTGGTCGCCGCGTGCGCGAGTTCGGGCACGTCGAGGGGCTCAGAGGGCTTGCCGCTGCGACCGAAGCCGGGCAGATCGGGCACCAGGGTGTGGAACTCGTCGCGCAGCAGTTCGGCGGTCGGCAACAGGTAGCGGCCGGAGAGACCGAAGCCGTGCAGGTGCATCATCACCGAGGCATCCGGAGGGTCGGGCGATTCCCGGTAGAACACGTCGACGTCGTCGACCGTGGTCCAGCGCTCGGCCAGCGCCGACGCCGGGCGCCGCGGCGAGCGCCGAGGAGTTCGCGTGTCGGATGACTCCGGGTGCCCCTTCCGCTCGCTCACCCACTTGCGGTAGGCGTCGTACGGATCATCGAGGGTGTTCTCCGGGCTCGCGTTCCAGGGCTGACCGATCCGGCGACGGGTCATGACGCCATTCACCTCCCTCGCCGCCTGCCCGCGGGTGTCGGGTAGGCGAACGTGCGTCTGACGATAGCCACGAACCGGGGTGCAGGACGTCACCCGAACGGGGTGACTCATGACCTTTCGGGGAGCTGTTGATTTCGGGATTTCGACGGTCGTAACATGTGGTCACTCGACTGGGAGGATTTGCCAAGATGAGCGAATCACTGGAAGGCCAGAACGTCGTCGTTGTCGGAGGCACCGCCGGAATCGGATTCGCGGTCGCTCAGCAGGCGCTCGAGTCGGGTGCGACCGTGACCGTCACCGGCCGCGACGCCGACCGGTTGGCGAGCGCGCTCGGCGAGCTGCCGGGCGCTCGGGGTCAGGCGTTCGACGCCGACGATCCTGTCGCGTTGGCCGACTTCTTCGCCGGTCTCGAACAGCCGGTCGATCATGTCTTCGTCTCGGCCGGCGGCCCCTATTACGGTCGTCTGGCCGACCTCGACGCACGCGAGGCGGGTGAAGCGATCGGGCGGGGTCTCGAACTGATGATTCGCCTGGCCCAGATCGTGCCGCCGTTGTCGCGCGCCGGGGGCAGCATCACGCTCATGTCGGGAACGGGGTCGAAGCATCCGGCGCCCGGCCTCACGGTGATCGGCGCCGAGGTGGCGTCGCGAACCGCCGCTGCGGCGAACCTGGCCCTGGAGATCGCACCGGTGCGGATGAATCTCATCGCCGCCGGCTTCGTCGACACACCGCTCTCCGCACGCCTCCTCGGCGACGGGTTGGAAGATCGGCGACGCCAGCTGCGCGAGACGCTTCCCGTGCGCCGGGTGATCGAGGCCTCGGATGTCGCCGACCTCGCCCTGCACCTCATGACCAACACGGCCATCACGGGGGCGGTCTACGATCTCGACGGGGGGCAGCAACTGCTTCCGGCCGTCGAAGCCTGAGACGATCCGCCGCCCCTCATGGTCGACGTCGAAACGGTGCCGCTGCGGAGCAGCCGTGGCGTGTTCGTGCTCGCAGCCACCGTGCTGGCCTCCACCATCGGATTCCTCGACGCCTCGGTCGTGAATGTCGCCATCCCGGCGATTGGCAAAGACCTGAATGCAGCGGTCGGCGACCTGCAATGGACGGTGACGAGCTATCTCGTCGCGGTCACCGCGCTGCTGCTGGTGGCCGGTGCGCTCTCGGATCGTTACGGACGTCGCCGCATCCTGGTCATCGGTCTGTCGATCACGCTGGTGGCCTCGGTGTTCTGCGCGCTCGCGCCCGACTCGTCGCTGCTGGTGGTGGGCCGGATCGCCCAGGGAATCGGCGGCGCCCTCACCGTGCCCAGCAGCCTGGCGCTGCTGAACGGCACACTGCAGCCGCGCGACCGTCCCCGCGGCATCGGCTTGTGGGCCGCGCTGTCGACCGTGGGCTACACGGTCGGGCCGTATGCCGGGGGCTGGCTGGTCGACAACGCATCGTGGCGCTGGCTGTTCATCCTGAACGTGCCGCTGGTCATCCTCGCGCTCCTCGCCCTGATCCGCGTTCGGGAGCAGAAGGATCCGGCGGCGGCGGGCGGTATCGACTACCTGGGCGCGGTGCTCATCGCCATCGGACTCGGTGCCGTCGTCTTCGCGCTGACCGACGGCTCCGCGAGTGGTTGGGGGCGACCATCGATCATCATCTCGGCCGTGGTGGGCATCGGATGCCTCGTCGCCCTCGTTCCGGTGGAGCTGCGTGTCGCGAATCCTGTGCTGAACCTCCGGCTGTTCCGGTCGAAGCAGTTCTCGGCCATCAACGCCAGCACTCTGCTGTTCTACGCGGCCATCAGCGGAGTGGGATATCTCGTGCTGCTCCGCCTGCAACTGCAGCTCGACTACACCCCGACGCTCGCGGGGGCGGCCCTCATTCCGTCGTCGGTGGTCTTTCTCGTCGTCGCTCCGATCAGTGGAAACCTGGTGGCGAAGTTCGGGCCCCGCTGGTTGATGGCGGTCGGAATCCTGGTGGCGGGGCTCGGCTTCTTCTGGCTGTCGTTCCTGGGGCCGACGTCGAGCTACTGGCTCGGTGTTCTTCCCGGCAACCTGTTGCAGGGGCTCGGCTTCGGGCTGGCCGTCACGCCGCTCACCTCGGCGGTGCTCGCAGCCGTTCGCAGCGCCGACCTCGGCGAGGCGTCGGCGATCAACAACGCCGTGTCTCGACTCGGTGGAGCCGTGGCGATCGCCGTCATCCCCGCCCTTGCAGGGCCCGGAGTGCACACCCTGGCCGAGACCATCGACCTGGCCTACCAGCCCGGGATGGTGATCACGGCGGTGCTGTGCCTCGCCGCTGCGGTCATCGCGGCCGTCTTCGTGTCGAATGCTCCGGCCGCGGCTCCGCTCACAGCGGCACCGATGCCGCACGCCTGCTTGCCCGAGGCCGTCGAGGAGCGTGTGCCCGCCTGACGCCGGCGACCCCATCGGGCGTCTCGGCGCCAGGCGGTCGTCGGGGGTCAGGCGTTCGACGGGCGGCTGTCGGTCCAGTCGATGATGAGGCCACGCTCGGAGAACAGCCACCGGCCGTCGACGCGTTCGAGCGACTCGCGGTAACGGATCGACATCACCAGGAGGGTGCGCACGCCTTCGACCTCGAACAGGTGGTGCGCGAGGCAGTAGCTCTCACCGCTCGCGCGGTCGCCGTCGATCGTGATGGTGCTCTGGCCGTTGAAGTGGGTGGTGGCCTGGTAGGCGCTGAGACCCGAGAACGCCGCCTCCAGCTCGGCGCGGCCGTTCAGCACCTGCACGGGCTCGGTGGTGTCCGGATCTCCGGAGTACACCGAGACCCGTGCATTCTCGGTGAACAGGGCTGCCTGCTCTGCAGGGTGTCGGCGGTCGGCGTTGCGAGCGTAGGCGTCGACGAGGGCGCGGATCTCGAGCTGGTCGGCCAGGTCGTTGAGGGTCGTGGTGTCGTTCATGTCTTTTTCCTTGTGTTCAGAGGAGTTCCGCGATCGCCTGGGCGATCGGAGTCGGGCCGGCGACGAGTTGCCATTGGCGGCCGACGCTTCTGTCGTCGTCGAGCACGGCGATCATGGTCGCCGCGACATCCGCGCGTGGCACGGCGCCCATCGGGAGGTCGCGGTCGCCCAGCCGGATGCGGCCCGTCGGGGGATCGTCGGTGAGCCAACCGGGTTCGAGGATCGTCCAGTGCAGATCCGACGCCCGGAGGTTGGCGTCGGCCGCCCGTTTTGCCGCGTAGTAGGGCGCGAACTCCGGCGTGTCGATGACGGGCGGGATGCGGTCGCCCGCGCCGATCGACGAGATCTGCACGAAGCGACGCACGCCGGAGCGCTGCGCGGCGGCGACCGAGCGCACCGAACCGTCGCGATCGACCGCGTTTGCCGCACCGGCATTCGTGGTTCCGGCCGCGAACAGCACTCCGTCGCATCCGGTGAACGAGGTCGCCAACTCGGCGACGGATGCGCGGGTCAGATCAAGCGACACCGTGCGGGCGCCGGCTCTCGCCGAAGCGGCCAGACCCCGGCCGCCGCGCCCGAGCGCCACCACCTCGTCGCCGCGCTCCAGGAGTGCTGTGACGAGATGGCGACCGGTGCGACCGGTGGCGCCGAGGACTGCATATCTGCTCATGTGTGCTTCAGGATATCGCCAATCGGACAGGGTGTCCGATAGAATCGACCCACCTCTGAGCGAACTCCAAGGAGAGCCATGTCGACCCCCGAGAAGCGTCCGTCCTCATCGCCCGCCCGACGCGCAGAAGTGCGATCCCGAGCCCTCGCCGCGCTGGAGGGTTTCCTGCGGGCCGGAACGCGGTATCCGGATGTCTCGGTCGAGGCGATCGCGAAACGAGCGGGCATCTCCCGGTCGACGTTCTACCTCTACTTTCGCGACAAGACGGAACTCCTGGTCGACGCGACCGACTGGCTGAAAGACCTCGTCTTCGAGGTGCGACTCGATCGGGGAGCGGACGGATCGCTCGGCGACCTCCCGGGCTATGTCTCCTCCGTCGAGCGGGTGATCGGCCGCTATCGGGAGCACTCGGCACTTCTGGGCGCCGTGAACCACGAAGCCGAGTTCGACGAGAGGGTGGGCGCGACCTGGTCGGGGGCGCAGCGGCGCTACATCAGCTGGGTCGCCGGTATCCTGCGCGAAGAACAGGCGCGTGGGTTGACGGCCGGATCGTTCGACCCTGAGCTCGCGGCGTCGATCCTGGTGACCGGGGGAGAGCAGGTCATCGCCAAGCACATCGCCCGAACCGCGGCATCGGAAGACACGCAGCTCGCGCAGGAACTGGGTGCGAGCCAGTGGTTCGGGTTCTTCCGCCGGCCGAACTAGTTCCCCCAGCGACCGTTCTTCGAGTAGACGCCGACGACGCCAGAGCTGGTCGGATCTCCGGCGGATCCTGCGCACGCGCCAGTGCGCACTCGCGACCACACCTTGCCCTTCTCAATTTATAGCGGGGAAGGGGGCTTGCGGCAAGGCCCCCGCCGTGCGGCAGACTGGGCGGCCGCAGCCCGATCGAGAGGACCTGATGACCCTGACCACGAGTGCGTTCGACCTAGCCGAGCGCCTGGCCCGCAAGGCCGCCCCAGCGTTGATCGCCGATGACGACAGGCATTTCGCGGCCCTCGTGGAGAGCCTCGAGCAGTCGATCGCCGCACTCTCCGACCGACTCGACCGCGTGCGCCGGAGCCCGGGTGGAGTGGGCCAGGAGGCGATGGATCGCGACATCGAGATCCACCAGCTGACGACCCGCCTGCGTGCGCTGCGCCGCTACGGACTCGACGTGTGTCTCGGCCGCGTCGTGCGCGCCGACGACCCCGAACCTCTCTACATCGGGCGGTTCGGCCTCACCGACAGCGCCGGTCGCCGACTGCTGCTGGATTGGCGGTCTCCGGCGGCCGAACCGTTCTTCGGAGCTACCCTGGCCGATCCGATGGGGCTCACCAGCCGCCGCCGCTATCGCTGGACGCGGGGCCGCATCAGCGACTACTGGGACGAGGTGTTCACGGTGGACGGATTCGACGGTGCCGTCGCGCTCGACGACCAGTCCGCGTTCATCGCGAGCCTCGGCAGCAGCCGGTCGAGCCGTATGCGCGACGTGCTCGGCACCATCCAGGCCGATCAGGATGCGATCATCCGTGCCGGCTCCCGAGGGGCGCTCGTCGTCGACGGAGGGCCGGGCACCGGGAAGACCGTGGTCGCGCTACACCGCACCGCGTATCTGCTGTACTCCGATCCGCGCCTCGACCGCCGCCGCGGCGGCGTGCTGTTCGTGGGCCCGAGCGTCGGGTATCTGGCCTACGTCGACGATGTGCTCCCGAGCCTGGGGGAGGAGGGGGTGCGGATCGCCACCGTGCGCGACCTGGTGGTCGAAGGTGCCGACGCCGCGATCGAGAGTGATGTGGAGGTGGCGCGACTGAAAGCATCCGCCGATCCGGTGAGGGTGATCGAGCGGGCTGTCGCGATGCACGAGCAGGCACCGACACGCACGGTCACGGTCGAGACCCCGTGGTCGGAGGTCGAGGTGGGGCCCGACGACTGGGCCGAGGCCTTCGACGCGCCCGAACCCGGCACGCCGCACAACGACGCCCGCGACGAGGTCTGGGAGGCGCTCGTCGACATCGTGCTCGACAGGCACGGGCGCGAGGGTGACGACGACGTCACGGCCGCGCAACTCCGCCGCTCCCTGGTGCTGAACGATGAACTCACGAGCACCTTCAACCGGTGCTGGCCGCTGCTCGATCCGGTCGGCGTCGTCAGCGACCTCTGGTCGGTGCCCGCCCACCTGCAGCAGTGCGCACCCTGGCTGAGCGCCCACGACATCCTGGCTCTCCAGCGCGCAGACGCCCGCGCCTGGACGGTATCGGATCTGCCCTTCCTCGACGCGGCCCGACTGCGGATCGGCGACCCGGAGGCATCCCGTCGCCGCCGGCGGCGCGAAGCAGCCCTCGCCGCCGAGCGGGAGAGCCGGGATCGGGTGATCGACGACCTCATCGCCGCCGACGACTCCGAGCTGCTCCTGATGTCGATGCTGCGCGGTGATGATGCCCAGAACAGCCTGGTCGACGAGGCGGCGCTGCCGAGCATCGATCCCGACCGGCTGGCCGGCCCGTTCGCGCACATCGTGGTCGACGAGGCGCAGGAATTGAGCGACGCCGAGTGGCAGATGCTGCTGCACCGCTGCCCGTCGCGGAGCTTCACGATCGTCGGCGACCGAGCACAGGCCCGGCACGGCTTCACGGAATCGTGGCGGGAACGGCTCGAACGGATCGGGCTCGGTCACGTCACGCTGGCCTCCCTCAGCGTCAACTACCGCACTCCCGAGGAGGTCATGGCTGAGGCCGAGCCGGTCATCCGAGCCGTGCTTCCCGATGCCAACGTGCCGACCTCGATCCGTCGCAGCGGGGTTCCGGTCGTGCACGGATCGCGGGAGGAACTCGAAGGCATCCTCGAGACCTGGCTGGCCGAGCACCAGGAGGGGATCGCCTGCGTGATCGGCGACCCCGCCGTGCCCTCGACGCCCCGGGTGCGTTCGCTCACCCCTGAGCTGTCGAAAGGGCTCGAGTTCGACCTGGTCGTGCTCGTCGATCCGGACGCCTTCGGCGGCGGCATCGAGGGACACGTCGACCGCTATGTCGCGATGACCCGCGCCACCCAGCAGCTGGTGATCCTCAGCTGACTCCCACTTGGTTGTGCGGTGGCCGCCGTCAGGGCTGCAGAATCACCTTCACGCACCCGTCTTCCTTGTTCTTGAAGGTCTCGTACATGCGCGGCGCGTCTTCGAGCGGCACATGATGCGTCACGAGGTCGTCGATGCCGAGCGGATCGGCCGGGTCTTCCACCAGAGGAAGCAACGTGTCGATCCAGCGGTGCACGTTGCACTGGCCCATGCGGAGGGTGAGCCCCTTGTCGAACATGCTCATGAAGGGCATCGGATCGGCCGCTCCCGCGTAGACGCCGCTGAGCGACACGGTGCCCCCGCGGCGCACCACCTCGAGCGCGAGGAGCATCGCCGCGAGGCGGTCGACGCCGACCGTGGTCATGGCCTTCTTGGCCAGTGGTTCGGGCAGCTTGCCCACGGCGTAGGTGGCGAACTCCACACCCGGGTTGCCGTGCGCCTCCATGCCGACCGCGTCGACCACGGAGTCGGGACCTCGACCGTCGGTCGCCGAGCGCAGCACCTCGATCACGTCGTCGGTGAGGTCGAACACCTCGATGCCGTGGCGTGCCGCCATGGCGCGGCGCTCGGGAACGGGATCGACACCGAGCACGCGATAGCCGAGGTGCCGGCCGATCCGGCCGGCGAACTGGCCCACCGGCCCGAGCCCGATCACGGCGAGCGTGCCGCCTTCGGGCACCTCGGCGTACTGCACACCCTGCCACGCGGTGGGGAGGATGTCGCTCAGAAAGAGGTAGCGGTCGTCGGGCAGCTCCGTGCCCACCTTGATGGCGTTGAAATCGGCGAGAGGCACGCGTAGCTTCTCGGCCTGCCCTCCCGGCACCGATCCGTAGAGCTCGGTGTACCCGTAGAGCGAAGCGCCGGTGTCGGTGTCACGGTTCTGGGTGGTCTCGCACTGGGTGGTGAGGCCCTGCTCGCACATGAAGCAGTGCCCGCAAGCGATCACGAACGGAATGACGACGCGGTCGCCCACGGCCAGACCGGTGACGGCGGCTCCGACGGACTCGACGATTCCCATCGGTTCGTGGCCGAGGATGTCGCCCTTGTCGAGGAACGGCCCGAGCACGTCGTAGAGGTGGAGATCCGATCCGCAGATCGCCGTTGACGTCACGCGGATGACGGCATCGGTCGGATCGATGATCTCGGGATCGGCGACCTCGTCGACGCGAACCTTCATCGTGCCTTGCCAGGTGAGTGCTCTCATGATTCCTGCCTACGCCCCGCGCCGCCCCTCCGCTCGGGCTTGACAGGTGGTATGCCGGGAACATGCTCACGACGTTCGGGATCGAAGAGGAGACCATGCTGGTCGATCGGGCATCATTGGCGCCGGTCGACGGCGACGCGGTGTTCCACGCCGTGCGGGCCGATCCCTTGTCGGGGCCGTTCGTGTCGCGGGAATACCTCGCCTCGCAGGTCGAGTTCTCGTCGCCGGTCTACACGTCGCTTCAGGATGCGTCCGATGGGCTCGCCCGGTTCCGCGCTGCCGTGGCAGGCGGATGCTCCGAATCTGGCGTGCTGGCCTGGAACGGCGGTGTGCCGTTCCGAACGGTGGGCCGGCGCCCCCGGGTGACCCGGTCGCCCCGCTACGAGGGCATTTCGCGCGGATTCGGGGCGGTCGTCGACGACCACCAGATCAGCGCCCTGCACGTACATGTCGGCGTGCCGAACCGCGCCGAGGGGGTGCGGGTGATGAACGCGGTGCGGCCCTGGTTGCCTGTGCTGCTGGCCCTCGGGGGCAACTCGCCGTTCTGGCGCGGCAGCGACACGGGATTCGCCAGCTGGCGCAGCATTCTGATGAGCCGCTGGACAACGAACGGGTGCCCGCCGAGCTTCGACGGACCGGGCGACTACGACGCGCGTCTCGCTCGGCTGGTGGGGGTCGGCGGCACGGCCGATGCCGCGACCGTCGCCTGGAACCTCCGCCTCTCGGAGACTCACCCCACGATCGAGTTCCGGGTGTTCGACGCGCAGCTCGAGTCCTGGCAGAGCGTCCTTCTCGCGGCGATCTGCCGGGCCCTGGTGGTCACGGCGCTGGACGAACCGCGCCCGGAAATCGCGATTCATCCGGAGCTCCTCGATGCTGCCGCGTGGCATGCGGCCCGCGACGGCCTGAGCGCTCGGCTCGTGCATCCGGTGACCGGCTCGCTGGAATCCGCCGCAGACGTCGTCGCCGAACTGCTGCGCCGGATCACCCCCGCGCTCCAGCACCTCGGCGACGCGGCATCCGTCGACGATCGCCTGCAGCAACTCCTGCGAGAAGGAACCGGCGCGATGATGCAGAGGGCGGCGCACGCGAAAGCCGGAATCGAGGGGTTGCGCGCCCTCACGTCGACGGCGGCCGGCAGCTGATGCCCGCGGCCCGGCCTTGCGTACACGCTGTGGATCGGTGGCCGGATGCGGCGCACCCTGCCATATTCAGATGATGACCGATCGATTCGCCCCGCTCCTCGGGCCGACCCTCCGCGGGGCGGTCTGATGCCGCAGAACGTCGTGCGACGTGAGGCCCGGCATCTCTATGCCGAGGCCCCGAAGTCCGAGGCGGCGAAGGCTGCCGTCGACGCCTTGCTCCGACTCCAGCGGGCGGAGGAGGCGGAGGTCGACCGGGTGCGGGCCGTCATCGGACTGAGCAACAACGAATTCCACGCCATCCGCTATCTCCTGCAAGCGCAGCGCGAGGGCCGGGACACCGGGCCGAAGGATCTCGTGGTCATGCTCACGACCTCGAATGCCTCGGTCACCAAGATCATCGACCGCCTGGAGCAGATCGGCGACCTCCGTCGACGGCCGCATCCCACCGACCGTCGCGCGCAACTGCTGGAGCCCACTCCCGCGGCGGCGGCGAAGGTCGAGGCCGGCTACCGCACCTTCCACGAGACTGTCGTCGACGTGATGGACCACCTGTCCCCGGGTGATGCGGCCATCGTGGCCCGAGCCCTCAACGACGTGACCGACCGGATCGAGAAGGGCCAGGCCGACACCGGCCGCCCTTGAGCCCCGCCGGGTGCGGACGTATCCTTCCTGCATGACAACGCAGCCGCCCATCGCCGTGACCGGCGCCACCGGAGTGGTCGGGGGAATGGTGGCGCGTGAGCTCGCCGCTCGCGGGGTCGCTCAACGACTGCTCGTGCGCGACCCCTCCCGCGCACCTCAGCTGCCCGAGAGCTCTGTGCACCGGATCGAATACCGAGACCGCGATGCCGCACGAAACGCTCTGGAGGGCATCGATACGGTGTTCATGGTGTCGGCCGCCGAGACCGTCGAGCGACGCGAGGAACACGCCGCCTTCGTCGATGCCGCGGAGGCGGCCGGTGTGCGCCACATCGTCTACACCTCGTTCTTCGCGGCGGCGCCGGACGCGATCTTCACGCTCGCGCGCGATCATTACGCCACCGAGGAGCACATCAAGGCCTCGGGCCTCGAGTGGACCTTCTTGCGCGACAACCTCTACACCGACTTCATCGAGAACATGGTGGGGGAGGATGGCGTCATCCGCGGGCCGGCGGGCGACGGCCGGGTGTCGATCGTCGCGCGCGTGGATGTGGCGCGTTCGGCCGTCGCGGTTCTCGGCGATCCGGCTTCCCACGCCGACCGCCGCTACGACCTCACCGGCCCGGAGGCAATCACGCTTGCGGAGGCCGCTGCCACGATCGCACGGGTGCGCGGCCGCGACGTGCGATTCGAGAACGAGACCATCGACGAGGCTTTCGCCTCCCGCGCCCGGTACGGCGCGCCCGATTGGCAGGTCGAGGCGTGGGTGAGCACCTACACCGCGATCGCGAGCGGAGCACTGGCGCCCGTGAGCGCCGACGTCGAGGCCCTCACGGGCGCCGAACCGGTGTCGCTGGAGGCGTTCCTCCGCGGAGGCGGCTCCACCCTCTGAGTGCGCCGCGTCGCGGCTTCCCCTGCTAGCCTCGAATCCGCGCGCGGGGTGCACGCGAAGGGGTGACGGGGGAGCGGGATGCCGGGCGACGCGACCCTGTCCCTGCTCGGTGTGACCGAGCTCGGCGAGCGCATCTACCGCGAGGTCGTGGCCGACTCGACCACCTCCATCCAGAATGCGGCCCGCTCGTTCGGCCTCAGCGACGACCGGGCGATGGCGGAGCTGGAGACGCTGCGGTCGCTGGGTCTCGTGAACCGTCTCGCTGTCGACGGGGAGTATTCGGCCGTCGATCCGCGGTTCGCCATCCGCGTGCTCGCCGACCGCACGGCCGACCAACTGAACCGCATCCGCGACGCGGTGCCGCAACTCGCCGCCACCTTCGACGACGCCCAGCGTTCCCAAGCCGACCCGAGCCTCAGCCGCATCGTGAGCGGTGCCGACGAAGTGGGCGGGTGGTACAACCGGCTCGAGCACCAGGCGGGCTTCGAGTTCCTCGCCTTCGACCGTCCGCCCTACGTTCTCGCCACCAGCAACCCGCTCGAAGAGGTCGTGCTCGGGCGGGGTGTGGTGTGGCGGGCGGTGTATGCCGCCGCGAGTCTCGACGAGGAATCGGCGTTCGACGACCTCCGGCGGCTGGTGGCGATCGGCGAGGAGGCCAGGGTCACGACCGATCTTCCGGTGAAGATGGCCATCGCCGACCGTCGCATCGCGCTCGTGTCGCTCGTCATGTCGGGCTCGGCGCCGGTCGCTCTGGTCACCGAAGCCGAACCTCTCGTGAACGCTCTCATCGAACTCTTCGACTCCCACTGGCGCCGTGCGGTGCCCATCCCGACCGAGCGCTCCGAGCTGGAGACGATGACGCAGCACCGGATGCACCGCCCATCGAGCCTGGGCGGGCGTGACGCGGCCGACGCCGGGGCCCCCACTGCCGCCGGAGCGACCGGAGCGCAGACGTTCCGCCCGGCGACGGATGCCGAACGCGCGCTGCTGGCCCTGTTCTCCACCGGCCTCAAAGACGAGATGATCGCTCGCCAACTCGGGGTGTCGGCCCGCACGGTGCGCCGGCGCAGCCGGGAGCTCCTGCACGAGCTCGGCGCGGCGAACCGTTTTCAGGCCGGTGCCGAGGCGGCTCGGCGCGGCTGGATCTGAGCGCGGTTCGTATCGAATTCGCTCGGTGTGTTTCGCCGCGGTAAAAACTCCTGTCCGCTCTAGGACAGTGACCGCGGAAGGACAGCCCACCCCCTAGTGGGGGCCACGGATGCTCCGGTAGCAAAGACACCACGGTCGACGATTCCGCGCGCTCCTCGAGGCTCGAAGAAGTGGACGACCGGTCAGGTCAACAAGGAAAGGTCGTTCATGCCGCCCACCCCCCAACCCCGCAGATCGGGTCGCCGTCGCTTGACGGCGACAGCTCTCGCGATCTGCCTCGTGACTCCGCTGTCGGCGTTCGGAGTCGCCGCACAGGCGTCGACTCCCGCTCGGCAGGGAAGCACGGATGCCGCCGGCCCCGTCGATGTGATCGTCGAGTTCGCGGGCGACTCCGCGGTTCGCACCATCGGCGCCGAGCGTCTGCAGCAGGCCCGGTCGAGTGCGGACATCGGCATCGCCTCCGCCGTCGCCGCCGACTACACCGCGGCCGCTCAGGCACTCGAGGCCGAACAACGCGCTTTCGTCGACTCCGCCCGCACGACCGGCGTCGCGATCGACGACGCCCGTTACCTCACCGGCGTGATCGACGCCGTGGCCGGCACCGTCGACTCCGCCGATCTGGCTGCGCTCCGCGCCCTGCCCGACGTCAGTCGCGTGTCGGTCGACGGTCGCACGGAAGCGCTCACCGACGTGAGCGTGCCCGCGATCGGCGCCCCGGAGGTCTGGGCGCAGACCGCGCCCGATGGCTCGGCCGCGCGCGGGGCCGGCGTCACCGTCGCGATCCTCGACACCGGCATCGACTACACCCTGGCCGACCTCGGCGGGGGTTTCGGTGAAGGGTTCAAGGTGGTAGACGGCTACGACTTCACCAACGACGACGCCGACCCGATGGACGACCACTACCACGGCACCCACGTCGCCGGCATCGTGGCCGGCGCCGGCGTCGACGAGATCACCGGCGTCGCGCCCGACGCGACCCTCACCGCCTACAAGGTGCTCGACGCGGACGGCGGGGGACAGGTGTCCGACGCCATCGAGGCCCTCGGCGCCGCGGTTTCGCCGGCGGGCGCGCATCCGGCCGACGTGATCAACATGAGCCTCGGACTTCCCGGCGACGGCTCGGATCCGCTCGGCGTCGCCGCCGCGAACGCGCTGATCGCCGGAGCCGTCGTCGTGGCCGCTGCCGGCAACGCCGGACCGGGGGAGCAGACCGTCAGCAGCCCCGCCTCCGCAACCGATGTGGTCGCGGTCGGAGCCTCGACGACGAACTTCAGCATCCCCACCATCTCGTTGACGACGCCCGAAGAACACGCGGTGCCGACCTCACGGGTGCTCTACTCCGCGAACCCGCCGGCGGAAGGCTTCACCGCGCGCGTCGTCGATGTCGGCGAAGGAACCGATGCCGACTTCGAAGCCGCCGGTGACCTGAGCGGGGCGATCGTGGCCTACAGCGGCATCGTGCCGCGCAGCACCGCCGAGATTCAGGACGACTTCCACAAGGCATGGGTCGCCGAGAGCAAGGGCGCCGCGGCCGCGCTCGTCTATGAACTCCCCCCGGTCTTCGGCGGAGGCATCTCCCGCACCGACTCCATCGACCCGGATTCCGGCATCCTCGAGGCGAAGGCATCCGGGAGCGGAGCCGACGCGCTCGGCAGCGGGTCGGACCTCCGGCTGGACTCGATCGTGGTGATGGGCACCACGGCCGACCAGTACGCGCAGATCCGCGACGCCGTGCTCGCCGGTGATGCCACGGCGACGGTGTCGGCGAAGGACATGACCGACACCATCGCGTCGTTCAGCTCGCGGGGCCCGTCGGACGCCATGCGGCTGAAGCCCGAGATCGTCGCCCCGGGCGTCGAGATCCGCTCGCTCGTGCCGGCCGCTCAGGGCATCGACGACGACGCCTATCGGCTGTCGGGAACCTCGATGGCCGCTCCGCACGTCGCAGGCGCTGCCGCGTTGCTGCGCCAGATGCGGCCGGATGCCGATCCGTGGCAGGTGCGCGACATCCTGATCGGATCGGCGGCACCGCTCTCCAGCAGCGCTGTGGATGCCTCGCCCTCCGACCAGGGAGCCGGTCTCCTCGATGTCGCCGCAGCCGTTCGGCAGAGAGTCACGGTGCAGCCTGCCGTCGCCTCGCTCGGCCTCGTCGACGCAGACGCCACCGACCCGAGTCGCGCGACCGTGCTGATCGTCACGAACTCCAGCGATCAGGCGCTCACGGCGACCCTCACCATCGAGCCCTCCGTCGCGAGCACGGGCTCGGCGACACTCGATGTCGACACTCTCGACCTGCCGGCCGATTCGAACTCGTCGGCCGTGCTCATCGCCACACCCGACGTGACATCCGGTCACGCTGAGGTGTCCGGCATCGTTGTGGTGAGCCTGAGCGACGGTTCGGAGGTGCGCGTGCCCTATCTCGCGGTCTCCCGCGAGCTGCTCGTTCGCGCCACCCCCGACCCGTCGTCCGGTCACGCCAAGGTGTTCGTGCACGCCGACGCACAGCTCGACGCCCCGCCGACGGTGCAGGTGACGACTCCGTCGGGCGCGGTGCTGTCGGTCGCGATGGAGCTCTCCGGCGAGATCGACGACGAGGGCATCAACACCCGCCCGGGCTGGTACGAGGGATCGGTCGATTCCACCGAGGTGGGCGGCCACACCATCTCCGTCTCCGGCGAGTCGCAGGGTTCGACGCAGCTCGGCGCGGGCTCGTTCGAGGTGCTGCCCACGGTGACCGGAGACGGCACCTGGCAGCAGCTCGGGCGTGACAGCAACAGCGCGTTCGTCGCGACCTCGCCGGTCGACGGCGAGACGGCGATGCTGACGGCCGAGGGTACCTCGCGGCCGTTCTTCACCTCCGACAAGGGGCAGACCTGGAACCAGGCGCGCGACCTCCCGGTCGGTGACGGCGAAGGGCGTCCGTTCGCCGACCCGGCCGATCCGAACGCGTTCTGGTACTTCCTGAACGGCACCGTCGGGCGCGTGGCCCTCGATCCCAGCTACGACGGCATGCTCGTTCGCACCGACGACCTCGGGGCGACCTGGGATGTGCTGCCCTTCCCGGACAAGCACATCTTCTCGTCCACCACGAGCGGGCAGACACTCGTCGCCACGGTCGGCGACGGCGTGGAATACAGTCACGACGGAGGTCGATCGTGGTCGCACCTGGCCTACCGCTGGGAGCAACCGCCGACCGACATCGCGATCGACGGCTCGGATCTGGTGCTCGTCAGCGCGACCGGCCTGTTCCGCATCGCAGGCATCGACGGCACCCCCGGCACGCCGGAGCTGATCGACGAAGCGACGTTCACCCACACCTTCACCGGCGTGACGGCACAGGAGGGCACGTTCGTCGTCAGTCTCTTCGAAGAAGGGCTGCTGCGTTCCACCGACGGGGGAGCCACCTGGGATGACCTCGCCAC
Source organism: Herbiconiux aconitum (assembly GCF_024979235.1). Classification (NCBI taxonomy): domain Bacteria; kingdom Bacillati; phylum Actinomycetota; class Actinomycetes; order Micrococcales; family Microbacteriaceae; genus Herbiconiux; species Herbiconiux aconitum. The sequence continues at coordinate 651,944 of NZ_JANLCM010000002.1, forward strand.
ACCGACGATCAGCCCGACCGCGATCGAGTTCGATGGCGACTCGCTCTACGTCGGCGCGCCGGAGGGGTACTACACCAGCTCCGACGACGGCAATTCGTTCGCGAAGACCGAGTATCCCTACCACGGGCCGGTCGCACTGGACTTCGCGCACTGGGCCGGCGACGAATCGTTGCTGGTGTCGCTCGACGGCGCGGGGCTCTACTCCACCGACGACGGCGCGACCTTCGAGCGCCTCGGCGTCTCCGGCAACTCGGTCGCCTCGATCCTCAGCGGAGTGGATGCGGAAGGCGAGCCGGTCGTGCGGGTCTCGGACAGCCACGGGGTCGGGTCGACCCGTCTGCCGGATGCCGCGGTGCTCGGCGACGACGTCACCGAATGGGGGCGCACGGGCGGCGAAGGCTGGATCGGGGTGGGCAGCACCGACATGGTCGCCGATCCGACGCATCCGCTCGGCCTCTGGCGACTGCGACAGGATGCCTTCGGCGGTGCCCGCATCGAGCACAGCACCGACGGGGGCGCCACCTTCGTGCAGACCGGGCCGTCGGGGTTCGAGAGCCGGGCCTTCACCCTCGATCCGAGCAACCCGGGCAGCATGGTCGCCGCCTTCAAGAACGAGCGCGATTCCGGGCTCATCGTGACGGGCGACGGATGGGCGAACTGGGACACGTACGCGCATCCGATCGCGGTCAACCAGCTGAGCCCTGACCCGTCGACAGCGGGCCGGTTGTGGATCGCTGCCGACGAGGGCGTGTTCGTCTCGGACGACTTCGGCCGGAGCATCCGTTCGATCTCCGACGAGAGCGCTCAGTCGGTGTGGGTCGATCCGGCCGACCCGAACCATGTGTTCGTGGGCCGCAACGGCATCCAGGTGTCGACGGATGGCGGTGCGACCTTCGCCCCCGCCGTGGTGCCGTCACCGGACATCCTGGTCGGGTCGTTCACCTCGGTGGAGCGATCGACGGGAACCGTGCTGTTCGCGGGAACCAAGTCGTTCCGGCCGAACGGCTTGGTGACCCTCGGGCGCGGCGTGCTCATGAGCATCGACGGCGGTTCGACCTGGTCGAACGTCTCCGCCGGACTCGACGCCACATCGATCCGGTCGCTGACCACGAGTACTGACGGAAAGTGGCTGCTGGCCGGCACGAACGGGGGAGGAGTGCACCGTGCGAGCATCGCGGTGCTGCTGGGGGAGGAGGCGCCGCCGATCGGGCCCGCGGACCCGGGTGAGCCCGGTGACCCTGGCGACCCCGGCGATCCTGGTGATCCCGGCCAGCCCGGCGATCCGTCCGACCCCGGCGCGCCTGGTCAGGGTGGCAATGGTTCGGTCGGAGATTCCGGTTCCGGTTCCGGTTCCGGGTCGCTCGCGGCGACCGGTCTCGATGCCCTGTGGCTGATCGTGGGCGGGCTCTTCACCGCCGCCGCCGGCGCCGGGCTGCTGGCGCTGCGATCGGCACGACGCCGGGCCTAGACACCCGGTCGGTCTGAGTGGCTGCGCGGGGCGTTCTCTCCCCGCGCAGCCACTCACTGCCTGCGCTGCGCGCTGCCGGGGTCAGGATGCCGCAACGGAGACGTTGGTCTTCCACAGCGACTCGGCCCGTCGGAAGTGCCGCAGGATCAGCCAGAGCGTGATGATCCCCGCGGCCGAGACGATCACGAGGCCCACGACGTAGAGCACGGTGGCAAGAGTCGAGACCGAGTTCTCCACGCTCTGGGTGAGGAACCCCCTCTGGAGCTCCTGCATCGCCCGACCGTTCAACTGGAGCGCGATGAAGGCCGCGACCTCTGATGACGAATCCCACAGGGCGTGGAAGAGGGCGCTGGCCACGAAGGCCAGCAGTATCCACGGCGACCAGCGGAATCGGGGTCGCAGGTGCGCGCATCCGAAGAGCACGGCTCCGAGCACCGCCGTCCAGAGCACGTGGCCCACCGGGGCCAGGATGGCACGCACCACCTCGGTCTGGAGCAAGGAGACGAGGTCGATGCCCTGCGCGGTGATCGCCGCGGTGAAGGCGTAGCCCGCCGATTCGAACGCGGCGAATCCGGCACCGATCGTGGCGCCGAGGAGCGCGCCCTGGGCAGCCGTCTTCGGAACCACCCGCCAGCCGATGATGACGAGAAGCACGCCCTTGACGAACTCTTCGATCAGGCCCACCAGGCCGTAGATCCAGAACGACTTCTGCAGCGGGAACTCGAGCAGCGATGCCCCGAGCACGCCGAAGATGCCGCCGACGAAGAACGCGAGGATGAGTTGCAGCGTGCTGATCGATCCGGTCACCCGTTCAACGACGAACAGCACCACGCAGAAGGGCACGAGGAAGCTGCCGAGGAGGATGAGAGTCGGCACGAGATTCGTGTTGCGGGTGAAGAGTGTGACGATGATCGTCACGATCCAGAGCGCGAGTCCGGCGAGCAGCGTCTTCCACCACCAGCCGTGGTGGTGATGCGGATGGGGGGCCGCCGGCGCGGGCACAGGTGCGGGATCGGGGTGAGCGGGGGCGGTGCTCGTTTCCTGCAACTCGTTCGACATCGTGACGTCTCCATTCTGAGGAACGCATCCCAATTCGCCGCTGGTTCGGCGATGATGTGCGCAAAGTTATCAGAACTTACATTCCAGCAATACCCCGACTCTGGGCATTCTCGGGAAAGAGCATCGACCCTGATTTTGGCTATGTGATCGAGCCTAACTTTCAGGCCGCTGCGATGCCACCCATCGCGTGCCGAGGCGGGTAGGGGAACGGTGATCGAGACCATGGAGAGATCGGCGGCTATTCGGAGGCATGCCTCATGTTTGCTAGAGTGCGTAACCTGAGGCATAGCTCGACTTAGCCTCGAATCGACACTCTGGAGGTCACCATGCTCGAAATCGACAAGGAAATGCTCGCCGCCCTCGCGCCACTCGGCGCCGCGATGCCGCCCGAGGCTCCCGCAGTGGGGGACTGGCGCACGCGCCGCGCCAACATCGACGGTCTCTACGGCTTCCTGGCCGCCGGAGCATCCGGTGATCACCGCGACATCACGACGATGGACCTCAGCACGACTTCAGCCGACGGCCACGATGTACCGCTGCGACTGTACCGCCCGCAGGGCGACACGAAGGCGCTCGTCGTCTACTTCCATGGCGGTGGCCTCATCGCCGGCTCGGTCGACGGATACGACCACGTTCACCGTCGCTACGCTGCAGAAGCCGGGGTCACGGTGGTCGCGGTCGACTACCGTCTGGCGCCCGACGCTCCGTACCCCGCAGCGCTCGAGGACGGCGTCGCGGCCGTGAGGTGGGCGAGCGAGCATGTCGCCGAGCATGCACCGGGCACGGCGGTGGCGGTGATGGGTGACTCGGCTGGCGGAGGTCTCGCAGCGGCGGTAGCTGTAGTGTGCCGCGATCGCGGCATCGGACCGGTCGCCGCGCAACTCCTGATCTATCCGATGCTCGACGACCGCACTGTCGGCACCACCCCGGCGGTCGAACCCTTCTTGACCTGGTCCGTGGGCGACAACGTCACCGGGTGGACGGCGTACCTCGGTGATGCTTATGGCACGGACGCGGTGCCGGCACTCGCGGCCGCGGCACGCACCGAGGAGCTGGCCGGCCTTCCCGCTGCCTACGTCGAAGTCGGCCAGCTCGACCTGTTCTGTGTGGAGACCGTCGCCTATGCGACGCGACTCATGGGGAGCGCCGTGCCGGTTCATCTCGTCGTGCGTCCGGGGGCATTCCACGGCTTCGACCAGTTCGCGGGCGAATCGCACGCCGCACGAGCGGCAATCGCTGACCGCGTGGTGTTCCTGCAGCATCTCTGAGCCGTCGGCGGGCCGGTCACCCCGTCGGCTCGCCTCGCTCGCTGCCATCACCAGCTCTCACAGGAAGATCTCCATGAATTTCACTACCGCACTGATCACGGGTTCCACCAGCGGATCGGCCGCGCCACCGCCCGACGCCTCGCCCGGAAGGGCATCCATGTCATCGTCTCCGGACGCAACGAGGAACGAGGGTCAATCGTCGTCGACGAGATCCGCGCCGACGGCGGCACGGCAGACTTCGTGCGCGCGGACCTGCTGGGCGCCGCCTCGGCGGCCGACCTCGCCGCGGAGGCGACCGAGGCCGCAGGAGGAAGGATCGACATCCTCGTGAACAACGCGGCGATCGGAGCCGGCGGACCGACGGCCGGATTCGACGAATCGACCTTCGAGGCCGTGCTCGGCACTAACGTGACCGCCCCGTTCTACCTGGTTTCCCACCTGGCACCCGGGATGGTCGCGCGCGGAGGCGGCTCGATCGTGAACGTCTCCACCCTCGCCGCGCACATCGCGCTCCCTGGGCTGGCTGTGTACGGCGCCAGCAAGGCGGCCGTGGACCTTCTCACCAAGAGTTGGGCGGCCGAATACGGAAGCGCCGGCGTCCGCGTCAACTCTGTCAGCCCGGGCCCGACCCGCACGCCGGGCAGCGAGGCGGGACTCGGAGAAGGCCTGGCACAGCTCGCTGCACAGTCCCCATTGGGCTTCGTTGCCGAAGCGGATGACATCGCCGCGGTCATCTCTTTCCTCGCCAGCGATGACGCCCGCTTCGTCAGCGGCGAACTGATTCACGTCAACGGCGGGCGCACGGCGGTGTGAGTGCAGCAGACGCTGATGGAGGGAGGGCGGGCTTGTACTCTGACGGTATGAACGTCGATGCGAGCAGCCGGACTCCGCAGTTGCGACGAGACGCCGCTCTCAATCGGGAGCGAATCCTGCTCGCTGCCCGCGAGTCTTTTGCCGAGAACGGTATCGACGCGTCGCTCGAGCAGATTGCCAAGAGTGGGGGAGTGGCGATCGGAACCCTGTATCGCCATTTCCCGCAGCGGATCGATTTGATCCTGGCGGCGTTCGACGACAAGTTCGCGCTCTTCATGCAGACCGCCGACCTGGCACTGACGGCCGACGACCCATGGCTCGGACTGAGTCAGTTCCTCGAAACACTGTGCGCCATGCAAGCGGATGATCGCGGGTTCAACGACTTCGTGTCGATGCGATTTCCCGCCAATCGGGAGACCGAGGTTCTGCATGACCGGGTGTGCGACGTGATGGCCCGCATCCTCACCCGCGCTCAGGACGCGGGACTGGTTCGCCCGGAACTCACGATCGGCGACCTGATCGCTGTGACCTGGGCGAACGCTCGCATCATCGAAGCGACGACGGGAATTGCACCGAGAGCCTGGCGCCGGCAGCTCCTGCTGATGCTTGATTCTTTCCGGTTCCGCGGGGAGGAACCCCTCGCTGAGCCTGCGCTCACCGACGAGCAGCTCTACGCTGCGATGGCGAGACTCGGTCGGGCGTGAGGGCCGAGTCTCGCATCGTCGAGTTCAGGCCGAAGGAGCTCCCTGCGAGAGCTGAGCGATGTCATCCCATTGCTCCCAGAGAGCGAGCCGGCGCTCGAATTCCGGGCGGATGAGTGCGAGACCGTTCGCACCGAACAGCACCCGCAGGGGAGGGTTGTCGGCATCGGCAATGGCGAGCAGGGCCTTTCCGGCCGCTGCCGGGTCGCCCGGACCGATGCCGCTGCCGGCGAAGCCGGCCATGACCCCCGCCCGGGCGCTGTCGTACTCGGGCATCTGTGGGGCGCCCGAGCCGAGCTCCGTCGGGAACGTGAGCGGCTCTACGAGCGTCACGTGGATGCCGTATTCGGCCACTTCGCCTGCCAGGGCCTGGCTCAGAGCTTCCAGTGCCCACTTCGTCGCGTGGTAGCTCCCCATGGTGGGCAGGGACACCACGCCGCCCATGGACGAGATCTGGATGATCCGACCGCTTCGGCGCTCCCGCATGCGTGGCAGCACAGCCTGCGTTGCGGAGAGGGCGCCGAAGTAGTTGACCTCCATCTGCTCACGGGCCTGTGCGGTTGAGACCTCCTCCACCGCGCCCATCACGGCCTGGCCTGCGTTGTTGACCAGGATGTCGATGCCGCCGAACCGTTCTTCGACGGCATCGATGGCCTGATGCACCGCCATCTCATCGGTCACGTCGAGCTCAAGGGGGAGGACCAGGTCTCCGAAGCGCTCCACGACCGAATTCAGCGACGTGATCGAGCGGGCGGTGGCGGCCACTCGATCACCACGCGGTTCTCCGGTACGCACGCGGAACCGCGCTGCACTGATCGCGGCCGGAGCTGAAATGTTCGACACGGCCGGATTGATGCCGACTCTCGACGACGTGGCTCGGCACGCCGGCGTCGGGGTCGGCACCGCCTACCGCCACTTTCCCAATAAGTACGTTCTGGCGCAGGCCGTGTTCGCGGAGACGATGCGGTCGATGCTCGAGACCGCAGAACGCACGGCACAAATCGAGGATGCGGCAGCAGGGTTCGCGGCGTTCTTCGAAGCCGTGCTCGAACCGCAGGCGAGCAAGCGCGCTCTCGGTCCGCTC